>JANXTA010000125.1 GCA_025356395.1 Betaproteobacteria bacterium
GGTAGCTCGACCGACTGTCAAACCCAGTTCGCGACGATCAACGGCGGCAACGCGCGGCTGCAGCCTGAAAAGAGCACCTCGCTCAACTACGGGTTAGTCATGGAGCCGACCGACAACCTGCATTTCGGCGTCGATTATTTCGACGTCAAGCTGCGCAACACGATTTTCATCGGTGGAATTGCTGCCCAAAGCATTCTCGATAACGCCGCTGACGCGCAGCAGTTCGCCAGTCTCGTGACGCGGGGTGCTTCGACGAATGGCCTACCCGGTCAGATCATCTCGATCAGCCAGCAGAACCTCAACTTGTACAAGCAGCACGTCCGTGGTCTCGACTTCGAATTCAAATACCGCATGCCTGCCCCTGTCGGTAGCTTCACCGCTGCGTTGAACGGGACGTACTTCCTGAGCGACGACGTGCAGAACCAGGACGGGTCGTATACCGGCGTGGTGGCGAACGCGAACACCTATGGCGGAAGCGTGATCCCGCGCTGGAAGCACACGGCCAGCGTCACGTACGACTACGGTCCCTGGAGCGGCTCGTTCATCCAGAACTTCCAGTCTGGCTACCAGGACTTCCCGTCGGACATTTCCGGCGCCGACCGTCGGGTGGGCGCGTACGAGACCTTCGATATCCAGGGCAACTACGCGGGGATCAAGGGCGTTCGCCTCACGCTGGGGATCAAGAACCTCTTCGACAAGGATCCTCCTTACTCGAACATCGGCGGTCTGGGCTACTTTCAGGCCGGCTACGACTCTTCGTATGCCGATGTCCATGGTCGCTTCATCTACGCCCGCGCTTCTTACGAATTCAGGTAATTGGACGTTTGGTAGGGCCGAAACCGCGGGAGCGATCCCGTGGTTTTTTTTTGGGCGGTTCGTAGCGGACTGGACCGTCAGCCCTCCGCCCTGCGATCGTTTGACGCTAGTCCACATCCTTGCTTTGTCTCGCGGTGTGGACATTGCGAGCACGGATATGACGGCCGCCGCGGCTTATGCGAGAGTCAGTTGGCAGACTGCTCGGCATGAATCTGGCTTGGGATGGCGGACGTAACAGTTAGCGTCTGGGGTTCCCCCAAATCTGGGCGTCGGCCGAGGCAGTTGGTGTAGCATCGTGGGTTGTCGCAAACGCTTGGCGTAGAGGCGTTTTCGCACTCGCTTTACCGAGTTTTCTGGGCCGGAACGCGTGATTCTTCCGTCCGTGAAAAGCAAATCCCCCGCGTCATGGAGTTGAAATTTTATGGACTACGCGCAGGACCAGCGCAATCCGACCAAGCATATTGTCGGCATCGCTGATGTCGTTCTTCTGCATATCGCACTGGTGTATGCGCTGCTGAACGGGCTTGCGACGAAGGTCATCGCCATCGTCAAGAAGCCGCTCGAGACGCAGATCATCGAAGAGATCAAGCCGCCGCCGCCGCCGCCGCCGGTCTCGCTGCCGCCACCGCCGAAGTTCGTCAGCCCGCCCCCACCGTACATTCCGCCCCCGGAAGTGCAGGTGAACGTCCCGCCGCCGCCGAACGCGATCCAGACCACGACCAGCGTCGTGCCGACGGTGTCGCCGCCGATCGCCGTCGTTGCGCCGCCTGCCGCACCTCCCGGACCGTCCGCGCCTCCGGCGCCGAGCATTCGCGCCGCTTGCACCAACTATGCAACGGTGCTCGGGGACAGTGCGTATCCGCGGGATGCGATTCGCGAAGGGCTCGACCGGGGCGAGGCCGTGCTGCGCTTCACGGTGGCCTCTTCGGGTGAGATCAAGGACGTGACGATCGTGAGTTCCACCAATCGCATCTTCGCGCGTCAGGCGCAGGTCCTGTTGCGCGACGTCAAGTGCGCTGCGCAGGGCCGCGACATCATTTTCGAATTGCCGTTCGCTTTCAAACGCGAGTAATCAAGCAGGCTGCCAAGCATCGATCAGCGCGCGGGTCAGCCGCGTTTCCGCGGAGTCCGGACGACCACGGACTCCTGCTCAACACCAGGACTAGCACCGTTCTAATTGGAGAAATGATGAAACTGACCCACAAGCTGCGAGCCCTAGGCTTCGCATGGATGTTCACCGCGCTGATCGGCGGTTCGGTGCTGCCGTACGTCGCACTCGCGCAGACCACGCCCGCGCCGGCCGCTGACGCACCCGCCGCACCAGCGGCCACGCCGATGGCCGACACGAGCGCCGCGAAAACTGACGTCTCCGCCACGCCGACGGCTTCCACCGATGCGATCGAGAACCCCTACGGTCTCGAAGCGTTGTGGAAGGGCGGCGACATCATCTCGAAGACCGTGCTGGTCGTGCTCGTGATCATGTCGATGGGCAGCTGGTACATCATGGTCACCAAGCTGTTCGAGCAGACCAAGCTGATGAAGCAGGCCAAGCAGGCCAACAAGACCTTCTGGAGCGCACCTTCGGTTCCGCAGGGCATCACGACGCTCAAGCAGGGCAGCCCATTCCGCTTCATCGCCGAATCCGGCATGCAGGCGACCGAGCGCCACGAAGGTCTGCTTGGCGGCGTAGACCTCAACACCTGGGTGACGATGTCGGTCCAGCGCGCGGTCGAGAACGTGCAGAACCGTCTCCAGGACGGGCTGGCGTTCCTCGCCACGGTCGGCTCTACGGCACCGTTCGTGGGTCTGTTCGGTACGGTCTGGGGCATCTATCACGCGCTGACGGCCATCGGCATCGCCGGCCAGGCATCGATCGACAAGGTCGCGGGTCCGGTGGGTGAGGCACTGATCATGACCGCCATCGGTCTGGCCGTCGCGGTGCCGGCGGTGCTGGGCTACAACTGGCTGGTCCGTCGCAACAAGTCGAGCATGGAACGCGTGCGCGCCTTCGGTTCGGACATCCACTCGGTGCTGCTGGGTGGCGGTACGACGCGCGTGGTCACGGCCACGCCGACCGCGCCGGCACGTCCCGCAGCGGTCGCGCGGGCGAACTAAACAATGGCGATGATGGTGGGCAACGACGCAGGGGACGAGGACGAGATCGTTTCGTCCATCAACACAACCCCGCTCGTCGATGTGATGCTGGTGTTGCTGATCATCTTCCTGATCACCATCCCGGTCGTCACGCACACGATCCCGGTCACGCTGCCGAAGGAGACCAATCTCCCGCGCCAGACGAAGCCGGAGAACATCGACATCTCGGTCAACAAGGACGGCGACATCTTCTGGAACGATCAGCGGCTGCCGAACGTCGAGGCGCTGGTCACCCGTCTCAAGAAGGTCTCGCCGAACGTCCCGCAGCCGGAAGTCCAGATCCGCGGCGACGGCAACGCGCGTTATGAATTCGTCGGCAAGGTGGTGTTCGCCTGCCAGCGCGCGGGCATCGTCAAGATCGGGTTCATCACCGAGCCACCGCCGCGTGGCGGTTGAGTTGCGTGTGCATCCAGCAGAGTTGTTCGTTCAACGCGTTCGTCGTCAGGTCGTTCGCTAACGCGGTCGGAGAATAGTCGCCATGTCCATGAATGTCGGATCGTCCAGCGCTTCGGGTGAACCCGAAGTGATGGTCGACATGAACACCACACCACTGATCGACGTGATGCTGGTCCTGTTGATCATGCTGATCATCACCATCCCGATCCAGCTGCACGCGGTGAACCTCAACATGCCGGCCGGCAATCCGCCGCCGCCGCCCACGCCGCCCGAAGTCGTGCAGCTCGACATCGACTTCGACGGCACGGTGGTGTGGAACGGCGAAGTGCAGCAGAACCGCTCCGCGATGGAAAGCAAGATGGCCGCGGCGGTCGCGCAACCGGTGCAACCCGAAGTGCACATCCGGCCTAACAAGCTGGTGGCGTACAAGTCGGTGGCCGCGGTGATGGCGTCCGCGCAGCGACTCGGCCTGACCAAGATCGGCATCGTCGGCAACGAACAGTTCCTCAACTGAGCGTGTCGCATGGACGGGGGCTTTCGAGGGCTGCTTGTCCGCGACGCCGATGGATATCGGCGCACCGGTTCAAGATGTTTCGGCTTCGAACGACCCACGAGTCGTGTCGTCATGTTGGTGACGCGTCACTGACGCGTCTTTCGCAAGGATCTTTCATGTCTGGAATCAAAGCCGTCGTCACCGCGGCCGCCTCTTTGTCGGTCGTGCTGGTCCTGCTCGTGCAAACGCCCGCCGCTCACGCGCAGGCGATGCGTCCCGAAGTCGGCCGGCCGTTGCAGGCTGCACAGGAAGCCCTCAAGGCGAAGCGCTTCACCGATGCAGCCGCCAGGGTGCGCGAAGCGGACAGCGCGCCGGGCAAGACCGCCAGTGAGCAGGTCACCATCGAGCGCATGCGCGCGGCCATCGCAGCCGCCGCGGGTGACCTGCCGACCCAGGTGGCGGTGATCAACAGCGGCAAGCTGCCGCCTGCCGAGCAGGTGCGCATGGTGCAGTCCGTGGCCGGCCAGTACTACACGCAGCGCGACTACGCGAACGCGGCGACCTGGACGCAACGTTATTTCAAGGAAGGCGGCACCGACCCGCAGATGCGCAGCATCCTGACGCAGGCCTACTACTACACGGGCAACTGCGGGGAAGTGTCGCGTTCGATCCAGGGCAGTGCCGGTGTCGACGACGCATCCGCGCGTCCCGCGTCCGAAGATCAGCTGCAAATGCTGCGCAGCTGCTACCTGAATGCTAAGGACACCGCCGGATACAACGCCACGCTCGAGAAGTTGGTGGCGTCGTATCCCAAAAAGGAGTTCTGGACCGAACTCGTGTCGAAGACCGAACGTCGACCCGGCTTCTCCGATCGTCTGTCGCTCGACGTCGCGCGGCTCAAGCTCGCGACCGGCCTGCTGACCTCGACCAGCGAGTACATGGAGATGGCGCAGATGGCGCTCGGGGACGACTATCCGGCCGAGGCCAAGAAGATCGTCGATCAGGGCTATGCCAACAAGGTGCTGGGCAGCGGTTCCGATGTGGAGCGTCAGAAGCGCCTCGCCGACCTCGCCGCGAAACGGTTCACCGAAGGCCAGGCCGGTCTCGCGAAGGAGGAGGCGACGGCCATCGGCGCGCGCGATGGCAACGACCTCGTCGCACTTGGCTACAACTACGTCGGTTACGGACAGGCCGCCAAGGGCCTGTCGCTGATGGAGCAGGGCATCAAGAAGGGCGGCCTGCGCCGTCCCGAAGACGCGAAGCTGCATCTGGGCATCGCGTACCTGCAGGCGGGACAGAAAGCGAAGGCCCTGCAGGTCTTCAAGACCGTCGGCGGGACCGATGGCACGGCCGAACTAGCGCGTCTCTGGTCCTTGCAGGCGCGACGCGCCGCCTGATCCAACCAGGCTCAAGCGGAGGGGCTCGAGCCACTGACTGCAGGTCGATGCCGGAGGTCGGCAAGACCGAAGGCGGCTGGTGACCTGCGCAGGCACCCGATCTATCGGCAGTCGAAGCCGATGTCTCATCGGCACTGACGGCCGTCAATGGACATCCCGTCATCGGACACTCGGACTTGACGCAGCGGAGATCGAGCGCTCTCGCATGCCCGCCCAGGTCGAAGAAAAGCTCGCTTGCGCGGGCTTTTCTTCGACCACCGTTGCTTACCAGCCGATGTCCTGCAGCAACGTGAAGGTCAGATCCTTCGGCGGACGAACGATCTGCGTCAGGTCCGAATTGATGTTCGGCTCCATCAGCAGGTTGGGGAACGCGCTGACGTCGTAGTGCGGCACGGACGACCCGCTGATGAAGGGGTTGGGCGTGTGTTATTGAACGCGACCCGCCGCGTCCGCACCGGCCAGAAGCGCTCCGTTCAATCCCAGCGTGCCGATCACCCCGGCGCTGCGGGTGCGCGTTCTCTTGCCCGGGGCGTTCTTCAACACGGTGCCGTCGGCGAGCGTGATCCGGACCGCAGGGATCGTGATCGCAGGATCGGCGCCATCAAGGCCTGGAGGCGGTGAACCTGCGGTGTTGTCGGCGATGACGACGCCGATCACACCGGCGTTCTGTGCGTTCACGACCTTGACCGTGAAACCACAGAGACCGCGATCCACCAGTGCGATCTTGCTGGCGACCAGCGCTGCGTTGGCTGCGCTCCGCGAAGCATCGCAAGCCAGGCCGGTCTTGCCGTCGGCCTGGACGATTTCGGCCGTCACGCCCGGTGCCGCGAGTGCCGGACCGAACGACGCGGTACCCACCGAGTAGTTCGTGATCGCGGAAGCGGGTGCCGTGATCGATAGCAAAGGCGCGCCGGATTGCAAGACACCAGGAGCCGCTGCCGTGACGCCGGCGCCGGTCCACACGAGGTGCTGGGTGTTGATCGCCGAAGCTGCACGCTCCGCGGCGGTCATGATGTCCCAGGTCTTGTTGGTGGTGTTGTCGAGCAGGTAGGTGTCCCAGATCGACGGGGTGCCGGACTGGAAGGCGCCGGTGCTGCCGCTGATGAAGGTCTGGCAGCCCAGGCCGTGACCGAGTTCATGGAACAACACTTCCACCAGATCGATCTTCGTGCCCACGTCGTTGTCGACGTCGAGATAGAACGGCGAGCCCGGCAGGCAGTTGGCGTTCAGCCCGAGGTTCGAGTTGAAGTTGGCGTTGATCTGCGGCGTACCGGTTCCCAGTTCGACACCGGCCAGCTTGTTGGCCAGCGCGTACGGGTACCAGTAGCCGGTCCTCGGAGCGCCCGCGAAGTTGCGGAAGATGTGGGGGGCGCCTGCGGATCCCAGCGTGACGGATGTCGCGGCACAGGACAGCGCGGAGAACTGCGCCTGGATGTTGATCGTGACGTTGCTCGTCAGCGTCGCGTCCCAAATGTTGAAGGCGTAGGTGAATGCGTTGAGACGCTGCTGGCCGAGGGTCGTGCCGGGATTGCCACCGACCGGTGCTGCCGCGGTCGTGTCGTTGAAGCCGACGCCGGCTGCATTGATGTTGGTGATGACGACCGTGGCGGCTGCACGGTGATCCCGGCGGTGCCGCCACCCTGGATGACTCCATCGAAATGCTGCGTGTAGATCGGCGTCGGATCGGCGAACGCGCTGCCGCATACCGAAAAAATGACCGCAGTTCCCAGACAAAATGCGAGTTACTTAAGCTCGACCACATAACTTCCGTGACAGATTGAAACCGCTGATAAGCGATTGGCTTTTGCAGCGTGCATGTATGAGCAAGAAGCGCGCGCAATTGAAATAGGTCAGACGGATCAAAAAGTTGTCAAGAATGGTCGGCTGTGGTTGTCATATAAATGTAAGAAATACCGACTGCGCAAGAACGTCGGACGCTTGTCCTGTTGACCTGCGGGTCGACAGAGACGCGAAGGTCACTGACGCTTCGCGGCCGCCTGGCGCGTTTGGGATCGACTGCCCGCATCCGCCGCCCTAGCGGCGGATGATTTGCCCGAGATCCCGCGGACCGGTGCAACGAGCTTGCGCGATTTCACGGCAGACGTTGGCGGCGTCGCGCGCGACACCTGCAGTTTCTGCCCCAGCGCAATCTGGTTGCCCTTGAGATGATTGACTGTGCGCAACTGTTCGATGGACACGCCGGTCGCGCGCGAGATCGAGGCGAGCGTGTCGCCACGCTTGACCTGGTAAATCGCCGATGTCTGGATCGCCGTGGTCAGCAACGCGCCGTCATCGGTCGGTGGATTGAACGAAGCGAACCTGAGGTTGACGTCGCCCGCTCCTTTCTTTTGCACCAGCAGTCCTTGCCCCGGTCGCACGTGACCTTTGGCGCCGAGACCGTTCACTTCACGCAGCGCAGCCGCGGTCATGCCATAGCGCGCCGCGATGCCTTCGACGGTCTCCTTCCGCGCGACGGTGTGGGCCTGCCAGGTCGCGAGCTGGCCTTCGTTGGCCAGGCCGTTGCGGAATTCGTCCTCGCGTCCTGCGGGCACCAGCAACGGCGTGCCCGTCGAGGCGCGGATCACCGGTCGGTTGAATGAGGGATTGAGCGCTCTGAAGTCTTCGAGCGTCATGTTGGCGAGCCGTGCCGCGGTGCGGACATCGATGTCGCGCGTGCGTTCGACGGCAACGAAGTAGGGCTCGTTGTCGATCTTCGGCAACGTGACGCCGAAGGCCTGTGGGTTCGCGATGATGTTCTTGAGCGCCTGCAGCTTGGGCACGTAGTTGCGGGTCTCGTCGGGCATGGCGAGGCTGAGATAGTCGGTTGGCAGGCCCGCCGCCTGATTGCGTTCGATGGCCCGCTTCACCGAGCCTTCGCCCCAGTTGTACGAGGCGAGCGCGAGGTGCCAGTCGCCGTGCATCTCGTAGATCGTCTGCAGATAGTTGAGCGCCGCATCGGTGGAGGCGAGCACGTCGCGACGCTCGTCGCGCCACCAGTCCTGCTTGAGGTTGTAGGTCTTGCCGGTACCCGGGATGAACTGCCACATCCCCGATGCATGCGCCCGCGAGTAGGCCATCGGGTTGTAGGCGCTCTCGACGAACGGGAGCAGGGCGAGCTCGGTCGGCATGCCGCGCTTGTTGAGCTCCTGCACGACATGGAACAGATAGAGGCTCGACCGGTCGACGGCGCGGCGCAGGTAGTCGGGGTGCGACAGGTACCAGGCCTGTTGCTCGGCGACCAGCGGCGTGTCGATGTTGGGGATCGCGAAGCCGGTGCGGACGCGGTCCCAGATGTCGTCGGGCCGCTGCGTCAGGTCCAGTGTGCGTGGCGCGACCGGATTGGTGACGACGATGCTCCCCACCGTGCCGCTGCTGCCGAAGGTCCCGGGGAAGACGTAACGCGCCGCGGCCGGATTGCTGGGCTGCGTCGCCGCTGCTTCGCTCCTGGCGGCAGGCGCGACCGGCGCGGCGCTCGCGTCGACCGGAGGCGTACCTGCGGGGTCGCTCGCTCCACCTCGCCCGTCGAAGGCGCCGGGCGTGGCGCAACCACCGAGAGCTAGCAGGACGCCGAGGGCGAACGCGCCTCGCGAGAGCGGATGGTCAATGCCGAATGGGCGCATGCAATTCCTTTTTGGACGAGGCGATGCGACGCCTCGTAGGTCGCTGGGCGACGTGACGTCGTCGCATCGCAAGCTCGTGCCGGATCAAAACGAATCCTTCCATCGCCGCAGCGCCGTGAAGGTCGAGAGTGCGGTCCTGCCGGCACCGGGCGCATGGCGCTCGGCAGCTTCGCGCACGACAGCCTGGTCGACCCGCAGGAAGGGATTGGTGGCGCGTTCGAGCGCGATGGTGGAAGGCAGGGTGGGTTCGCCGCGCGCACGCGTCGCATCGGCATCGGCCACGCGCCGTTCGAGCGCGTCGCTGTCGGGTTCCACGGCCCGCGCGAAACGCAGGTTGGAGAGGGTGTACTCATGCGCGCAATACACCCGCGTGTCGGGCGGCAATGCGGCCAGCTTGGCCAGGGAGTCGTGCATCTGTGCCGGCGTTCCTTCGAAGAGCCGCCCGCAACCCGCCGCGAATAGCGTGTCGCCGCAGAAGAGCAGCAGCGGCGCTTCCGGATGCGATTCATCGGGCATCGCGACGTACGCGATGTGACCGCGCGTGTGGCCCGGTATGTCGAGGATGTCGAAGGTGATGCCGATCGCGTCGAGCACGATGCGATCGCCTTCCTTCAGGCGATCGGTGACGCCGTCGATGGGCTCGTTCGCAGGGCCGTAGACCGGCAGCGACTGGCCCTCGCGCGTATCGAGCAATGCGCGCACGCCGCCGATGTGATCGGCGTGGTGATGGGTGAGTAGAATGGCGCGCAGCTTGAGGCCGCGATCGGCGAGGGTTCGTTCGACTGGCACGGCATCGCCGGGGTCGACCACGACGGCCTCGGCGCCACGGCACAGCAACCAGAGATAGTTGTCCTTGAACGCGCTGATGGGGATAACCGTCACCGGCCGCGTTGAAGAATCCATCGAGTCCGATCAGCGAATGAAGATGAAGTTTGCAATGCCGGAGAGCGCCGTCGCGCTGGAACCGATGCGCGATCCGATGCGCGACGACGGGCCGTGGCAGAGAAACCTTGAACGAGTCTCGAAGAGACTGGATGCCGGCTCGATGTCATCGACATCAGACCGCAGGCCGGAGGCGATCGCGACGACCGATCCCCACGATGAAGCGATGATGATGTCGAAGGACTTCGGGGATGAATGACGGGGGTAGACCGGTTGCCGCCGTTCGGTCGACCACAAGACACAACGATTCGATTATAGCCTTGTCGGAATGGCTCGAGACGGCACCGGGCCGCTACGTCCTGGCCTGGGAACAGGCGCAGTTCGACGCACTGGTCGCCGACATCTTCGGCTTCAACGCGGTGCAGATCGGACTGCTCGAACTGCCCGCGCTGCGCAACAACCGCATGCCCTTCGTGTTCGCCGCCGGCGAGCCCGCACGCGACGTCGTGCTGGTCGACGACTGCGACGATCCGGCGACGCGGATGACGGCTCATGTGCATGTGCGGCTCGAGGAGTTGCCCTTCGCCTCGCAGAGCATCGACCTGCTTGTACTGCCGCATGCGCTCGAGTTCGCGGACGATCCGCACGAGGTGCTGCGCGAGGTCGAGCGCGTGCTAATCCCCGAAGGCCAGGTCGTCATCAGCGGCTTTAACCCGGTGAGTCTGTGGGGCCTGCGCCAGGTCGTGGGCCGATCGTTCAACTCGCCCTTCCTGCCGCGCGAAGGACAGTTCCTGCCGATGCCGCGGCTCAAGGACTGGCTGAAGCTGCTCGGTTTCGAGGTCGACCGCGGACACTTCGGTTGCTATCGACCGCCGTTCAACGCGGAGCGCTGGCAGGCGCGCTTCGGCTTCATGGAGAACGCGGGCGATCGCTGGTGGTCGTTCGGCGGTGCGATCTACATGGTGCATGCGGTCAAGCGCGTGCAGGGCATGCGGCTGATCGGTCCGGCCTGGAAGGAAAGGAAGCGCGTGCCCGCCGTACTGCAGCCAGCGGCGAACCGAGCGCGTGAGACCTCGGTATCGCTCATCGTCGTGGCCGACCGCCCGTCGACGCCCGTGGAACTCCATGCAGACGCCTGACGTCGTGATCTTCTCGGACGGCGCGTGCAAGGGCAATCCGGGGCCTGGTGGGTGGGGCGCGATCCTGCGCTTCAAGGCCGCGGAGTCCGGCGCCGTGCACGAGAAGGAGCTGTTCGGCGGAGAGCCGGACACCACCAACAATCGCATGGAGCTGATGGCGGCGATCCGCGCACTCGAAGCGTTGAAGCGGCCGTGTCGTGTCCAGCTCAACACCGACTCCAAGTACGTGCTGCAGGGCATGACCGAATGGATCGCCGGCTGGAAGAAGCGCGGCTGGGTCAACTCGGCGAAGCAGCCGGTGAAGAACGTCGACCTCTGGC
>JANXTA010000162.1 GCA_025356395.1 Betaproteobacteria bacterium
CTCGGCGACAGCGTCCTCAACTGTGTCATCGCGTCGCTGTTGTTCGACAAGTTCCTGCGCATCGACGAAGGCGACCTGTCGCGGCTGCGCGCCAATCTCGTCAAGCAGCAGTCCCTCTACGAGATCGCGCAACGCCTCGAATTGAGCCCCTACCTTCGCCTCGGCGAAGGCGAGCTGAAGAGCGGTGGCTTCCGCCGGCCATCGATCCTCGCGGACACGGTGGAAGCGCTGTTCGGGGCCGTCTATCTCGACGCCGGCTTTGACACGGCGCTCAAGGTGATCCGGCGCCTGTATCTGCCGGTCCTCGAGACGGTCGATCCGAAGACCCTCGGCAAGGACTCGAAGACGCTGTTGCAGGAATATCTGCAGGGCCGGAAGATCGCGCTGCCGATCTACACGGTGGTGGCCACGCACGGTGCCGCCCACAGCCAGGAGTTCGAGGTCGAGTGCGCGGTGCCCAAGCTGGGCATTCAAGTGCTTGGCGGTGGTGGCAGTCGCCGCGCCGCCGAACAGGCCGCGGCGAAGAAGGCGCTCGAAGCCGCCCTGGTGCATGCGGTGGCCGCCACCAAAAAGACTCGGCGCGCGAAGCCCGCGCAGCTGAGCCTGCCGGTCGCAGTCGAGCAAAGCGCCGAGCCGTCGGCAGCGCCGCGTAAGACCCTCGAGGTCAAGCCGCGCGAGGCCGATGGAGCGAAGGCCGTCGATCGTCCGACGACGAAGAGCGCGCCCACGATCGAACCGGCACGCATCGTCGCGAAGCAGTCGAGTAGCGAGGCTGCGTCGACGCCGAAGCCGGCCGAACGCAAGGAGGTCCGGACCGAAGCGAAGGAAACCGCGCCACCTTCGAAGCCGACGCCGGGAGCGGAACCGCCGACCGGTGACAGCGACCTCCTCGACCACCAGAAGGCACCCCATGTCCGAGTTGCCTGAGCCGCCGGTCAACGAACCCGTCGAGATCCTCGAAGTTGAGCCGGTCGTCGATTCGACCTTCCGCACCGGAATGGTCGCGATCCTCGGTCGGCCCAACGTCGGCAAGTCGACGCTGCTCAATCGTCTGGTCGGCCAGAAGATCAGCATCACGTCGCGCAAGGCGCAGACCACGCGTCATCGCATCCTCGGCATCGCCACGACGACGACCGCGCAGTTCATCTTCGTCGACACGCCGGGCTTCCAGACCAGGCACAAGAGCCTGCTGCACAAGAGCATGCATCGCGCGATCCGCGACGCGGTCTCCGGCGTGGCGGTCGTGCTGTTCGTCGTCGAGGGCGGCCGCTTCGGCCCGGAAGACCAGGCGGTCCTGCAGCTGCTGCCGACCGACACGCCGGTCATCCTGGTGATCAACAAGTCCGATGCGCTCGACGACAAGCGCAGTCTGCTGCCTTTCCTGCAGGCTCGATCGACCGAGCACCCGTGGGCCGCGCTCGTCCCCGTGTCGGCCAAGACCGGCTCGCAGATGGACGACTTGGTCGACGAGATCGAGAAGCTGTTGCCGTTCGCGCCGCCGCTGTTCGATGCCGACGACCTGACCGATCGCAGCGAACGCTTCCTCGTGTCGGAGATGATCCGCGAGAAGGTCTTCCGCCAGCTCGGCGACGAGTTGCCCTATGGCATGACGGTCGTCATCGACCGCTTCCTCGAGGAGCCGTCGCTCGAAGGCGGACGCTTCTGCAAGATCTCCGCGACCATCGTCGTCGAGCGATCCGGCCATAAGGCCATGCTGATCGGCTCGGGTGGCGGCAAGCTCAAGCTGATCGGCAGCGAGGCGCGCGCCGACATCGAGAAACTGTTGCAGTCGCGCTGTCACCTCGAGCTGTGGGTCAAGGTCAAGTCGGGCTGGTCGGATAGTGCGGCGCTGGTCAAATCCTTCGGCTATGACTGAACCGCACGCGGCTCGCGTCGCTGCGGTGGCGTCGATCGAAGTATCCGGAGACGACGGTGTGGCGGTAGCTGAGCCTCCCGCGCGCCGTGCGCGACGTGCTCCGCGCTCCGACACCCGCATCGGCGACGAGGCGGCGTTCGTCCTGCACAGCTATCCGTACAAGGAGACCAGCCTGATCGTCGACGCGCTCACCCGCCATCACGGTCGGGTTGCGCTGGTCGCCCGCGGCGCGAAGCGTCCGCGTTCCGCCTTGCGCGGCGTCCTGCTGGCGTTCCAACCCCTGACCATCGCCTGGGTCCAGGGGGGCAGCGACCTTCGCACGCTGACGCGCGCCGAATGGCTCGGTGGCCTGCGACCTCTGCGCGGCGAAGCCTTGATGTCGGGTTTCTATCTGAACGAGCTGATCCAGAAGCTGCTCGCCCGCGACGATCCGCACGAGCTGCTGTTCGATGCTTATCTGCAAGCGCTCGGCGCGCTGTCCCACGACCAGCCCGCAGCGCCGGCCCTCAGGCGTTTCGAGGCCATCCTGTTGCGCGAAGCCGGCTACGGAATGCAACTCGAGACTACCGTTGACGGCCTCGCGATCGACCCCGCAGAGCTCTATCGTTACCTGCCCGAACGCGGCCCGATGCGCGTCGAAGGCAGCGATGCCGCGCGCGGCGAGACCGACGCCATCGTCGTCGGCAAGACGTTGCTCGACATCGATACGGACGACTTTGCAGATCCGGTGACGCTCGGGCAATCGAAGCGCCTGATGCGCTATCTGCTGCAGCACCACCTCGCCGGGCAGGTCCTGCACACGCGGCGCATGGTGCTGGACCTCCAGTCGCTCGAAGAAGGCGTCGCGCGATGAATCCGTTGATGGCACCCGAGGCGGGCGCATCGACCCGACGTACCGCACTGTCGGTCAACCTCAACAAGGTCGCGCTGCTGCGGAACACGCGCGCGCTGACCATTCCCAGCGTGACGCGGGCCGCGACCATCGCCCTCGAAGCCGGCGCCGCGGGCATCACGGTGCATCCCCGTCCGGACGAGCGTCACATCCGGGCCGCGGACGTCCACGATCTGGCGGCTTTGCTGAAGGACTGGCCGCGGGCCGAATACAACATCGAAGGCAACCCCTTCCACAACCTGATGGATTTCGTGCGCGCGGTGCGTCCGCAGCAATGCACCTTCGTTCCGGATGCGGTCGGGCAGTCCACCAGCGATCACGGCTGGATGCTCGAGGTCGACGGGCCTCGCCTGAAGCCCCTGATCGACGAGGCGCGCGACCTCGGGGTCCGCGTCGCGCTGTTCATGGACCCGATTCCCGCCGAGATGCCGAGAGCCACGGAGCTCGGCGCCGATCGGATCGAGCTGTACACCGAGAGCTACGCGCGAGCCTGGAACACGAAGGCCGATACGTTCGTGCTCGCCGGCTTCGTCGATGGTGCCCGCGCGGCGCAGGCCGCAGGTCTCGGCCTCAACGCCGGCCATGATCTCAATCGCGACAACCTCACCGACTTCCTCGCCACGGTCCCGGGGGTCCTGGAAGTCTCGATCGGTCACGCGTTGATCGCCGACGCGATCGAGTTCGGGCTTGCCGCCACCGTCAAGGCCTACCTCGACTGCATCGATCGCGCCGAGATCGCCGCACGATGATCTTCGGCATCGGTACCGACATCCAGAAGGTCGACCGCATCCGCGAGGCGCTGGCGCGTCATGGCGAGCGCTTCGTCGAACGCATCCTCGGACCGGAAGAGATCCTCATCTACCGACGACGCAGCGCGCGTGACGCGGCACATGACGGCGTGCGTGGCGTCACCTTCCTCGCGACGCGCTTCGCGGCCAAGGAGGCGATCTCGAAAGCGCTGGGCCTCGGCATGCGGATGCCGATGCGCTGGCGCGCCGCGCAGATCCTCAAGGAACGTTCCGGCAAGCCGCGCGTGCAGACCGACGAGGTGTTGTCTGCCTGGATGGCGGAACGCTCGCTGATCGCGCACGTCACGCTGACGGACGACGCGGACTATGCGGTCG
The DNA here is from genome assembly GCA_025356395.1 of Betaproteobacteria bacterium. GTDB lineage: Bacteria > Pseudomonadota > Gammaproteobacteria > Burkholderiales > Burkholderiaceae_D > CAHJXF01. The sequence continues at coordinate 3,893 of JANXTA010000162.1, forward strand.
CTTTCGCCGTGGTCGAGCGCATCGAGACCGAGGCCGCGTGAACTCCTTCGGACCCGTCATGCTCGACGTCGCCGGCCTCGTGTTGACGCACGACGATCGCCGGCGCGTGGCCCACGAGAAGACCGGTGGCGTCATCCTGTTCGCCCGCAACTTCGCGTCGCGCATCCAGCTCTGCGCGTTGATCGATGCGATCCGCGCCTTGCGACCCGATGTGCTGATCGCCGTCGATCACGAAGGCGGCCGCGTGCAGCGTTTCAGGACCGACGGCTTCGTGCGACTGCCCACGATGCGCAGCTTCGGCTCACTGTGGGAGGGCGATCCGCAACGCGGCGCGCTCGACGCGACGCGCGCTGCGACTGCCGCCGGTTTCATCCTTGGTGCGGACCTCGTCGCCTGCGGCGTCGACCTCTCGTTCACGCCGGTGCTCGACCTCGACCATGGCCCGAGTGCGGTGATCGGCGATCGCGCGTTCCATCGCGATCCGCGCGTCGTGGCCCTGCTCGCCAAGAGTCTGATGCACGGCCTGCTGCTCGCCGGCATGGCGAATTGCGGCAAGCACTTTCCCGGACACGGCCACGTCGCCGCGGACTCGCACGTCGCGATCCCGATCGACCAACGCGCTCTCGAGACAATCCTCGACGACGACGCGATGCCGTATGCCTGGCTGGCCGGGACACTGGCGTCGGTCATGCCGGCCCACGTGATCTATCCCGCCGTCGACGATCGACCGGCCGGCTTCTCTCCGGTGTGGCTGAAGGACATCCTGCGCGGGCGCCTCGGCTTCGACGGCGTGATCTTCAGCGACGATCTGTCGATGGAGGGGGCGAGCGTCGCCGGCAACGTGGTGTCCGCTGGCAACGCGGCGCTGAACGCCGGCTGCGACATGGTGCTGGTGTGCAACGACGGCAAGCGGGCTGATGCCTTGCTCGACGGGCTTGTCGACACCCGCGAGCCGAAATCTCGAACCCGGCTCGCCGCGCTGCGTGCGACCTCGGTCGATCGTCGGGACGACTCGCTCTACCTGGCATCGATCGCCTGCCTGCGCGAAGCCGGCCTGATCGTCGCGTGAGCCTTCGGTGAGCGGTCCGGGCCATGAGCCCGAAGCCTGGGACCTGTTCTGCCGCGTCGTCGACAACTACGGCGACATCGGCATCGCGTGGCGCCTCGCGCGCCAGATCGCGAGTGATGCACGCGATGTCCGACTGATCGTCGATGGTCTCGAAGCCTTCGCGCGCATCGAGCCACGGATCGATCCTGCACGCGATCGCCAGTGCTTCGACGGCATCACCGTCGTGCGGCGGTCGTCGATGGAAGAGACCACCAGCGAGGTCGCGTCGGTCGTCATCGAATTGCTCGGCTGCGGCCTGCCGGCTCATTACATCGACGCGATGGTCGAGCGGGTACGACCACCGATCTGGATCGACTTCGAGCACCTCAGTGCAGAGCCCTGGGTCGAAGGTTTCCACGGCCTGCCGTCCCCGCATCCGGTGCTGCCACTGACGAAGCACTTCTTCTATCCGGGCTTCGGCACCGACACCGGTGGTCTTCTCGTCGAACCTGGACTCGAAGCGCGGCGTCGAGCTTTTCTCGATGCTCCGGATCAGGTCGATGCGCTTTGGCGAAGGCTCGGTGTGCCGCCGCCGGCCGACGGCGAAAGGCGCATCGCGCTGTTCGCCTATCCGGATGCACCGGTCGACGCGCTGCTCCGTGCGCTGTCGAACGATCGCGATCAGCGATGGTCGCTGCTGGTCCCCGGAGGACTGGCCAGTTCGACACCGGTGCTCCCGATTCCCTTCGTGGACCAGGACGACTTCGACCGGCTGCTGTGGGCCAGCGACGTCAACTTCGTGCGTGGCGAGGACTCGTTCGTGCGCGCTCAGGTCGCGGGCCGGCCGTTCGTTTGGCAGATCTACCGGCAACCCGACGAGGTCCACCTGCAGAAGCTCGCGGCCTTCGCGGATCGCTACGAGGCCAACCTGTCGACCGATGCGGCCACGGCTCAACGAGCGATGTGGTCCGCTTGGAACGGGCGGCCCGACGAGCTGCCGCTCGCGGCGAAGGGATGGCTGAAGGCGATGCCGGCATTGCAATCGCATGCCGAGACGTGGCGGCTTGATCTTGCGGAGCAGTCGCCCCTGATCGAAAGACTGCTCGCCTTCGTGGTGGCTCTGAAACGAGTAGCAGGGGACCAGCCGGTTTGCTAGACTAACGGGCTTTTTTCGGACGGCCGACGCGCGTTCCGCGCGCCCGTCCCAGTCCCCAACTTTCAATAGTCGAATCTCGATGAAAACCGCTCAGGAAGTTCGCGCCGGCAACGTGATCATGGTCGGGCAAGCCCCGATGGTCGTGCAGAAGGCCGAGTACAACAAGTCAGGTCGCAACTCGGCCGTGGTCAAGATGAAGATGAAGAATCTTCTGACCGACTCGCCGCAGGAAACGGTCTACCGCGCCGACGACAAGTTCGACGTCGTCGTGCTGGAAAAGAGGGAGGCAACGTACTCGTACTTCGCCGACCCGATGTATGTCTTCATGGACTCCGAATACAACCAGTTCGAGGTCGAGAAGGACAACATGGGCGATGCCCTCAACTACGTCGACGACGGCATGCCGGCCGAGGTGGTGTTCTACGAAGGCAAGGCGATCTCGGTCGAGATCCCCAACGGCCTGGTGCGCGAGATCGAGTACACCGAGCCAGCGGTCAAGGGCGACACGTCGGGCAAGGTGATGAAGCCCGCCAAGATCAAGCCCACCGGCTTCGAGGTCGCGGTCCCCGCGTTCGTGGCGACCGGCGACAAGATCGAGATTGACACGCGCACGGGCGAGTATCGCAATCGGGTGAAGTAGTGCGTGCCTCCCTCTCGAAGGGGAGGAAGCCGGCGAGCGTCGGCCCGGTTCCTCAGGACTCGGCCGACACCACGCCGGCCTACGATCGCGACTGCCGGCTCTGCCCGCGCCTCGCGACTTTCCTCGACGAAGTGCGTGTCGAACATCCCGACTACTGGGCGCGTCCCGTTCCGTCTTTCGGCGATGCCGACGCCCGCTTCCTGATCGTCGGGCTCGCTCCGGGCATGCACGGCGCCAACGCGACGGGTCGTCCGTTCACGGGTGACTGGTGCGGTCCGCTGCTCTACTCGACGCTGCATCGCCATGGCTTCGCGGCCCGGGCCACGAGCGAGCATCGCGACGATGGCCAGTCGCTGATCGACTGCCGCATCGCCAACGCGGTCAAGTGCCTGCCGCCGGCGAACAAGCCCGAGCTGCCCGAGATCCGCCAGTGCAACCGCTATCTTGCACAGGAGATTGCGATGCTGCCGCGGCTCGCCGCGATCATGGCGCTCGGCACGATCGCGCATCGCGCGGTAATCGAGGCGCTCGGCCTCAAGGTCGGCGCTTGGCGCTTCGGGCACGGCGCGAAGCTGGTCTTGCCGACTGGTGCGACGCTCTTCGACAGTTATCATGTCAGTCGCTACAACACCAACACCGGGCGCCTCACCGAAGCGATGTTCGACGGCGTCGTGAACGACGTCCGGACCCATCTCGATCGGGGCTGAAAACAGTCGCCCGGGACGCATGTCCGAAACCCTTCCGGAACCCTTCGATCCCAAGCCGCTGATCGCGAAGCTGCCCGGCCTGCCCGGCGTCTATCGCTACTACGACGCGGCCGGCGTCCTGCTCTATGTCGGGAAGGCGCGCGATCTGAAGAAGCGCGTCTCGAGCTACTTCAACAAGGGCTCGCGCGGCGGTCGCATCGCGCACATGGTCGAGCGCATCGCGCGCATCGAGACGACGCCGACACGCTCTGAGTCCGAGGCGCTGCTGCTCGAGAACAACCTCATCAAGACGCAGGGCCCGCGCTACAACATCGTCTTTCGCGACGACAAGTCCTACCCCTACCTGAAGATCACGGCGCATCGCTTTCCGCGCATGGCGTACTACCGCGGCGCGGTCGACAAGCGCCAGCAGTACTTCGGACCCTTCCCCAACGCATGGGCGGTCAAGGAGAGCATCCAGATCCTGCAGAAGGTGTTCCTGCTGCGGACCTGCGAGGACACGGTTTTCGCGAATCGCTCGCGGCCCTGCCTGCTGCACCAGATCAGGCGCTGCAGCGCGCCGTGCGTGAAGGCCATCGATCCGGCGACCTACGCGCTCGATGTCGAGAACGCATCGCGCTTCCTGCGCGGCCAGACCTCCGAGGTCCTCGCGGCACTCAACAACAAGATGCAGACAGCGGCCGAGGCGCTGCGTTTCGAGGAGGCCGGTGCGGTACGCGACCAGATCAACGCGTTGTCGCGCGTCTTGCGCCAGCAGAGCATCGAGCTCGGCGACAGCGAGGGCAACAACTCGGACGTGGACATCATCGCGGTCCGCGTCGAGGGCGGGCGCGCGTGCGTCAACCTGGCGATGGTCCGTGGTGGACGCCACCTCGGTGATCGCGCCTACTTCCCGACCCACGTCGAGTCCGCGGGCAACCTGTCCGAGAAGCGCATCGACGCCACGGTGCTCGAGGCCTTCTTCGCGCAGCACTACCTCGACAAGTTCATCCCGGCGACGCTGATCGTCAACGTCGATCCCGAAGCGCCGGAACTGATGGAGGCGCTCGAGGCGCAATGCGGCCACCGCATCGTGCTGATCCGGCAGCCGCAGAGCCAGCGACGCGCGTGGCTCGAGATGGCCGAGAAGAACGCCGCGCTCGCCCTCGCCCGCATGCTCGCAGAGCAGGGCTCGCAACAGGCGCGTACGCGCGCGCTCGCCGAGGTGCTCGGCCTCGAGAACGAGAAGGAAGACCTCGGCGAACTGCGCATCGAGTGCTTCGACATCAGCCACACGATGGGCGAGGCGACGCAGGCGTCGTGCGTGGTGTTCCATCATCACGCGACGCAGAACGGCGAATATCGTCGCTACAACATCGCCGACATCACGCCCGGCGACGACTACGCCGCGATGCGTCAGGTGCTCACGCGGCGCTACTCGAAGCTGGTCGAAGCAGCCAACGAAGCCGACGGGATCGATGCCGCGGCGGCGAACCTCGAACTCGCGAAGGAAGCGGGCGAGGGCGTCGTCAGCGAGGATGAAGACGCGACGCCGAAGCCGGCTCGCAAGCGGGGCAAGTCGGAAGGCATTCCCGCGGCGGCGTTCCCCGACATCGTGCTGGTGGACGGTGGCAAGGGCCAGGTCGAGATCGCGCGCCAGGTCTTCGAGGAGATCGGGCTGGACATCTCGCTGATCGTTGGCGTCGCGAAGGGCGAGGGTCGCAAGGTGGGTCTCGAGACGCTGATCTTCGCCGACGGTCGGGCTCCGCTCGAGCTCGGCAAGGAATCGGCGGCATTGATGCTGGTCGCGCAGATCCGCGACGAGGCCCATCGCTTCGCGATCACGGGAATGCGCGCACGCCGCGCGAAGACACGCCTCACGTCGCGTCTCGAGGAGATCGAGGGCATCGGCGCCAAGAAGCGCAAGAACCTGTTGGCCCGCTTCGGCGGCCTGCAGGGCGTGATCGGCGCGACCGTCGACGAACTGGCCACGGTGGAAGGTGTGTCGCATCAGCTCGCCGAAGAGATCTACCGGCAGCTGCACTGACCTTCACGCCGTTCCCGAACGTGCCTTCTTTCTTTGCGTGCGGCGTTCATGGCTGGCCATCGCGGGGGTCGCCGAGATGCCGTGCACGACGATCGACAGCGCGATCACGGTCAGCACGAGCGGGATGACCTGATCGATCAGCGGATGCGTCAGTCCCTGGGCGATCGCGAACGTCAGGTAGTACAGGCTACCCACGCCGCGGATGCCGAACCACGCGAGCAGGCGCTTGTGGCGGTTCGACGCACTGGCACCGATCGTCGCCACCAGGATCGAGGCGGGCCGGATCACGATGAACAGCACGACCGCGAGCAATACGCCTTCGAGGCTGTAGTAGCCGGCGGACAGCAAGGCCCCCAGGATTAGCACCGCGGCCACTTCACCGATGCTTTCGAAACGCTGGTTGAAGTCGAGCACGTCGCCGACCATGTGGGTCGGCGATTCGGGGGGCAGGTCGGCCTTTTCCTGGCTCTCCGACCGGGGCTTCTCGCGCACCGCGGCCGGTTGCTCACGCAGCGAGCGGGTCTCGATGCGTCGCATCGACAGGCCGGCCGCGAGCACCGCGAGGAAGCCGAGCGAGTGGGCCGCATCGGCCAAGCCGTAGGACAGCGCGATCAGGCCGAGGCCGAGGAACTCCTCGAGTCCGTAGGCATGCGCGAAGCGCTTGCGCAGGGTCAGCACCACCGCGCCGACGACGAGGCCGCACAGCCAGCCGATCGCGAACCCGGCGACGGTCGACCACACCAGGTCGACGGCGACCCAGTGCCATCCGTGATTACCCAGTCCGCGGAGGCCCAGCAGGCCGAGGCCGAGCAGCACAAACGGAGAGGCCGTCGCATCGTTGAGCCCGCCCTCGGCCGTGAGACCGAAGCGCACGTTGTCGCGGTCGTTCTCGTGGCGGACCTGGATGTCGGACGCGAGCACCGGGTCGGTCGGCGCGAGCATGGCGCCGAGCAACACGGCGATGCCCCATTCGAGGCCGAACGCGAAGTGCACGAACAGCGCGACCAGCAGTATGGTGATCACCATCGCGGGCCCTGCCAGTCGCAGCGGCAGTCCCCACAGTCGCCGCGTGAACAGGCCGGTCGGCGTGCGCAGCTTGAGCCCGACGGTGAACAGCGATACCAGCACGGCGATCAGGAACAGGACTTCGAGCAGCGGTGCGTCGTTGACCGGATGGATCACGAGCCAGCCCGACACGCCGGGTCCGAGGACGATGCCGACGATCAGGTAGACCAGGGCGCTCGACAGCGGGAGGCGGTCCACGACCGAGCCGAGCAGGGCCATCATGCAGAGCACGAGGCCGATCACGATGAACCATGCGGCCATCAGGGAAGCATTTCGAAAGGAGGGAGGGGAGATGCGTGCCGGCCCTGCGACCGGTCACCTTCGACACTACACGTTCAAGGCCACCGACCGCCTGAGAACGACTCTGAGTACGGCGTAGTAGATGACGCCGAGCGCCAGCCACAGGCTGCCGAAGATCAGCGCCAGGTGGTCCATCTCGAACACCACGAACGCGATGATCGCGAAGCCGAGCGCCGGCGCGATGCCGTAGCGGAACCAGGCGCGTGACCCGTCGCGCACGACGAAGTGATTCACGACCGCGAGATGCAGCAGCAGGAAGCCGGTGAGGGCGCCGAAGTTGACGAGCCTGGTCAGGTTCTCGAGACGATCTGCGAACGCAAGCCCCACGGCCAGCGAGACGACCGCGACGGCGACGGTGCTGATGTAGGGCGTGTTGAAGCGTGGGTGCAGTCGTGCCAGCACCGCGGGCAGCTTGCGATCGCGAGCCATCGCGAAGAGGACGCGCGAGATGGCGGCCTGCGCGGCCATCGCGTTGGCGATGCCGGCCGCGACCACCGTCGCGACGAGCGTGAGCTGCTTCAGCCAGACCCCGCCCGCGGCTTCGGCGACTTCGTAGAACGCACTGTCCAGCACCTCGAAGTTCCGACCGACCGACAGTTCGGCGGCGATCCAGGTCTGGACCATGAACAGCACACCCACCAGCAGCAGCGACAGCAGCGTCGCCCGCGCCACGCCATCCTTCTGGTCCTGCGCTTCCTCGCCGAGTGTCGAGATGCCGTCGAAGCCCAGGAAGGACAGGACCGCGATCGACGTCGCGCCGAGCGCCATCGAGACGCTGAAGTGGGCGGAGTCGTAGATCGGCTTGAGCGTCAATGCGCCCGAGCCGACACCGCGCTGCAGGGCCGCGAGGCCGACCACGATGAAGACGACCAGCACGATCAGTTCGGCGAGCAGCAACCAGCGGTTGGCCTTCGCACCCATCTGGACGCCGAGTACGTTGACCACGCTGTTGAACACGATGAAGCCGGTGAGCCAGACCCATGCCGGAATCGTCGGCAGCAAAGGTCGCAACGCCGCGGCACTGACGATGTAGAGCAGTGCGGGCACGAGGATGTAGTCGAGCAGGATCATCCAGCCCGCGAAGAAGCCGGCGGCCTCGCCGAGACCCCGTTGCGCATAGGTATAGACCGACCCGGCGCTCGGGAAAGCGCGCGACATCGCGGCGTAGCTCATCGCCGTGAAGACCATGCAGACCATGCCGATGAGAAAGGCCAGCGGCACCATGCCGTGCGCGTCGTGCCACACGAAGCCGAAGACCGCGAACGGTGCGATCGGCACCATGAAGATCATGCCGAAGATCAGCAGGTCGACCGTGCCGAGCGTGCGCTTCAGTCCGGGTGCTGCGGGGACTTCCGTCATGCGGACACGCCGTCCACATCGCGGAGGAACGCGACGAGGCCTTCGGCGTATACCGTCGCGTCGTCGAACATCGCCATGTGGCTGCCTGCAGGGCAATACAGATGGCGTCCTTGGGGCATCGCCTCGGCCATCGCCCGCACGTGCTGCGGATCCATCGTGTCGTGCGCCGCACCGATGGTCAGTGCGGGGACATCGATGCGCTGCAGATCGGCCATCCTATCCCATTCGACGAGCTTGCCGCTGGCCCCCAGTTCGCTCGGTCCCTGCATCGGCACATACACCTTGGGATTGATGTGCGCGAACGCGCGGTTGACCGGATCGGGCCAGCTCGCGTGCGGCATGCGCAGCACGTGATGCTCGTAGTGATGCGGGATCAGCAGCTCCATGTAGCGCGGGTTGTCGTGGTCCTTCGCCGCTTCGAGCGCCTTGATCTCGGCGAGCACGGCCGGCGGGATGCCGGGCATCAACACGCTCTCCGCATAGCGGTTGTACGCGGGGATGCTGGCCATCATGTTCGAGACGATCAAGGCCCTTGAGATGCCGCTGATGCTTCAACGCGTATTCGATCGCGAGGATGCCGCCCCACGAATGACCGAGCAGGAAGAAGTCGTCGTGGTCGAGCCCTAGGGCAAAGCGGACCTGCTCGACCTCGTCGACGAAGCGATCGAGGTCCCACAGCCTCGGTTCATCGGGCTGGTCGCTGCGATGCGAGCCGAGCTGGTCGTACTGGATCACCTCGATCCCGGCATCGACCAGCGACCCTTCGAGATTTTCGAAGTATTCGTACGTCGCACCTGGACCGCCATGGAGCAGCAGCAGCTTGATGCGCGAGTTGTCGCCGGCGCGCCTGGTCCACACCTCGAAGCGGCCGTGCTGCGTCTCGATCGGGATCCGCAGCTCGCGCTCCATCAGGCGACGCGCCGCGTCACCTGCACGACCTGCGTCGTCGGCAGGTCGACCATCACCGCCTGGCCCGGCGTCACGCAGCCTTGCGCACAGCACTTGCCGGGCTGACGGTTCTGCGTGATGGCACGATCGGGATCGTCGGTGAGGCCGCGTTCGAGCAGGCGCTCGACGAGGTCGACCTTGCTGCCGATCGGATAGTTGCGATAGATCTCCTGCTTCATCGCAGCCGGCGAGCCGCCACCGTGCAGGCTGATCACCGAGTACCAGCCGCCCTGATAGGACGCGGTCAGATCCTCGATGAAGCGCGCGGTCTGGATGCGGCGTTCGTATGGCACCGACGGGTTGGCGCGCAACACGTTGGCGAGCTGCGCCGAGGTCTCGGGGTTGTGGTCTTCATCGGGCCCCGGCAGCGTGACGATCAGGCCGCCCGACACGTAGTGCGCGATGCGCTGCATGTCGTAGATCTGCGTCGCGAGCAGCAGCTTACCGATGTTGGCGAACACCGGGTCGGGCATGAAAGTCTTCGAATACGGATCGACGGTACCGTAGGTCGATGCCGCCACGCCGCAGGCGTAGAAGCCTTCGACGATCTTGATCAGGTCGACCATCTGCTCGCGCAGGTGCGTCTCGCGGCCCGGGTCGAAGCCGTTGGCCTCGCACATCAGCGCGCCGGCGCCGATCAGCAGGTCGCCGAAGCCCGCGCGCGCTGCGATACAGGTGTGACGATGGTGGGTCGCGTAGTTGTAGGTCAGCGCCGACGAGTGTTCCCACTCTCCTGCGTAGAACACGCGATCCCAGGGCACGAACACGCGGTCGAACAGCACGACGCCGGTCGACTGTCCGTACCGGTTCGAGAACAGCGCGGCCTTCTCGCCGGGCCGACCGGCAGGCCGCGCGACGATGGTCATGCCGCCGGCATCGAGCGGCACCGCGCAGCACACGGCGAAGTCCGCGTCCTCTTCGCCCATGTTGCGACAGGGCATGACGAGCAGCTCGTGCATGTAGGGCGCGCCCGTCACGATCGCCTTCGTGCCCGAGATGACGATGCCCTTCGCGTTGCGTTCGACGACGTGCACGTAGGCATCCTGGTTGCCCTGCTGATGCGGCTTCTTCGAGCGATCGCCTTTCGCGTCGGTCATCGCGACGCCGAGGGTCAGGTCGTGTTCGTGCACGTGCGCGAGGTAGGCCGCGAAGCGATCGCGATGCTCGCGCGAGCCGCGTGCGTCGTCGATGCGCGCCGAGACCTGCGCGATGGCGTTGACGGCGTCGTGCGTCAGGTAGCGCTGCGCGCACCCGGTCTCCTGGCAGACCAGGCGCACCGCTTCGAGCTTGTTCAGCAGGTCGCCGGCGCCCATGTTGATGTGCGAGAAGCGGTTGACCGTGCGGCCGCTGGTCGCGTCGACTGCGGTCATGATCGGTGCGTATTCGGAGCGCAGCGCGAAGTCGTAGGTCAGCGCGATCGCGTTGACGCCGGGAGCGAACCCGGGCTCGTCGACCACCGAGTCGACCTTGTGTCCGTCGAGGTAGACCGTTGGCTTGAAGGCACGCAGCGAGTCGCGATAGTCGTTGCCGCTCATTAACATGGGAGGTTCCTTTCGATGCCGGGGTGATGCGTCAGGACGGAGGCAGTTCGAGTCCGTGGCGTGCCAGAAAGGCGAGATAGCGCGGTTCGGTGCGGTAGCGATCGAACAGCGGGTGATAGGGGATAGACACCGTCAGGTAGTCGCTGGTTCGCGCGGGGTCCTCGAGACTGGCAAGCGCCTCATCGTGTTCGCCGAGACAAGAATGCACGAGCGCGACGAAGAACGGCGTGAAGTGGGCGTTGCCGAGGCGATTCGGCAGCGCGTCGAGCATCGCCTTGCCGTGGGCGGTCTCGCCGCGCATGCCCCATACGCAGATCATGTGGAGCGGCGCGCTCGAGTGATCCGGGACCTCCTCGACGATCTGTTCGAACCACGGCATCGCGAGTTCGTGATCGCCGCGAGCCAGATGGACGATGCCTAGCGCGAGTCGTGCGTAGAGGTGGCGCGGGTCCAGTTCGAGGACCGCGTGCAACTCGCGGATCGCGGTCTCGTAGTCGCCGGTGTACGCGTGCAGGCGCGCGTTGTGCGCGCGTAGCGCGACGTTCAACGGATCGAAGGGTCTGCGCGATCAGCGCGTGCTGGATTGCCTCGACGTAACGACCGTTGAACACCAGGGCCCACGAGAAGGCGTTGTGAACCAGGGTCGAACTCGGCGCCACACGCAGCGCTTCGCGGAACTCGGCCTCGCCGCGGGCCCAGTCGCGTTCGAAGCGCAAGGCGTGGTTCGCGAGCAGGGCACGTGCCTCGCCGTCCCGCGGATCCAGTTCGAGAGCGCGCAGAGCCGCTTCGCGCACCTTGTCGAAGTTGGGAAAGGTCGGCGCGAAGACGTACGGGCCGAGCATCGCGCGGACGGCGCCGAGATGCGAATGCGCCTGTGCGAAGCGCGGGTCGAGGCCGATGGCCTTCTCGAGCAGCACGATTGCCTGCCGATATCCGTCGATCGAGCCTTGCTGCGCCAGGTAGCGCGCGCGATCGAAGAGGTAACGGGCCTCGGTGCTCTGCGTCGACAGCGCGAGCGGCAGCGCTTCACCGGCCTTCACCTCGCGCGTCGCCGGTCCGAGTGCAGAGGTGACCGCCGCGAGGACCGCATCGGGTTCCTCGAAGCGATGCGACCAGAGCTGCAGCCCGTCCTTCGCAAGCGAGAAACGGGCGATGCAGCGGATGCGCGTGCCGCTGCGCTGGATGCTGCCTGCGACGATGTGGTCGACCCCGAGCAGCTTGCTGACGGTCTTCAGCGGCAGGTCGTGCTCGCGGGCCTCGAACGCGGAGACGCGCGCCACCACCTTGAGGCTCGCCACGCGCCCGAGCGTGTCGATCAGCTGGTCGGCGAGGCCGACCGAGAAGGTCATGTCGTCCGCATGGCCGGACAGGTTGCTGAACGGAAGAATAGTGATCGTGCGTCGCGACGACGTTCGTGTCGCAGTCGACGATCGGGCGTTGAACTGCGGCATGTAGTCGCCGATCGGGATCGACACCTCGAAGACCTCGTCGCGACCTTCATCGGCGTAGAAGCGCAGGAGCTTCTCGCACAGGCGCATGGCTTCGACCCGCACGAGAGGTTCGTTGGCGAGTGCGGCCACGACGACATGTCGCAGGAACTGCCGATGGCGCTCCGATCGGCGCAAGGTCACGCTGGCCAGGACCCGTTCGAGAGCGGCCTCGATCAGTACAAGCGAATAGGATGTGGAGATGAGTGAGCCGCGCGATGCGCCAGCACCGGGATCCTGCCGAGGCGACGGAGGATTCCTGTCGGACGGAAGCGGACTGGGAGTCGGGGGGAGGTCGGCGGTCATGGTGGGGATAGACGCCATGATAACCAGACCGAACGGGGATTTTGCCGGATGTCAGAAAGTAAAGAGTCTTTATAAAAACATCATGGACTCCTGAGAGCTTGATCTCGTGCGCTCAGCGAACCGCCTTGCGGCCCCTGCGCAGGAAGAGGAGTTGGAAGCCAAGACCGAGGAGGATGAGGGAGTCGGGTTCGGGGACGCTGTTGATTCATGCCGCCCGACACGTACTCGATGCCGGTGCTGGTCGCGAGGTCGAGGGTGCCGTTGAGCGTGACGCCGGTGAGGAAGTTGCTGCCGTTGTTAGACGCGACGATGGCCCCGGTGCCGGTCGTGTTGATGGTCCCAACCGCGATCGACGTGCCGAACTGGTTGATCACGCTGTCGACGCCGACATTGATGGTGCCACCGGTGTTGGCGATGTTGTTCTGGACCTGCAGGGCTGCTGTCGAAGGACCACCGACGTTGATCGTGTCGGTATTGGTCGTGCCGCCGCCGCCAAGCAGGGTCAGCGAGAACGCGTCGACGTTGATCGTGCCCGCGTTCGACAGCGTGGCGATCTGCTGCGCCAGGTCGCTCGTGACGGTCTTGCCGAAGGCGATTCCGGCGGAGTCTCCGCTGCCGGGCCTGACGTCGCACGACCAGTTGCCACCGGTCTGCCAGTTGCCGCTCCCTGGAAGCCACGTGCAACTGGCGGCGAAGGCCGGGTTCGCCATCTGCAGGACGGCGATGGCGATGGCGACGGCGGCGGCACAGGGCTTCAGCGCGAGTGACTTCATGGCGTTTTCGCGAGTCGTTGGTGGATCGGTCGGCGCAGCGCGAGCGCCGGACCCGATACCTAGGTCATGTCGGGCGATGCCCATGCCGGGGAAGCGAGGGGATGCGCATCGCAGCCGACGCGAAAGTATCGTGAAGGTATCGACTGCGAATGGCGCGCGGTGCGGCTGCGGGGACTTCGACTGATGTGTAAACAGCGTCGAAAATTCGACGACCGCGCAGGCCGCGCGAGTTCAGCGCGCGCCGGTCTGCTCGCCGCTCCACAGCGGGAACGGCGGCAGCAACGGCAGGCTGTGCCGATGCAGCAAGTCGCGATAACGCGGCTCGTCGCGGTGACGCCCGAACAGCGCATGGGCCGGCAAGCTCACGAACAGCACGTCGCGCTGCCGCGCGGCGACCTCGAGGCTTTCGTAGGCGCCGTCGACGTCGCCCAGGCAGCTCTGGGCCATTGCCAGATTGAAGCGTGAGTAGTGGGCGTCGCTGAGCCGCTCGAGCAGCGCGGCGAGCTCGCGCTTGCCGAGTTCGATCTCGTTGCGCAGCCCGTGGACGGCGATGCGGCAGAATTGCGGACTCGGATGGTTCGGAGTCAGGCGACAGACCTGATCGAAGCGCGGCATGGCCTCGTCGTTCTCGCCGATCGACAGGTAAATGATGCCCAGCATGACGTGCGAAAAGAGGTGCGACGGATCGAGCTCGAGCACCGCCTGGAACTCGTGGATCGCCAGCGCGTATTGCCGCGCGTACTTGGCGATGGCCGCGTTGTTCGCGCGCAGTCCGAGATTGAGCGGGTCCAGCTCGCGGGCGAGACGGGTGTGCTGCATCGCCTCGTCGAAGCGACCGTTGAAGACGAGTCCTCAGGCATACGACGTGTGGATCAGCGACGCGTTGGGACTGAGCCGCAGCGCTTCATTGAACATCGGCTCGGCCGTGTTCCACGAATACTCGAGGCGATAGGCGATGAGGCCGAGCAGGGCGCGCGCCTCTCCGTCGAGCGGATCGAGTTCTAGCGCGCGATGGGCGGCCTGCCTGACCTTGTCGAACGCGGGATAGCTCGGCTCGACGATCAGCGCCGTGAGGTTGGCGCGAGCCGAGCCGAGGTATGAATAGGCCTGTCCGAAGCTGGGGTCGAGCACGACGGCGCGCTCGAGCAGCGTCACGGCCATCTCGTAGCCTTCGACTGTGCGCTTCTGGTTCATGTAGCGCGCGCGTTCGAAGAGGTCGCGCGCATCGCGGCTGTCGGTGTTGATCGGCCAGAGCCCGGTCATCGATTGGGCCGAACGCTCGTCGAAGGCCGCCGGCAACTGCAGCGTGGAGAGCGCGGTCATGACGGCGTCGGCGATCGTGTCCTGGTAGTCGAAGAGATTGTCTCGGCGATCGCTGTCGTGATCGAAACGTTGCGACCAGATCCGCAGGCTGTCCCGGGTCCGCGACAGCTGGGCGATGCAGCGCAGGCGCGAGCCGCTGCGTTGCAGGCTGCCTTCGAGCACATGGTTGACGTTGAGCAGCTTGCCGATCTCCTTCAGGTCCATGCCCCCGTCACGCGCCTTCGTCGCGGAGAGGCGCGCGACGATCTTCAGGCCCGGGATGCGCCCGAGCGTATCGATCAGCTGGTCGGCGAGGCCGAACGAGAAGGACGCGTCGTCCGTATCGCCGGCGAGGTTGGCGAACGGCAGCACCGCCAGCGAGTTCGCGATCTGTGCGGGCCTGGCGACGAACTTGCGTCGCATGAACTGAGGCAGGTAGCTGCCGATGGGAATGACGATTTGGCACGCGTCGGCCGCGCCTTAGCCGTCGTAAAAACGCGCCAGCTTGTCGTGGATGCGGCCCGCTTCCACACGGACGATCGGGTCGCGCCGCGGATCGTAGGCGCGCAGCAACCTGCCGAAGACCGCGAGGCCGATGATCACTTCCTTCAACTGGTCGTGGCGGCCTGCCAGTCCCACGCGAACGACGTGGACGAGGAAATCGCGCTGACGCTGCGAACGCCGAAAGGTGCTGCTGGCGATGACCCGTTCGAGCGTGACTTCGATCAGGGCCGAGGGATAGTCGGACAGCGCCGCCGCGAGGGCATGGGGCGTCGTCGACGGATTGGTCTGGCTGCTGAACTGCGGACGACCCATCCCGTAAGCCCCAGTTCACGTCGACGCCGGCGATAGCCGGACGTTTGCACAGCCGTCGCGCGGATCGCGACCTCGCCGGTGCCGGACGCGGGACTCACCCCTAGGTACAGCACGACGGGAGCGCTCGGCGCTCCCGTCGTCGCAATCACTTGGTGGCGGGTATCGTGAGTGCGTTCGGGCCGGTCGGTGCCGGATTGGGCGTGATCGTGATGCCGCGCTTCTTCAGGCCGTCGACGATCAGTCGTGCGTTCGGATTGCCGCCATCGGCCAGGACTTCGGCGCCGTGCGCGAGCGCGTAGAACGAGTCGCGCAGCTTCTTGGATTCGCCGAGCGGCTTCTCCTGGTTCGCGACCGCGACGATGATCGCGTCGCGCTCGGCGCGCAGTTGCGTGGCCTGGAAGCCGAACCAGCCCAGAAGGACGAGACCGATGATCAGGATCGGCAGGAACGGACTCACCGTGGTGGGTGTATCGACGTAACCGGACATCGGGGACGGTTTCATGGGCGCGCCCATGGCCGGGGCTTTCGTTTCGCGGTCGAAAGGTTCGCTCATCACTTGGCTGCCTTCTTCGCGTCGGCCGGTGCGGCGGGTGCGCCTTCGGTCGCGTTGACGGTGATGCCCTGGCTGCCGAGGAGATCGATCAGCGACTTGTCCTGATTGCGGATCGAAAGGTCGGCGAGTGCCTTCACCATCTCGCGATACAGACCTTCGAGCTGAACGCTCTCCTGAACGAATTGCGCGCGCCTGGCGAAGTCCCCTTGCGACGTTCGATTCTGGCTGAACAACATCATGCTGTAGCCGGCGGCAAGAGCCACGAGGAGTGCGACCACGGTCGTCACCCAGAACTGCCAACGTGCGACCACGATTTTCTCCTGATTTTTTTGGGTGCGGCGATGTTACATAACTTGCGCGGCGGACCACCAGCGACAGCCGGGCGAGATCGACGTTTGTCTGTCGGGCGCCACGAACGAACGAGCGACCGACGGGACGCCCCGTCGATCGCCAGGCTGTTCGCTGAATCAGGCGGCCTTCGACTTACCACCCCTGCGGCCTCTGCGCAGGAAGAGGAGTGGTAGGCCGAGACCGAGGAGGATGAGGGAGTCGGGTTCGGGGACGCCGTTGATGGGAGGGATGACGGAGGCGGAGACGATGCCGCGGACGACGAGCTGGATGTCGGTGATGGAGGCGGAGTAGCCGCTGGTGTTGGAGCCGACGCCGTGGAGAGTGATGGTGTCGAGGAAGGAGCCGACGGTGAGGGAGTCGAAGGCGAGGGTGAGGGGGCCGGCGGTCTGGCCGGCGGCGAGGGCGAGGAAGCTGGCGAAGCCGGATTCGGCGAAGTCGGCGGGGTCGAGGAACTGGAAGGAACCGGCGAGGGCATCGGCGGGTCCGGTGGCGGTGTTGGCGGCCAGGAGGGTGGTGCTGCGGGTGCCGGAGTTCTGGGCGACGGTGCCGTAGTCGAGGATGAAGGTGTTGCCGACCTGGGTCAGGCTGCCGGCGCCGGAGCCGAAGCGGAAGGCATCGGCGGCGTAGTTGTTGACGGTGCCCGAGAGACTGACGGCGAGGTTGGCGAGGGCGGCGTCGGAGAGGTCGCCGTCGTGGCTGGCGGCACTGAAGGCGGCCGAGCCTGCGTAGATGCCGGCGGTGGCGGTGTTGAGGCCGACCGAGAGCGCGGTGCTGGTGGATCCGGCGGTGAGACCCGAGACGGAGCCCGCAGCCGAGAAGGGTCCAGTGGCACCGGCGGCCGAGGCGACGAGGGTGTCGTTGAGGGCGGTGACGGCGGCACCGTTGGTGACCGAGACGGCGTGGGTCGCGGTATCGCCGACGTGGACGATGCCGAAGGCGACGGCCGGGGTGTTGTTGGTGGCCACCGCGGTGGTGTAGACCTCCGTTGAGGGTGACGGAGCCCGAGCCGATGGCGAGGTCGGCCGCACCGGTGGTGCCGGCGCCGGTGGAGACGTAGTTGAGCGCCTGGGTACCGCTGAAGGTGCCGGCGGTGGCGGTGTTGAGGGTCACGCCGATCGCCGTCGAGGATCCGGCGGCGGCCAGGTTGGTGATGCTGCCCGAGGACGAGAAGCCGGCCGAGGTCGCACCGCGCGAGACGGTGAGGCCTTCGGTGTAGAGATCCGGCGACGCGTTGGTGATGCTGATGGCGGTCGTCGGCGCAGCGCTGCCGACGCGACCGGCGACGGTGACGGAGGTGGGCGTCGCGTTCGGGTTGGCGAGGCGATAGACGGCGCCGGTGACGGCGACGTTCTGCGAGGCGAGGGTCAACTGGCAGTTCGGTGCGCAGTTGCCGATGTTGCTGGCGTCGGAGACGAAGGCGACGGTGGCGTTGCCGCTCTGGTTGCCGGCGACCGCGGTGTTGAGGCCGACGGCGAGGCTGGTGGCGTTGGTCGCGCCGGGGTTGAGGAGGTTGAAGCTGCCCGCTGCGGTGATGCCGCCGTTGCCGGAGATGCTGGCGTTGAGGGCGGCCTGCGGCGATGCGGTGGCCTGGTTGGTGACGCTGACGAGGCCGGTCGGCGAGGTCGAGCCGATGCGGACGTTGCCGAGGGCGATCGGGCTGTTGTTGATGACCGGGCTGGCCTGGTTGACGACGTTGGCGGAGGCCTGGATGGTGCCGGCGACGCCGTAGTTGGCCGAGCCGACGGCGAGGGTGCCGAGGCCGTTGCTGGTGCCGGCGACGGCGCCGGCGGAGAAGAAGTTGACGGCGATGCTGCCGTTGACGGTGCCGGCGGCCGACGTGTTGACGCCGACGGTGAGGCCGCCGCTGGAGGCGCCGGCGAGCAGGCCGCTGACGGAGCCGGTTCCGGTGATGAGGCTGGAACCGGTCCCTGACGCGGCACCGAAGGAGGCGTTCAGGTCCTCGACGAAGCCGGCTGCGCCGGTGGCGCTGTTCTGCACCGTCAGCGCGCGGCTGACGGACTGGCCGACCTGGACGGTGCCGAAGTTCAACGGTGCGGTGGTGATGGAACCGGCTGCCGCTTGGTAGACGTTGCCGCTGACGTTGACGATCTGGGAGCCGGCGCCGATGGCCGTCAGGCCGCTGTGGCCGTTGGAGCCGGTGCCGTCGGACTGGTAGGCGATGTTGACGGTGCCGGTGCGGGCCCCGGAAGCGGCCGTGTTGACGCCGACCGAAAGCGCGCTGCCGTTGGCACTACCGGCGGCCAGGTTCGACAGGCTGCCGGTGCCGCTGGCGGCGCCGGTGCTGCTGCCGAAGGACGCGTTGAGGGCTTCGCTGAAGAGACCCGCCGCCGCCGTGTTGGCCACCGTGAGCGCACTGCTGTTGCTACCACCGATACGCTGGTTCGCAATGGTCACCGGCGACGGCGTCGTCGATCCGACCGCAACGTTGTACGCCGCCGCGCCGCTGCCGAGAGCGATGTGGAGCGTCTGCTCGCCGACGTTGCTGAAGTTGTTGGCGATGTGGACGGCCTGGTCCGTCAGCGGTGCGAGTGCGCCCGCCGTGGCCGCGGTGAAGGTGACGCCGAGGTTGCCGCTGTTGCCGCCGCCGGCCACCGGACCGTAGTTGCCAGCCGTGACGCCTGCACCGGACAGGCGCGCGTCGGTGAGGTTGCCACCGTTGACCGACGTCTGGATCGCACCGCGCAGCGACGGGCCGCTCGCGTCGCTGTTGGCAACCTGGTAGCCGACCGTCGTGGCGCCGACCCGCACGTTGCCGATGGTCAGCGTCGGCGATGCAGTGCCGCCGTTGGTGATGCCGGTCCCCGTGACCGCCTGCGCCGTCGTCGAACCGGCCGACAGCACCAGACCGGCGCCGCCGATGTTCGACCGCTTGTTGAACGCGTTGCCGGTGCCGAAGTTGGCGTTGCTGTAGTCGTTCGAGATCGTCAGGTTGTTCGTGCCCAGCGCCAGGTTCCCGTCGTTGGTCAACCGGCCCGCACTGCTCGAGATGCCGCTGCCGACCAGGGCCACCGTGCCGCCGCTCGCCGTGCTCACGGTGCCCGTCCCGGTGAAGGCGGTCGCGACGTTGAGCGTGCCGCCGTTGGCCGCGCCGAGCGTGCCGCCGTTGACCAGCGGGCCGGTGGGGATGTTCAGCGCGATCACGCCGCCGCTGACATCGGCCCTGATCGTGCCGTTGTTGGTCAGTCCGGTCGCGCCGCCGACGAAGACCTGGTTGCCGATGGTGCCGTTCTCGCCGCTGATCGTGACGCCGGACCCGAGCGTCACGATGCCGCCGCCGTCGATGGCGACGCGGTTGCTGGCGCCCGTCGATCCGAAGACGATGGCGCCTGTTCCCGTCAGGCTCTGCGTGCCCTCGATCGAGACGACCGAGTTGTTGTTGACCTCGATCGTGCCGCCTGCGAACGAGAGCCCGTTGACGACGCGTTCGATGCCGGTGCCGGTCGCCAGGTCGGTCATGCCCGCGAGCGTGACGCCGGACAGGAAGTTACTGCCGTTGTTGGACGCGACGAACGTGCCGCCGCTGCCGCCGATGGTGCCGCCCGAGATCGTCACGCCGTTCTGCACGACCCGGCTGCCCCCACCGACCGCGTTGATCTGGCCGGCGGCCGTGTTGGTGACGCCGCTCGACAACGTCAGCGTGCCGCCGTTACGGGCGTCCAGCACGCCGGCGTTGTTGATCGGGCCGGTCACGCTGAGGTTGATGTTGCCGTTGAGCACGTCGGCCGAGATGCGGCCGTTGTTGTTGAGCGTGGAAGGCCCACCGACGAACGCCTGTCCACCGACCGTCCCGTTCTCGCCGTGGATCAGCGCGGTCGATGCCAGCGTCAGCACGCCCGCCTCGACGTTGACGCGGTTGCTGCCGCCGGTGCCGCCGAGCGTGATCGTGGCGGCGCCGCTCAGGGCCTGGTCGCCTTCGAACGCGATGACGCTGTTGTTGTTGACCGCGACGTTGCCGTTGAGGACCAGGTTGTTGCGGACCCGCTCGATGCCGGTCGCGGTGGCCAGGTCGAGGTTGCCGTTGAGCGTGACGGCGTCGAAGAAGTTGCTGCCGCTGTTGCTGGACGTGAAGGTGCCGCTGCCGGTCGTGTTGACGATGCCGGAGATCATGATGCTGTTCTGCAGGACGGTGCTGCCCGCGCCCGCGTTGATCGATCCGCTGCTCGTGCCCGCGATGTTCGAGCTCAGCACGAGCGTGCCGCCGTTCCTGGCTTCGAGGATGCCGTTGTTGGTGGTCAGCCCGTTGACGCTGAGGTTGATCGAGCCGCCGCTGACGTCGGCCGAGATGCGGCCATTGTTCATCAGCGTGGACGCGCCGCCGACGAACGACTGTCCGCCGATGGTGCCGTTCTCGCCGCGGATCGTGATGCCCGACCCCAGCACCAGGTTGCCGGCTTCGACGTTGACGCGATTGCTGCCGCCGGTGTTGCCCAGCGCGATCGTTCCGCTGCCGGATACGGTCTGGTCGCCCACGAACGCGAGCACGCTGTTCGCGTTGATGCCGACCGATCCATTCAGCGTGAAGTTGTTGCGGACCAGTTCGATGCCGGTCTGCGACGCGAGGTCCAGTGCCCCGGTCAGCGACACGTTGTCGTAGAAGTTGCTGCCGCTGTTGCTCGCGCGCAGATTGCCGCCGCCCGCGTTGTTGATAATGCCCTGCAGGGTCACGCCGTTCTGCAGGACGGCGCTGCCGGCGCCCACGTCGATGTGACTGCCGACGTTGCCGACGATGCTGTTGTTGAGCACCAGCGTGCCGCCGTTGCGGGCTTCGAGAGTGCCGTTGTTCGTGACGGTTCCAGCCACGCCGATGCTGATCGTGCCGCCGGCGACATCGGCCGAGATGCGTCCGTTGTTGATGAGCGTGGCAGGGCCGCCGACGAAGGACTGGCCACCGATCGTGCCGTTCTCGCCGCGTACGACGAGGCCCGATCCGAGGGTCAGGTTGCCGGCCTCGACGTTCAGGCGATTCGACGCGCTGGTGCCGCCGAAGACGATCGTGCCGGTCCCGCCCAGCGTCTGGTTGCCCTCAAAGGCGACGATGCTGTTGTTGTTGACGGCGATGGCACTGCCCGACGTCATCGTCAGGCCGCCAGCCACGCGTTCGATACCCGTGCTGGTCGCCAGATCGATGCTGCCGTTGAGGCTCACGCCGTTGAGGAAGTTGTTGCCGGCGTTGCTCGCGCGAAACGATCCCGTGCCGGTGGTGTTGATGTTGCCCGACAGCGAGACGTTGTTCTGCAGCACGAGGCTGCCGGCGCCGACGCTGATCGCACTGGTCGGGCTCCCGACGATGTTGCTGCTGAGGATCAGTGTGCCGCCGTTCTTCGCTTCGAGCGTGCCGTTGTTGGTGACGTTACCGTTCACCTGCAGGGTGATCTGCCCGCCCGCGACGTCGGCCGAGATGCGCCCGTTGTTGGTCAGCGTCGACGCGCCGCCGACGAACGATTGACCGCCGATGGTGCCGTTCTCGCCACGGATCACGATGCCGGAACCCAGCACCAGGTTGCCGGCCTCGACGTTCATGCGATTCGACGCGCCGGTGCCGCCGAAGACGATCGTGCCGTTGCCGCCGAGGGTCTGGTCGCCCTCGAACGCGAGAACGCTATTCGCATTGATGCTCGCGATCCCGTTGAGCGTCATGCCGCCCGACACGCGCTCGATGCCGGTGCTGGTCGCGAGGTCGAGCGCGCCGTTGAGCGTGACGCCGGTGAGGAAGTTGCTGCCGTTGTTCGACGCGACGATGGCTCCGGTACCGGTCGTGTTGATGGTCCCGCCCACGATCGACGTGCCGAACTGGTTGATCACGCTGCCGACGCCGACGTTGATGGTGCCACCGGTGTTCGCAATGTTGTTCTGAACCTGCAGGGCTGCCGTCGAAGGACCACCGACGTTGATCGTGCCGGTGTTGATCGTGCTACCGCCGCCGAGCAGGGTCAGCGAGAAGGCGCTGATGTTGATCGTGCCCGCATTCGCGAGCGTGGTGATCTGCTCGGCCTGGTTGATGGTCACCAGGCCCCCTATGCTGATCGTGGCCGAGTCGCCGCTGCCCGGTCTCGCACCGCACGACCAGTCCGTCGTGGTCTGCCACAACCCGTTTGTCGTCAGCGTGCAGTTGACGGCGAACGCCGGGTTGGCCATCTGAAAGGCCGCGACGGCAACGGCGGCGGCACATGGCTTCAAGCTGAATGACTTCATGACATCCCTGGCTGGTGAGTTCACGATCCGGATCACGCGGGTCGCGGTGATCGTTGGTTCCTGCACGACAGTCATAGCAACGAGCGAACCATCGTTTTGCAGCGCGGACATCGCCGTGTCGGAAAGGCGTTACCTGACGGCGCTTCAGCGACCGAATCACCGGGTCACGAGGCGAACAGAAGCTCCGGCCGTCGTGCCACGTATCGTCTAGGTAACCGGTTCGTAACCGGCTTCGCTTTGAGCCCTCAGCCGATAGCCGCGTGTAAAGCCGATCGACAGACTATTTTTGGATTTATCTGCTTGACTTGCTTTGCGTTGCAGATGGCCGACCTGTTTTTTCGACCGACACTCACTGGAACTCTCATGCCCGACGGCATATCAGCCACCCCGGTTACCTCGACCTCTCTCCGATTCGCGGACGCCATCGCGGAAGGACTGCCCTACCCCCTGGGGGCCACACCCGACGCCGACGGCGTCAACTTCGCACTCTTCTCGGCGCACGCGACCGGCGTCGAGCTGTGCCTGTTCAACGAGGACGGCAGTGTGGAACTCGAACGGATCGCGTTGCCCGAGTACACCGACGAGGTTTGGCACGTCTATGTAAAGGGCCTGAAGCCTGGTGCGATCTACGCCTATCGCGTGGACGGTCCCTACGAGCCGCTGGCCGGGATGCGCTTCAACCGGCACAAGTTGCTGCTCGATCCCTACGCCAAGGCGCACGTCGGCGAGCTGCGCTGGTCGGCAGAGCTGTTCGGTTATCCGATCGAAGACGGCGCCGCGGAGGATGCGGACCTGAAGTTCGACGAGCGCGACAGCGCGGCCTTCATGCCGAAGTGCGTGGTCGTGGATTCGCAGTTCGAGTGGAGCGAGCCGTCGCGCCCCCGCGTGCCGTGGGACCAGGTGATCTTCTACGAGACCCACGTGCGCGGGTTCACGAAGCGCCACCCGGCCGTGCCCGAGGCCTTGCGCGGCACCTTCGCCGGTCTGGCGGAAGACGCGGTGATCGAGCACCTGGTCTCGCTCGGGGTCACGTTGGTGGAATTGCTGCCGATCCACACCTTCGTCAACGACAGCAACCTGCTCGAGAAGGGGCTGACCAACTACTGGGGTTACAACACCATCGGCTTCTTCGCGGCCGACCCGCGCTACTTCGCGAAGAACACCCTCGTCGAGTTCAAGACGATGGTCGATCGATTGCATCGCGCCGGGCTCGAAGTGATCCTCGACGTGGTCTACAACCATACGGCGGAAGGCAACCAGCGCGGTGCGACGCTGTCGTTTCGAGGCATCGACAACCTCTCGTACTACCGGCTGATGCCCGACGAGCCGCGCTTCTACATCAACGACACCGGCACCGGCAACACGTTGAACCTGTCGCATCCGCGCGTGCTGCAGATGGTCACCGACAGCCTGCGCTACTGGGTCACCGAGATGAAGGTCGACGGCTTCCGCTTCGACCTCGCGACCATCCTCGGCCGCGAGCCTCATGGCTTCGACGAGGGTGGCGGCTTCCTGGACGCGTGTCGTCAGGACCCGATCCTGTCATCGGTGAAGCTGATCGCCGAACCCTGGGATTGCGGCCCGGGCGGCTATCAGGTCGGCGGCTTCCCACCGGGATGGGCCGAGTGGAACGACCGCTTCCGCGACACGATCCGCAGCTACTGGCGGGGCGAGGCCGTGGTCCCCGAAGTGGCTACGCGCATGGCCGGGTCGGAGGACAAGTTCAACCATCGCGGTCGTCGGCCCTGGGCCAGCGTCAACTTCATCACCGCGCACGATGGCTTCACGCTGAACGATCTCGTGTCCTACGATGAGAAGCACAACGACGCGAACGGCGAGAACAACAACGATGGCACGTCCGACAATCGATCGTCCAATTCCGGCGTCGAGGGTCCGACCGACGACGAGGCCATCATGGAGATGCGCGAGCGGCAGAAGCGCAACCTGCTGGCCACGTTGCTGTTCGCTCAGGGCACGCCGATGATCGTCGCCGGCGACGAGTTCGGACGCACGCAACAGGGCAACAACAACGCGTACTGCCAGGACAGCGAGATCAGCTGGGTCGACTGGGAGGGACGGACCGAAGCCGACCTGGCGCTTACCGAATTCGTGTCGCGACTCATCGCGTTGCGGCGGGCCCTGCCGGTGCTCCATCGCCAGCGCTGGCTCGACGGCAAGTTCAACGAGAAGCTGCAGGTGGTCGACGTCGCCTGGCTCGATCCGGCTGGTGGCGACATGGGTAGCGAAGCCTGGAACCACCCGGAGACCCGCTGCTTCGGCATGCTGGTCGACGGGCGCGCGCAGGTCTCGGGCATTCCGAAACTCGCGTCGGATGCGACACTGCTGATCGTGCTGAACGCGTCGCCCGACCTCGTCGACTTCAAGCTGCCGGACATCGCGGGCAGTGATTGCTGGACCTGCCTGATCGACACCAACGTCCCGGTCCGCGGCGAGCTGGGCGAACTGAAGGCGAATGACGTCTATCAGGTCACCGGCCGTTCGGTGTTGCTGTTCGCGCTGCAGACCGTGGGCGCCACCCAGCGGGTCATCGACAAGCTCGAAAAGGAATTGACCACATGAAGCGACCATCCGACCTGCAACGATGCCCCGCGGCCAGCGGTCGCGGGTGGTGAACCTCCTGCTCGGCCCGGTCCGTCAGGGGTTTCGCTCGTTCACCCGCGATTGGCGGGCTGGCGAATTGCGTCTGCTGGTGTTGTCGCTGGTCGTGGCCGTTGCCGCCATGACCAGCGTCGGCTTCTTCGTCGATCGGCTGCGGGCCGGGCTGGAGCGCGATGCGGCACAGTTGCTCGGCGCCGATCTCGTGCTGATCTCCGATCAGCCGATCGCCGCCGCGCAGGTCGACGAGGCGCAGCGACTGGGCCTGACGGCTGCCGAGACGGTCACGTTCCCGAGCATGGCGCTGGCCGTCGCCGCCGCGGGCAAGGAAGCCGAGCCCGCCACGCAACTGACGTCCGTCAAGGCGGTGGCGGACGGCTATCCATTGCGCGGTGCGTTGCGGACCGCGACGGCGCCCGGCTCGCCGGACGGCGTCACGAGCGGACTTCCCGCAGCCGGTGCCGTCTGGGTCGACGCGGCGCTGCTGCCGGCCCTGGGCGTGAAGGTCGGCGATCCCATCACGCTTGGCGACAAGCAGTTCCGCATCGAGCGGATCGTCACGTTGGAGCCCGACCGTGGCATCTCCTTCGTCAATCTGTCGCCGCGCGTACTGATGCGTCTGGACGACCTCGCGGCGACCCACCTCATCCAGGCCGGCAGCCGCGAAACCCATCGCCTTCTCGTGGCCGGACCACCCGATGGCGTCGCCGTCTTTCGTCGCTATCTGTCCGACAAGCTCGCCCGCGGACAACGACTGGAGACGCTCGAAGCGGGGCGTCCCGAAGTTCGCAACACGCTCGACCGCGCCGAGCGCTTCCTCGCGCTGGTGGCGCTGCTGACGGCGATGCTCGCAGCCCTCGCAGTCGCTCTGGCCGCGCGCCGATTCACCGAGCGGCACCTCGATGCGACCGCAGTGATGCGCTGCATCGGCGTGACGCAGAACGCGTTGCTGGTCACGCACCTGTCGGAGTTCATGATCATCGGCATCTGCGGCTCGGTGCTCGGCGTCGCACTGGGTTATGTCGCGCACTTCGTCTTCATCGTGTTGCTGGCGTCGTTGCTCGAAGCCGGCTTGCCGCAGCCGTCGGCGTGGCCCGCGCTGCAGGGTCTGTCGATCGGCGTGGTGCTGCTTGCGGGCTTCGCGCTGCCGCCGGTCGTTCAACTGCGCCACATCGCGCCGGTCCGGGTGCTTCGTCGCGATGTCGGCCTTCCGCGCAGCGGCACCATCGTCGGCTACGGCCTCGGCCTGGTCGCGTTTGCCGCGCTGGTCTTGTGGAGCGCGGGTGACCTCAAGGTCGGCGCCATCACGCTCGGCGGCTTCGTGGGGGCTTTCGCGCTGTTCACGCTGATCTCGTTCGTCGCGTTGCGCGCGCTATCGGCCGCGCGGCACGGCGCCAAGCTCGATGCGTCGTGGCGCTTCGCGCTGGCCTCGATGCAGCGGCGGCCCGTGAACACGATCGTCCAGACCGTCGCGATTGCGATCGGCCTGATGGCGCTGCTGCTGCTGTCGGTGACGCGGACGGACCTGGTTTCCGCATGGCGCAAGGCCGTTCCCGCCGACGCGCCCAACCGGTTCGTGATCAACGTGCAGCCCGATCAGCGCGCCGATTTCACCGCAGCGCTCCAGAGCGCGAATCTCTCGAACTACGATCTGGCGCCGATGGTGCGCGGGCGTCTCGTGGCGATCAACGACAAGCCGATCGGAACGGCGAACTTCGCGGAAGAGCGGGCGCAGCGCCTGGTCGATCGGGAATTCAACCTGTCGTACACGAGCGATCTGCCCGAACACAACAAGATCCTCTCGGGCACCTGGTTCGCGCCGCAGTCGAACGACGAGGTATCGATCGAGGAGGGCATCGCGAAGACCCTCGGCGTGAAGCTCGGCGACGTGCTGCGCTTCGACGTGGCAGGGGTATCCGCGCAGGGACGCGTGACCAGCATCCGCAAGCTCGACTGGGACTCGATGCACGTCAACTTCTTCGTGATCTTTCCGCCCGCATCGCTCGGCACGATGGCTCAGACCTGGATCTCGGCTTTCCATCTGAACGAAGGGAACGCCGGCTTCACGAATCGCCTCGTCCAGCGTTTCCCGAACATCACCGTGATCGATACGGGCGCCATCTTCAATCAGGTCCAGGCTATCGTCGATCAGGTGGTGCGCGCGGTCGAATTTCTCTTCGTCTTCACGCTGGCGGCTGGTCTGCTGGTGCTCTACGCGGCATTGCTCTCGTCGCGCGACGAGCGCACGCGCGAGGCCGCGTTGCTGAGGGCGCTCGGCGCGTCGCGGCGCCAACTGACGAGGGCACATCTCGCGGAGTTCGTCGGCATCGGGCTGCTGGCAGGTCTGCTCGCTGCCGCTGGCGCGACGGCCATCGGCTGGGTCCTCGCCACGAAAGCCTTCGACTTCCCCTATTCGTTCGGGGCGATGGCGTGGCTGCTCGGCATCGCCGGCGGTGTCTCGCTGGCGCTGATTGGTGGCTGGCTGGGGCTGCGCCCCGTCATGAACGAGCCGCCGTTGCGCACGTTGCGCGAGGCCTGATCAGGAAGACGATCCGGAGATCGTCTCCATCAGCTTCCTGCGGGAAGCGATGAGGCCGTTGGTCTTCAGGTGGTCGAGGCCGGGAATGCGCCCTTCCGAGAGGGCGGGGACATAGCGTTCCAGCACGCGCAGGAAGGGGCGCATCAGGTGCGGATCGAACTGCACGCCCGAGAGGTTCAGCATCTCCTCGACGGCGACACGATGCGGCCATGCGCCCTTGTAGGGTCGCGCATGGGTCAGCGCGTCGTAGACGTCGGCCAGTGCGCAGATACGGGCCGCCAGCGGGATGCGTCGATCGGCCAGTGACGAGGGGTAGCCCGCGCCGTTCCACCATTCGTGATGATGCTTGGCGATCACGGCGGCCATCTGCAGCACCGGATCCTTCGCTCCCTGCAACATGAATGCCCCGACTTCAGCGTGGGCGCGCATCGCGGTGAGTTCGGAAGGATCGAGCGGTCCGGGTTTCAACAGGATCATCTCGTTGATGCCGATCTTGCCGATGTCGTGCAGGCGCGCCGCATGTTCGATGCGGGCGCAGTAGTCGTTCTCGAGCCCGATCTCGCGGGCCAGCATGCCGGCCAGGTGCCCTACGCGAAAGCAGTGCTGCCCGGTCTGGTCGTCGAAGAACTCGGCAGCCAGCGCCCAGTTCTCGGCGGTGTCGTACGCGACGCTGCGGATCTCTTTGAGGATCGCGTCGGTGCGCAGCTTGGCGAGGTCGTCGTGGATCGCGGCGAGCTCGTCGTGCTTTTCGACCTTGGCTTTGATGGCATTGGGGCCGTGGATGGCGTCGGTCGGATGCCCTTCAGGCAGGTCTTCAGGCGGCGTGGCGAGCCACTGACGGACGTTGGCAAAGGGGTCGAACGGAAATTCCGGCCGTGGCGGCGCCGACTCGAACTCGACGCCTCGGTCGGACAGTTGTCGGTAAAACTTCGCGCGCTTCACGCCGGTCGTGTATTCGACCAGCTCCTTCGCATAGCGCATGCCCAACTTCGCGGTCTCCTGGTCGATCGCATTGCCGTAGACCTTCATCAGGGCGCGAAGCACGTCGTCGTGGTACAGCCGGGACTTTTTGGTAATTGTGTAGAGCTCGCGGAGCTTCTCGCGAGACGACGCGTAGCCAGCCTCGTTGCGGTGGGCCCATTCGCAAAGAGCCTCAGGGATGCGGAGAAGAATCGCGACGCGCGGATTCCTGGTCTGCCCGATCGTCCTCTTGGCCGCGTCGATCAGCTCTTCGGCCGTTTCATGATCGAAGGTATCGATCAAATAGAGAGCGCGGAAATACTCGTACGTCGCTTTCATCACTGGATCGATGTCCATCGAATCCACGAGAGAATTACCGACCGTCAGAAATTGGAGTGCCAAGTGTGCATCGTGTAATCGATGGGCGCAAAAGAGACCATTCGTCGCACATTGAAACTTTAAGTGAGAAATGATTGGATTATCGTTTTCCACTTGCAGAATAGACAGGGATATGGAAATCGAGTCGTGATAGTGCCCCATTTCTTTCAAGGCAGAACCAGCGTTGGCAAGGCAAGGAATGGTCTGCAACGGATCTTGCAGGCGATAAGCGTAGGACAATGCCAATTCAAGATGACGTAACGAAGCCTGGAAATCTGCAGCCTGCATCTGCATCACCCCAAGAAGATTGTGTAGACGCCGCAGCGTCGGCAGATCATCGGCAGCGACCACAGTGTCTAGTAATTTCTCAGCGATTACGCGTCCGTGTGGGCTACGCCCGACACGCGTGTAATAAAAACTACTGTCGAGGAGGAGT
The DNA here is from genome assembly GCA_025356395.1 of Betaproteobacteria bacterium. GTDB lineage: Bacteria > Pseudomonadota > Gammaproteobacteria > Burkholderiales > Burkholderiaceae_D > CAHJXF01. The sequence continues at coordinate 33,413 of JANXTA010000162.1, forward strand.
GCTGTGACTGTTTTCAAAAAGCGTGTAGTCGTCAGGGACAGCAACAAATCAACCGTACTGCTGACAGTCGGCTCACTATCCGAAGCCTGTTTGTTCAAGACGATGCGTAATTCCGTCTCGAGCGTTTCGATAACGATATTTTGCTGTTGCTCATCGAGCATGCCGAAGGCGCCAATCCACTGATCAGGGACCAGATTGGAAAGTACTGCGATGCTGAACCTCGATTCGACAAGCGGTTTCATGATTGACATTCTTGCGTTGCTACGTAAAAATTTTGTTAGGTTATTGCAAAAATTCACCAAGCCACTTGCATACTAAGTGCTTCCAAAGTAAAAGAGGTAGTGAATAGCAATATGTTTTCCTACTGTTTTTTCTAGGCCGTCGCTTCCGGCGAGTCAGACTTTTCTAGGAGTTTCATCATGGCCCAAGTCACCCTTAATGTCGAAGCTTTCGAACTCAATGCATTTCCGATTGACTCCAGCGAGCTCGTGTTCCTCGAAGACTCAAGCTACGAACACGTCGGTGGTGGTGATGCCGTCAACGGTTACTGATTCGCGGACGCCAGGAACGCTTACGCCGCGTGGCGTTTCAGCTTCCGTCTGCCGCGGCACGTGCGTCCTGGTCGACGCAAGGTGTGTGCCATTGGCAGGAATCACGATCGAGTTTTCTCGGTTGGTAGTGGAGGTGGCGTCGGCACGCTTCGTTTCAACTGAAGAAATCCACCACAGTGGCGAGTGAACCGAATTGAACGGCGTGACTGGCCGCTTCGATGACTGCCGGCCTTGCGTGATAGGCGACGGAATTGAGAACGAGATCCATCATCGGGATATCGTTCGCCCCGTCGCCGACGACGAGGACGCGGTCGCTGGTCTGGTTCCAGGCTTTCATCCGTTCCGACACGATCCGCGCCTTTTCCGCTGATCCCAGGATCGGTTCGAGCAGCCTGCCGGTCAATTTTCCGTTGACGACTTCCAGCTTGTTCGCAAAGCCGACGTCAAGGTTCAGATCGTCGACTAGCCTTTCGGTGAAATAGGTAAAGCCACCGGACACCAGCAGTACGTAAGCATTGGCCGCCTTGGCCGTTGATATCAGCTCTCGCGCTCCTTGTGAAAGTTCAAGGCGCTCCTCGAAGACGCGCCTAAGAACATCGGCATCGGCTCCGGTAAGCAGCGCCACGCGCCTTCGCAGGCTTTCTGCGAAGTCCTTGATCTCGCCGCGCATTGTCAACTCGGTGATCTCGGAAACTTCTTTCTTCTTCCCGACGAAATCGGCGATCTCGTCGATACACTCGATGGTGATGAGCGTCGAATCCATATCCATCGCGATCATGCCGACGCCTGCGAATCCCGGTGCGCTGTTGGTGAAGGCATGGTCGACGCGTGCCGAATCGCAAAGCGCAGCCACGCGCAAGCGGACATCGGGAGTGGCTTCAAGCTTTTCGAGCCTGCGGGCCCGTGCATGCAAGAGCAGTACGCTTCTCGGTCTCGCGATCGCGACCGCTGCAATTTCCAGTGCATCGTCGATCGGCCCCGAAAGGATGAGGTTCATGGCGTCAGCGCCGCCAGCGTCGCCCTGATCGCCGCGATGCGCGAGTTCAGTTCAGGTGCGTTGATGCTCTGCTTGAGCCGATCCTGGCCGGACAACTTGATCGAGCGATTCTTCTGCACCAGCGCGATGATCGCCGCCGCGTCGATGGGCGGATTGGGTCGGAACTGAAAGCTGACCGACTCGGAGTGCGCGTCGATCTTGATCACGCCCAGCGGCTCGGCAATGATACGTAGCCGATGCGTCTCGATCAACGCCTGTGCAGGCTCCGGTAGCTTGCCGAAGCGATCGATCAGCTCCTCCTGGATCTCGGTCAACTCTTCGATCGAGCGGGACGTCGCCAGCCGTTTATAGATCGACAGGCGCTCGTGCACGTCCCCGCAATAGCTAGCGGGCAGCAGCGCCGGCGAATGCAGATTGATCTCGGTGACGACCGACAAAGGCTGTGACAGATCAGGCTCTCGTCCCTGCTTCAAGGCCCTTACGGCTTCGTTGAGCATCTCGGTGTAAAGCTGGAAACCGATCTCGTGCATGTCTCCCGACTGATCCTCGCCGAGGACCTGTCCCGCGCCGCGAATCTCCAGATCGTGCATGGCCAGATAGAAACCGCTGCCGAGTTCCTCCATCTGCTGGATCGCGTCGAGACGCAATTGCGCCTGTTTCGATAGCGCATCGGGATCCGGCACCAGCAGGTAGGCGTAGGCCTGGTGATGCGATCGGCCGACCCGGCCGCGCAACTGGTGCAGCTGCGCCAGGCCGAACTTGTCCGCACGATGGATCACGATGGTGTTGGCCGTCGGGATGTCGATTCCGGTCTCGATGATGGTGGTGCACAACAAGACGTTGAAGCGCTGTTGCGTAAAGTCGCGCATCACGCGTTCGAGGTCGCGTTCACCCATCTGCCCGTGGGCGATCGCGATGCGCGCCTCGGGAAGCAGCTCCTCGAGGGCGGCCTTGCGATTCTGGATGGTGTCGACTTCGTTGTGTAGATAGTAGATCTGTCCACCACGCTTCAATTCACGAAGGACCGCCTCGCGAATCGTGCCGTCCGCCTCGCGTCGCACGAAGGTCTTGATCGCGAGCCGCTTCTGCGGCGCCGTGGCGATGACCGAGAACTCGCGAAGACCTTCGAGGCTCATGCCGAGCGTCCGCGGTATCGGCGTCGCCGTCAGCGTCAGCACGTCGACCTCCGCACGAAGCTCCTTCATCCGCTCCTTGTGACGCACGCCGAAGCGATGCTCTTCATCGATGATTACGAGGCCGAGCCGCGCGAACCGGACATCCTGAGACAGCAACTTGTGCGTGCCGATCACGATGTCCAGCGTGCCGTCGTTGATGCCCTTGACCGCGGCGCCCACCTCCTTGGTCGACCGGAAGCGCGACAACTCGGCGATCCTGACCGGCCAGTCTGCGAAGCGATCCTTGAACGTCTGCGTGTGCTGTTCGGCCAACAGCGTGGTCGGTGCCAGGATGGCGACTTGCTTGCCGCCCATGACCGCGATGAATGCCGCACGAAGCGCGACCTCGGTCTTGCCGAAGCCGACGTCACCGCAGACCAGCCGGTCCATCGGCTTGCCGGAGGTCATGTCGGCAATCACCGCATCGATGGCGGCGGCCTGGTCCGCGGTCTCTTCGAACGGGAAGGACTCGGCGAAGGTCTCGTAGTCGCGCGCCGAATACTCGAACGCGTGGCCTTCACGCGCCGCGCGCCTCGCATACAGATTGAGCAGTTCGGCCGCCGAGTCGCGGATCTGTTGGGCTGCCTTGCGACGCGCTTTTTCCCATTGTCCGGAACCCAGCGAATGCAGAGGCGCATCGTCGTCGGCAGCGCCTGAGTACCGCGAGATGACATGGAGTTGCGAAACCGGTACGTAGAGCTTCGTCTGATTTGCATATTCGAGCTGCAGGAATTCCATGCCGCCGTCGCCGAGATCCATGGTCTCGAGCCCGAGATACCGTCCGATCCCGTGTTGCGCATGCACGACCGGATCGCCGACACGAAGCTCGGACAGATCGCGCACCATCATCTCGACGTTGCTCGCGCGCTCCTGCTGACGCTTGCCGGCGCGACGACGGACCGATGCGCTGCCGCGATACAGCTCGGTCTCGGTCAGGTGCGTGATGACCGGCTTCGCCGTGACGAAGCCTTCCTGCAGATGCGCGACGCAGATCGCGAACGACGATCCCGATTCGGCGAAGTCCTTGTACGACTCGAACGAATCCGGCTTGAGGCCGAACTCCGCGAAGAACTGCAGCATCGTTTCGCGCCGGCCCGCCGAGTCTGCCGCGATCACCGTCGCACCCTGGCTCCACTCGAGATGCCGTTTCAACATCGCGAGAGGATCGGTGGCGCGACGATCGACCGCAACGTCGGGTGCAGGACGGATGAACCCATCTTGCGAACCGACGGCGGCGCTTGCCGGCGGAGCCTCGTGGTCGCCTTCGGTTACTGCCGCGATCGAAGCGTTCAGCGCGACGCGGCCAAACGTCTTCGCGGTGGCAAAGAACTGCTCGGCGTCCATGAAGAGTCGATCGGGCGGCAGGACGGATCGCTCCGGGTCGCCCGAGATGAAGCGAAAGCGCTGTTCGGCATCGCGCCCGAAGCGCTGCAACGCGTCCTCGGCATTGCCAATGAAGATCAGCGCGGTGTCAGCCTTGAAGTAGTCGAACAGCGTCGCCGTCTTCTCGAAGAACAGCGGCAGGTAGTACTCGATCCCCGCACTGGGAATGCCGTGGCCGATGTCGCGATAGATCGCGGACTTGGTCGGGTCACCTTCGAAAGTCTCGCGCCAGCGGCTGCGAAACGCGCTGCGGCCGTCTTCGTCCATCGGGAACTCGCGGCCCGGCAGCAGGCGAACGTCCTTGACCGGATAGAGACTGCGTTGCGACTCGATGTTGAAGGTACGGATCGTCTCGAGCTCATCGCCGAGCAGGTCGAGGCGATAAGGAATTACCGAACCCATCGGAAAAAGGTCGATGAGTCCGCCGCGCACGCTGTACTCGCCTGGCGACATGACCTGTCCGACATGCTGGTAGCCGGCCAGCGTGAGCTGCGATCGAAGCCGGCCCTCGTCCAGGTGCTCGCCCTGGGTGAAGAAGAACGTGTAGGCCGCAAGGTGAGATGGTGGTGCGAGGCGATAGGACGCGGTCGAGACCGGGACCAGCAGAACGTCGCACTCGTCGCGCGACACGAAGTGCAACGTCGCGAGGCGTTCCGAAACCAGATCCTGATGCGGCGAGAACTGGTCGTAGGGAAGTGTTTCCCAGTCCGGCAGCACATGGACGCGAAGATGCGGCGCGAAGAACGGAATCTCTTCGGCGAGCCGTTGCGACGTGGAGGCGTCCGCGCACAGCACGACTAGCATGCGACGCGGCTGGGGCTGCGTGGCGAGCTGAGCGATGAGGAATGCGTCGCCCGAGCCGGGGACGGAGCCAAGAGAGAGTCTCTGGCCTGATACAGGAAGCTTGAAGTTCATGCAGGGAGGTTGATGCGCGTCGACCGCTAGCGATGGCGGATTGACCAGCGTCCGGATGAGCGCGAGCTCGTTATTCTATAGAGTCGGTGGATGCGTTCTGCCGAGAAGGCACGCACGCCACACGCAGAAGCGCCCCGGTTGACACGGATGCCTCGATCGCTATACTTCGGTCGCTGTGACGCGTGCGGGAATAGCTCAGTTGGTAGAGCGCAACCTTGCCAAGGTTGAGGTCGCGAGTTCGAGTCTCGTTTCCCGCTCCATTCAACAGACAGGTAGCCTAGTGACAGGGAAGCCAGCTCGGCTTCCCTTTTTGTTTGTGCCGGATCGCCAGATCCGGCGATTAGCGTGGTCCCGGGTTCACGCACGCGGGACCTGCCTGCAGGGCGGGGTGGCAGAGAGGTTATGCAGCGGATTGCAAATCCGTCTAGGCCGGTTCGATTCCGACCCCCGCCTCCAGCATTGCGAGATCGAATGCTCCCTCGAAGGAAGAGGGGTCAAGTTCTCGATCAACACCTGAGCAAAGTTTCGACGCTGACTTTTCCAGCTGGGCGTGGGTCATCAGGGGTGATCGCCAAACTTTAGCCGCCGGGCCATCCTGATCGGCACTTCTGACTTGTATGGCTCCGGCAGTTGGTCTCACGCCACCGACCAGCCATCTCCGGACACCCGTCGAGCCGAACCGTCGTGCAGCAGACGATGACGAGGCTGTCGTGGTTGTCGGTTACTCAGTCGCTGACCAAAGGCAACTTCGCCGGCTTGTAGTTCATGCCCGCCTCCGACAGGTGCAGAAGCTCGGACGCAACGGGAAACGATCGATCGGCCAGCCGATCGATGCCACCAGCGTCGACTGGCTACCCGCCAACTCACTACGCACGGCAACTGCGCTCCGACTGCCAGCACTCCAACACTTCAATCGATTCGCTGAATGGGCGGGTGAGTCCTGATCGACTTCTTGAAGCGGTCGTGCTTCGATGCACGTCGGCTCGCGGAAATGCCTGCGTAAAATGATCGGTCGGTTTCTGGCAAATGCGCCAGGACTACCGATCAGCTGCAGCATCTGTGGTCAAACAAGCGACAAATCGGTCGTCCAATTGGAGGAAGCCGAATTGCCCGAGTGGTGGAATTGGTAGACACAAGGGACTTATTAAATTGAGCTCTCGGGGGGAAACGCCCGAGATGACACCCGTCAAAGTCGGCGAAGGCCCTGACCATGTCCCCCAACTGGTCGAGTTGACACCGAACCAAGCCCGTCGGATAACGATACCGAGGGGAAGGCGTAGAGAGCAGACGGCGGGCACCTAAAGCAAGCGGTATCAGCCAAGGTGAAGGCGTGCTCCAGACCACGAACGTTCGCTTACGCAGGGACGGCGGCGAAAGCCGAAGTGGTACGAAAATCCCTCGGTCGCAAGATCATGCCGGTTCGAGTCCGGTCTCGGGTACCAGTAGGATTATGAGGTAGTGAGCATGAAAAAAAGTAGGACGGAAAACGAGATCAAAGCTTTACATACTCGTCACGTGGAGAATCTAAAATCCATCCCCAAGCTGATGGCCACTGCCGCGGCTGGGAAACTAACGATACATAGGCGGGAAGAGTTAACACTCACAATAAATAAAATTGTTCAAGATAGTGATGTTGATGATGTGCCGCTCTTTGAACAGATTGAAACTATAAGCATTTGTATGATTACTAATCCTCTTTGCAAATTTTACTCTTTTGCAATTGGTACTCTTCTTCAGTGTTGCTCTTACTTTGAAAGGATTGGTTTTCGCAAAAAGTCACTCGCTTTAGCGCTCAAGACTCTAGAGTATGCAGAAGAACGAAATGACATCGGTTTACGCCGTCGCGCCCACAATATAGTTGCAGTTGCGCACGTAAGATTAGCAAATTTTACTGATGCATTACTGAATTTACAAAAGGCATATACCTTAGCTCACGATGCAAGAGACGAACTTGGAAAACTGGCTGTTCTAGCCAATACAGTCGCAGCTTTAGAGACAATGGGACTGTTGCGTGATGCATGCAATTTGGCTCTTAAAGTATCGCTGCAAAACCCACGGGGAGAGTTTAAAGCAGATCATATCCATCTCTCAAACGCAAGTAATGGATTAAGATTGAGTTATCAGCTTAATGATACTGCGGCGGCCAGAAAATTCTTCGCCATAGCCAACGCAGACTTAGCAGGTGGGTCAGTAATTGGCGAAGAAATCACCCGAGCTCATTATGATGCAGCGTGCATTGTGCATCTTGCTTCTGAGGGAAATTTGGAGTCCGCTCGCAAGCTGTCGGACCAGGCGCTAAAAAATGCATTGGCTGGCAAAAATATACGTATCACGTCGCTTATCGTCTGTGCGCAAGCTGAAATCAATCTAATTTCGGGAGAAACGGAAAAAATAGAACAGTCGAAAGTTCTCGCTGAAGAACTTATAAGTGCAACAAAACAATTTCCTGAACTTCACGAAGAAATTTTAAGAGTACTGGTAAAGCTTTTTGTCTTTGGGGTACCGTCCACTACAGCCGCAATACCTAAACGTGCAGAAGAGTTTTTACGACTATTAAGAAGGCATATATTGTCTGTTAAACACCATATTTTTTTCGAAAGTATTTCGTGTCGAATCAAAGAATCACAAGAATTCTCCGCATTTCTAGAAAATCCAAGCTACAACATTCCTTTCTGGATTGAAAATCTATGGTCGACAAATTTTGAACAAGGTCAAGATAAAGAAAAACCGAATAAAAAAAATACTCCGCACGATATTATTCAGTTAGCCCGATATAGAGAATGTAGTACGGTTTGTTCAGCCCGATTTATCGTTGCGGAAAACTGGGCAGTTGCTGCAGAACTTGGGGGAGGAGGGAGCGGATACCATTGCTTTCAAGTTGGAATGGTAGCGGCAGCCATAGCCCGGGAGTTAGGGTTGCCAGCCGAACAAGTCCATCAAATCGAGCTTGCCTGTCGGCTTCATGATATCGGTGAGATTGCGTTAACATTTTCTCAATCTGATGTGCGCAAGCTTCGCGCTATGGGAAAGTTCTCGTTGCTGTGCGAGCACACGATAGTTGGTGAGAGATTGCTTGCTGCTGCGGAGGACGAGACCTTACTCTTAGCGGCTTGTATTGCAAAGTGCCATCATGAGTGGTGGAATGGATGTGGTTACCCGGTTGGATTGAAGGGTACTGCTATTCCAATGGAAGCAAGAATTTGTACAACAGCTGACATTTTTGCTTCGCTTATTTGGCCTGTTCACCATGAAGAAGTTTGGCCAGTTGAAATGGCTATTCAACAAATGGAGACGATGTCAGGTATGCAATTAGATCCTAATCTTCTTTATCCTTTGGGTAAAGTCGCGCATAGCTGTGCTGGTATTTTAAATAATGCTGAGGCGTTGTTCGAAAATAATGAGCTTGCGAATACGAGAAAAAAACTATATGAGGCAATTGAGTTAGCCTGCTACTAGTTTGTTCTTACTTTATCAAAGGGATTATGATGAATTCGGTCATTGCAACTCAGGATAAGTTGTTAACTGTGCAAAGCATTGATGCGTTGGAAGATTGGGTACGTTTAGACTTACGTTCAGTATTACCGCATGCGGCCCTTCTTGGGACCGTGGGAAAGTTGTATGGGGTTGGAAGCATTCCAACTCATCGGTTCAGTGTAGATTATCCTTTGAGCATGATCGAGTTGTTAAAGAACAGTGCGGGTGCGTTGAATGACCCATTAATGTATGGATGGTTTCGTAGTCAGAAGTTGCGATATATCGATATTGAGGAAATGGAAGAGTTCGGCGACCAGCAGGAATGGCGAGGCACGTTATTGAAGCATGGTGTGCGGAGTATGATGATTCATGGTGTTCTCGATCATTCTGCACGTCGTTTTGCCATATTCCAGCTTTGTAATCCCTCTGAAGGGAGATCGTATGAAAACATTGCAATGTTTTCATCTTTGATTACAAGCTTGGCCCAAGTAATCTGGGCGCTATTCCTCAATAAAAGTGTACATATAGCTGGGGGATCTGGATTTGTGGGGCATCCAACATTATCATTGACGGCCACTGAATTACATATTATTGAGCTTCTTGCGCAGGGTTTGTCGAATAAGGAAATTGCTCGGCGAAGAGGTGTTTCGGACTCAACGGTCAAGACGCAGGTTCAACGAACTGGCGCTAAAGTCGGAGCGACGCGTCGTGCGGAAATTGTTGCCATGGCTATGCCGATGCTGTCGCCATTGCCGCCGCAATCGCTGATCGACTATGGCGATGTTTGATGTCGTTTTTGGGTTTTATTAGAGTTAGTGAAAATCACGGCTAGTAGTTGAAAGTTTGCCAATCAGCGACGAGCTATCAAATAAGGTTTTTGCTACGACGTGCCGTACGCCGTCTTTCCGTTGCCACACTCCGCATACAGTTAACAAGGTCGCTGCCAGCAGTGGTGTTTTTTGCTTCTCGATGACGTGATTCCATACAATCACATTGATCACCCCGGTCTCATCTTCCAACGACACGAAGATCGTTCCCTTGGCGGTGCCCGGTCGCTGACGCACGGTGACGATGCCCGTCGTTCGCACGTATCTTCCGTCCGGTAAATCGTGCAGTTCAGCTGCGCTCAGTAAATTCATCTTCTTGAGGCGTGGTCTCAAAAGCGCCAGTGGATGCCTGCGCAGCGTGAATCCTGTGCTCGTATAGTCGTCGACGATGTCGCGTCCTTCGGTGGCGATGCGCAGTGCCGGCGTTGCCATTTCTTCAATAGATGAGGATCGCATCAAGTCCTTTTCCAGTCGATGGGAAGCAGTCTTCCAGCGAGCTTGGCGTCGGTGCCCCGCCAATGCGGTCAGGGCATCCGCTGCAGCCAGCGCCTCCAGTTCGAGGGTAGACAAAGCAGCACGGCGTCCTAAGTCTTCGACACTATTGAAGGGGTTTTCCTCACGAGCGGCTACCAGCCGCGTGGCGGCCTTCAGATTGAGCGCCTTGACGCTGTTGAGGCCGAGTCGTACGGCCGGCTGAAGTCGCTTTGCCTTCTCGCCTTCCTGCTGTCGACGCGTTTCGAAGCTTTTCGCGTCTTCCTTATCTTCCGCCGTCGCATTCCATTCGCTCACCGTCACGTCAATCGGCCGAACCTCAACCCCATGCCGCTGTGCATCCTGGATCAACTGCGACGGTGAATAAAATCCCATCGGCTGGCTGTTGAGCAGCGCAGCCAGGAAGGCCGCTGGCTCGTGGCACTTGATCCACGACGAGAGATAGACCAGGAACGCGAAGCTGGCCGCGTGCGATTCGGGAAAGCCGTATTCGCCGAAGCCTTCGATCTGCTTAAAGATCTGTTCGGCGTATTCGCGCGGGTACTCGTTCTTCACCATGCCTTCGACGATGCGGTCGTGGAATGGACCCAGTCCCCCTTTGCGTTTCCAGGCCGCCATCGCGCGCCGCAGCTTGTCGGCTTCATCGGCCGAGAAGTGCGCCGCCAGCATCATCAGTTGCATGACCTGCTCCTGGAAAATCGGCACGCCCAGCGTGCGTTCCAGTGCTTTCTTGACGGCAGGTTTGATGTAGGTGACCTCTTTGCCGTGCCGTTCCGCTTCCCGCGCCTTCAGGTACGGATGGACCATCCCACCCTGGATTGGACCTGGCCGCACGATCGCCACTTCGACCACTAGGTCGTAATACTTTCGTGGCAGCAGCCGCGGCAGCATGCTCATCTGTGCGCGACTCTCGATCTGGAACACGCCGACCGTGTCAGCGTTGCAGATCATGTCGTAGACCTCGGGATCTTCCTTCGGCACGTCGAGCATGCGAAACGGCATGCCGCGGCGCTGGCCGATCAGGTCGAGCGCCCGTCGTATCGCCGACAACATGCCGAGCGCCAGCACGTCGACCTTCAGCAGTCCGAGCTCCTGAAGGTCATCCTTGTCCCACTGGATCACGGAGCGGAAGGTGGGGAAGAGCGCTTGCCCGGACTTGGCGAGGCGACCGCTCGGCGCGACCCCGTCGATCGAAGTCTGTGCATCGTAGGACTGCTCCTCCGCGTCCGGTGCATAGATCGCGCGGCATCCCGCCTCCTCATCCCAGTCCGACGGCTTCTGCATCGCCGCGTTCTCGATCGGTACCATCCGAGACAGTTTCTCGTTGCTGATGACGAAGCCGCCAACGTGCTGCGACAGATGCCGCGGAAAGCTCTTCAGCGTCGTGATCAGCTCGATCAGCTTCTGCACCACCGGGCTGTCGGGATCGAAGCCGTTCTCCTCCAGTCGCTCGCGGTGTTGAGCACTGCCGTCCCACCAGGCATGCGACGACGACAGGCGGTCGACACGCTCGCCGTCCAGTCCGAGCGCCTTGCCGACGTCGCGGATCGCCGAGCGCGTGCGATAGGCGATCACCGTCGCAGCCAGCGCCGTGCGATGACGACCGTACTTGTCGTAGATGTACTGGATCACCTCTTCGCGACGCTGGTGCTCGAAGTCGACGTCGATATCGGGCGGCTCGTTGCGCTCCTTCGTCAGGAAACGCTCGAACAGCATCTCCTGCAGCGCCGGGTTGACCTCGGTGATGCCGAGGCAGTAACACACGGCCGAGTTGGCCGCGGACCCGCGCCCCTGGCACAGGATGTCCACGCTGCGTGCGTAACGGACGATGTCATGCACCGTCAGGAAGAAGGCTTCGTAGCCGAGGTCGGCAACCAGCGCGAGCTCGTGCTCGATCTGTCGACGCACCTTGTCCATCGCACCTTCTGGCAGCCCATCCGTCATCCCCTTTGGAAAGCGCGTGACCAATCCTTCTTCGGTCAGCTTGCGCAGCCAACTGGTTTGCGTCTCGCCGTCGGGCACGATCTCCTTCGGGTAGAAGTACTTCAATTCCTTCAGCGAGAAGTTGCACTGGTCGGCGATGCGGACCGTCTCTTCGACCAGCGCCGTTCCGAACAGCGCGGACAGACGCGTGCGGGACCGCAGATGTCGCTCGGCATTGGGGGCGAGGGCATCACCGCATTCGGCGACCGAGCGGTTCATCCGGATCGCCGTCAGCGTGTCCTGCAGAGGTTTGCGTGACCGTACGTGCATCTGCACGTTGCCGGTCGCGACACAACGCAGTCCGGTACGCGCACCGAGCCGCACCAGTCGCTCCATGACCAGCTTGTCATCCATGTCATGCGTCCGCTGCAGGCCGATCCAGGCGCGCTGCGGTACGAAGGCCTCGTCGAACTCGGCCGGTGGCGTCAGGTCCGGGAAGGTCGACCCGATCCAGCGCGCATCGGCTTCGAGTCGCGCGTCGCTCGCATCGCGTTCCGGGATCCATAGCGCGATGCACTCGGGCATGCCGGCCAGATGATCGATCGTCCCGGCAGCCTCGGGGATCTGGTCGGGTGATTGCGGACCGCCGTCCAGGTCGGCACGCGTCAGTCGATACACCCCCTTCTCGCAACGCATGCGGCCGAGGGTGATCAGTTCGGACAGGTTGCCGTAGCCGTGCAGGCTGGTCGCGAGCAGCACGAGCTGCAGGCCGTCTTCGAGGACGAAACTGCTACCGATGATCAGCTTGAGTCCGGTGTTCTTGGCCTCGGCATGCGCCCGCACGACGCCGGCGAGCGAGCATTCATCGGTGATGGCCAACGCCGCGTAGTCGAGCTCGATGGCGCGCGTCACGAGTTCTTCGGCATGCGACGCGCCCTTCAGGAAGCTGAAGTTCGTCAGGGCGTGGAGTTCGGCGTAGCAGGGCAGGGAAGTCATTTTTCTAGTAAGAATTGACCCCGCGATCAACGAAGATATACATGCTGATCGAGATATATCTTGAACGGACAGTCAGGTGAGTTTTCAAGTGGGCAACAGTCTTGCGATCCGTCTATCTGCGATCGTTGTCGAAGCGCTCGACCTGAAGGAAGGAGAGGACATCGAGAGCCGCATCGCGCCGCCCGCCAACTTGCCGAGCGTTGTCAGATGGCTTGGCATGACGCCCTCATCGCTGCCAGCCGGCTGCTGCCCGACTGCACGACGCTTTACTCGGACGATTTCCAGCGAGGTCAATGGATTGAAAGCAAGGACGGCAAGCTCAAAGTGATCAATCCATTCTTGTCCTGAAGCGTCCTGCATCACCACAGCCTCATCACTTCCATTGCCCCGATCCGCCTGACCAAGAGCCGATACACGTCGTGGTCGAACGGACGCGTGGTGACGGCGAGCATGCGTGCGGATTCGGGATGGGTCGCCATGCCGAGGTAGGCCCAGCCGTTCAACACGTGAAAAGCGGCGCCCTCGCGAAACGCGATCGCACCGTCGAAAGGCCACGGCACGATCGCCTTCGAGGCCAGGGCTTCCTTGAGACGTACGGTGTGCTCGGCCACGGTCTCGAGGCCGATGCAGGCCCCGAGGCAGCGCTTCACTTGATGCGAAAAACAGGGCTTGCCGGGATGCGCTTTCTCGAGCTTGAGCAACGCCGGGCAGAGGCCATGCGCCTCGGCGATCGCGCGTAGCGCCACACCCGCCTGGCGCGGCGAGGCGAAGGGGCCGTAGAGATCGCGGTCCTGCGCGAAGAAGAGGTCGTCGGGTCGCGCGATCGCGAGCTTCCAGCGTGCCTTCGACAGGCGGACATGACCCTGCGCCACCACCAGCCGCCACGCACACACGTCCTCGTTCTTTCGCAGTTGCCGGTTGTAGGCGGGCATGCGCCGTTTGACGAGCGTGGCTTCGGTGAGCAGTGCCCCGAGGTCGTGCTGCGTGCCGCCGCCGGTCTCGATCCATTCGAGGCGCGTCATCTGCTGCGAGATCTCCATCTCGCGCGCCGACAGATGGTCGCCGGTGAAATGCGCCATCACGCGCTGTCGCAGGTTCTTCGCCTTGCCGATGTACAGCGGGCGCGGTTCTTCCACGTGCTGCCCTTGTTCTCCCCCGTCCGGTTGGCCATGGAAGAGATAGACCCCGGCGCTCTTCGGTAGCGTATCGAGCACGTCGGGGTCGAGATGCCGCGGCAGGCTGGGTCGCGCCGTGATCTGGTCGATCGCCGCGGTGATCTGCTCGGCCGGTAGTGCGTCGTGCAGTCTCTGCCAGAGCTGCCACAGCAGCCGCGCATCGCCGAGCGCGCGATGACGCATGTCGACCACCAGTCGATGCCGCTCGATCAGCGTGTCGAGGTTGTGTCGCAAATAGCCGGGATAGAGCTTGCGCGACAGCCGGACCGTGCACAGTACCGGTGGCCGGAACGTGCGCTCCATGCGCCGGAAGGCGTTCTTGAGGAAACCGTGGTCGAAGCGCGCGTTGTGCGCGATGAAGAGCCGGCCGTCGAGGCGCGCCAGGATGTCGTCCGCCAGGTCTTCGAAGCGCGGCGCATCGGCCACCATCGCGTTGGTGATGCCGGTCAGCGTTTCGATGAACGGCGGGATGGGCGCCTCGGGATTGACCAGCGTCGACCACTCGCGTACGGGCTGGAGGGTCGTGCCGGATTCAGGGTCGTCGAGATCGACTTCGATGATGCCGACCTCGGTGATGCGGTCCTCGACCGGCGAACCACCGGTGGTTTCGAGATCGACGAAGGCGAGGCGCATGAAAGGGGGATGGATTCTTTGTGGGGGGAGTGCGTATTAGGATTACCGGTCGGCCGAATCGCTCAACCGAACAAGCCCTGCAAATACCAGAGTGCCTGGCCCGGCACCGGCAATCGTTCACGGTAGACCCAGACCAGTCGACCGGCCTGGTTTTCGCCGATGAAGTAGTCGCGGGTGACCGGAGCATCGTCCCACCAGCCGCTCTCGATGCGCTCGGGTCCGGCCACGAGTTCGACCGGCAACGACTCGAATACCGGTCGATGGGCGCGAACCTCGAGCTGCTGCGGTTCGGACAGAAGCCACGTCGGCCGCGGGCCGCAGGAACAGCCCGGCGTGATGGTGTTCGAGACGCGTCTGGCAGCGCTGCTCCTGGTCGTCGGCAGGCGCGTCCTGGATGCGCGCGTACTGACCGACGATGCGACCGCGACACGTTCCTCGAGCAGGTCCCCGCGCACCTCGCGCCAGGCTCGTTCAGGTCGATGGTCGGCGACTCGTTCGAGTCGCACCATCGCCTCGGGTCCGAGGCGCGCGGTCAGCTTCTCGAGCAGGCGCGAGAGCGTCTCGAAAGCCTGCTCGCGCGCAGGAAAAAGCGAACCATGCGACTCCCGCTCCTCGACGATGGCCGGTGCCTCGAGCGATAGTTCGAGCACCGGCGCCTTGAGCTCGAGGTGGGTCAGTCGCTCGCGGACCAGCGTGCCGAGACGCGACAGGTCGTTGCTGGGCGTGGAGAGCGCGATCGTCACCGCCGTGGGTTCGATGGCGTCACGGGTCCAGCGATCGTGATGCAGCACGAGCGTGAAGCCGCGGATCGCCGCACGACGCGCGGTCAGCCAGCCGGTCATCTGCGCGAGCAGCCGCTGGCTCGCGAACACCAGCGCCTCGGCCGTCTCGACCCGGGCCATCAGCTCGATGCGCGTGTCGAAACGCGACGGCGCTTCGAAGACGATCTGCGGATCGGGCTTGTCGCCGACGGCGCGTGCGAGTTCGTCGATCAGGTCCGTGCCGAAGCGGCGCGCGAGCCCCTTGACCGGGAGTCGGCGCAGATCAGCCAGCGTGGTGACGCCGATGCCGTCGAGGCGCTTCAGCGACGAGCGGGTCGTCTCGAGATGCACGATCGGCAACGCGTCCAGTGCGTCGATGAAGGTCGCAGGCGCCTGAGGTTCGGTGGCACGGGTCGCTTTCGGCTTGCTGCGTGCGGCCTGCATGCGACGCCGTGCGTTCTCCTGCGCGAGCAGCCACGCGCCATGCGGGGTGGGGGCCTCGGCCGCAGCGATACGCAGTCCCTGCACGCGCATCGCGGCCGCGATGCTCTTCTTCAATGATCGACTCCCGCCGAAGAGCTTCAGGCTGGCCGAGATCTCCATCACCAATCCCGACGCGCGCAACGAGACGATCGGCGTGAAACGCAACGCTGCGAGCGCCGCCTCGGTCAATGCGCTGCGTTCGTCCTCGATCTTGCGGGCGATCAGCACGAGATCGGGTAACAGGGACAGCGCGGTGGCGATGCTTTGCCCCGCGAACACACCACAGGCCTGGGCCTTGCGGGTCGCGACGGCGATCAGGCGTTTCGTGCCGTCGAGGTCGGTGACCGCGAGTGCGGGATCGAGTCCTTCGGGCCAGCGACGCAAGATGCAGTCAAGCGGGAGCGTCGGACAGTAGAGAGCCAGCCAGAGCATGCGAAACAGTCGAAGGATTGCGGGGAGCGGCCGAAGACGGCGACATGCCCGATGCGCGAGAGGGAAGCGGCGACGACGAAGCCATCGGCGCCAGCGCGGGTTGCGGCGCGGCCTGGCCGAAGGTCTTCATGCCGCGATGGATCTCGGGCAGCAGCAGGGTCAGCGGCCTGGCCAGAACCGGACCGCGACGCTTCAGCAGACGGACCGACAGCGTGCGGCGATGCTCTTCGGGCTCGCCGACCGCCAGTGCGAGTCGCAACGGTGCCGGTGAGGCGTGGTACTGCGCTTCCAGGGGACGCATCAGGAAGGTCAGCCCGTTGGCGGATGCCGCTACTGCCTGCAGGCGGCGCAAGGCGTCGTGACGCGCCAGGGCCTTGTCTTCGGGTAGCCACGCGACCAGTGCGCCGAAGGCTGAGCTCTTGAGGCTTTCCTGCAGCGCCCACAGGCGGTCGGCGGGACGCGGCGTGCGCACGATCAGTACGCGCCGCATGTCGATACCCAGTTGTTCCCAGCCGGTGGGATCGGGGATGTGCGGCGGGGCCAGCAGCACGATCTCGCGGCCGGCCTGCGTCAACGACGAAAGCGTCGAAGCCAGGAAGCGGATCTCGCCCACCCCGGGATGCGCGAGCAGCAGTTCGGTCAGGCAACGCGAGGGCCAGCCGCCTCCCGGCAGTTGCTCGTCGAGCGCACGAAAACCGCTGGGCGTGGACGGCAGGGGCGACGTGGACAGCGCATCGCCGCGCCAGAAGCGGCCGCCCAATCCCGCTTCGAGCAGGGTGGCTTCGGTGCGATCGACGCTCGAGAGGATGGCCGGTGGCGCCGGGGCGACTGTCGGCGCAGGCGATGGCGTCGCAGGCCGGACCGCAGACGGGTGCGAAGACACGAAGGCCGCCGTGCCTGACGGCATGAACGACGTGGCGAAGAGGGGCAGGGAAGCCATGACAGCGCGGGCCACAGATCAGCGCCGGGGCCGCGTGTGGCCAATGCGAGGCGCAACGGTCTTGCGGAAGAGCCCGACCATCACGCCGTGGATTTCCAGATCCTGCTCGGGTCGGATCGGTGAGTAGGCGGGATTGGCGGCTTCGAGGAAAAAGCCTTTCTTGTCGCGCGCCAAAGTCTTGAGCGTGAACTCGCCATCGACGAAGGCGAGCACCACGTCGCCCGGCATGGCGGAACGGGTCTTCTCGACCACCACGAAGTCGCCTTCGTGGATGCCCGCATCGATCATCGAGTCGCCACGCACATGGAAGAGCTCGGTCTCGGACGGCTTGTCGATCAGGTAGAGATCGATGGCCATCACGTCACGGCCGCTGTCGTTGGCCGGTTGTGGCATGCCGGCCCGCACGGTGTCGGCGATGGTGCGCTCGAAGAAGCGCGCACCGGGCTTGAGTCGCTTGCCGGCGGCTTCTTCCAGGAAGCCGTCTTCCTTGAGGCGGATGACGATGCGATGGGTCCATGCGCGACCGGCGATTCCCCACAGCTTTCCCAACTCTGTCAGAGAAGGGATGACCCTGTTTAGGACGAAGTAGTCTTGCAGGGAAGCTAAATGGCCGGAAAGATTCGATCGCGGTCGGGGCATGGGATGGATGGTCAAAAAAGTACGGATAGCAGGAGACAACAAGGCGAATTTGGTTGGATGATCGTCTTGAGTGAATGATCGTTCACCAAAAGATAGCAGTGCTCTTCGGAGTCGTCAACCGAGTCGGGAGAAATTTTGCGACGACGTTCGATCGACTGCGTGGGCTTGATGCCTTGTCCTCGCCCCGTGATGTTTTTTGACGATTTATTGCGTTTCCTGAAACCGCGATCACGACTGCCGCGTAACACCGGCAGTCGCAAGCAATGCGGCTCAGGTCCCGGACGTTTTCGTCCCGGAACCGCCGCCCGAAAAAGTACAGTCCTAACGAATCAGGAGAGAAACCGTGAGTGCATCCGACCAATTTCGAGGCGCCAAGCGTCCGCTTGCCATCATGGCAGGCGCGTTCGTCGCATCGATGTTTGCCATCCCCGTTGCCCAGGCATCCAGCCACCGTGAAGCGCCGTTCATCACGCAGCAGCCCAAGGTCGACGGGACCGACTTCTACATGTTCCAGAGTTACGAGCCGGGTCGTACCGGGTTCACCACGCTGATCGCCGACTACCAGCCGCTGCAGAATCCGGGCGATGGTCCGAACTACTACACGATGGACCAGGACGCCCTGTACGAAGTTCACGTCGCGCAGGACGGCCACGCCAACGAGGACCTGACCTTCCAGTTCCGCTTCACCAACACCCTGAAGGACATCCAGCTCACGGTCGGTGGCAAGCAGGTTTCGATTCCGCTGGTGCAGGCAGGCACCATCTCCGGCCAGAACCCGGCGAACCTCAATGTTCGCGAAACCTACGGCATCACGCTGGTTCGCGGTGATCGCCGCACGGGCGCGCGCAGCACCATCACCAATGCGGCCGACGGCACGACAACTTTCGAGAAGCCGGCCGACAACATCGGCGACAAGACCTTCGGCGGCACGACCGGCTACGCCACGTACGCCGCGGCGCACCTGTACGCCATCAACGTGCCTGGTTGTGCGACCCCGGGCCGGGTATTCGTCGGTCAGCGCAAGGACCCGTTCGCGCTCGCGCTCGGGCAGGTGTTCGACCTGATCAACCTGAACCCGCTCGGCCCGACCTCGGGCAATCGTGACTATCTCGCGCAGAAGAACGTGACGTCGCTGATCATGGAACTGCCGACCTCGTGTCTCGTCGGTACCAGCCCGATCATCGGTGGCTGGACCACGGCCAGCATGCGTCAGGGTCGTCTGTTGTCGGCCGTCCCGGCATCGGGCTACTCCAACGTGCCGAAGAACGGTGGCGCCTGGGTCCAGGTCTCGCGTCTGGGTATGCCGCTCGTCAATGAAGTCGTCATCGGCCTGAAGGACAAGGACAAGTTCAACAGCTCGAAGCCGGCCAATGACGGGACCAACTTCGCCGACTATGTCACCAATCCGACGTTCCCTGCATTGATCCAGTTGCTGTTCCCGACCGCTCCGGCGCCGACGAACTTCCCGCGTACCGACCTGGTGGCGGCGTTCCTGACCGGCGTGCAAGGCGTCAACAAGCCGGCCAACGTGGTCGCTTCGGAAATGCTGCGTCTGAACACCAGCATCGCCCCGACCGCCATGGCCACGCAGAACACGCTCGGCGTACTGGCTGGCGACAATGCGGGCTTCCCGAACGGTCGTCGTCCGGGTGACGACGTGGTGGATGCCACGCTGCGCGTGGCGATGGGCGCGCTCTGCGTGGCCACCGGCACGACCGATGCGCTGGCGGTCGGCTGCCGTCCGACCGACGCACCGGCTGGTGCCGCACCGCTGACCGACGGCGTGCCGCAGAACGCGAGCATGTTCCTCAACGCGTTCCCGTACCTCAACACGCCGATCCCGGGTTCGCCGTGATCGTCGGCCTAGGAGAATGACCATGCAAATTTTCAGCAATGTTCGTCGCATCGGTCTTGCGATCGCCGGCCTGGCGCTCGCGACGACGCTGGCCTCGTGCGGTGGCAACGACAACGGAGGACCCCCTCCGGTGACGCCGCCGGTGTCGAACACGCCGCCGGCCTCGGCCTCGGCCAGCGTCCTGGGGTTCATCGCGTACGTGAAGACGATCGTGGCATCCAGTTCCGACAGTGGCGCGCCGGTCGACCTCACGGGTTTCGTGGCGCCGACGGACGACAGCGGATCGCCTGACCTGACGATCTGATTGACCAGGGCCGGTCTTCGGGCCGACCCGATTCATGACCTGCGGCGCCCGGCTTTCGGCCGGGCGCCATTTTTTTGTCCGCTGCGTCGGGGCGATCCGACGTGTACAAGCTGTTCTTCATGACGTTCCGAATCACTCTTCCATGTCTGCTGCTGGCCTTCGTGACCCACGCGGCGCACGCAGCGCCCGCCATCCCGGCGAGCGACAGCACCGTCGTCGAGCACCTGCCCGCGCGCCTCGTCGGCATGCCGCGACTGCTGCGCGATGTCGCCGGCAAGTCGAGCGGCGACGTCGCCGCTGCGGCTCGTTCGAGTCCCGAGGCGGCTGCCAGCCGGGCGCGGTCGATGCTCGACGAGGCGCACGATCGCGGCGATCCGCGGTACGCCGGCTATGCACTTGCCGCCATCGCGCCATGGAAAGGGGACGCGGATGCGCCGGCGCCGATCGCCATCCTGTTCGCGACCCTGGCGCAGTACCAGCACGACTTCGACGGCTCGCGCCAGATGCTCGAGGCGGTGCTCGCGCGGTCGCCGGGCGACCCGCAGGCGACGCTGACGCTGGCGACCATCGCGCGCGTGCAGGGCCGCTATGCCGACTCCGACGCGCGTTGTCGCGAGGTCTCGGTGGGCATCTACCAGGCGGCCTGTCTCGCCGAGAACATGGCGTTGCGCGGACAGGCCGATCAAGGCCGCAAGGTGGTCGCGACCCTGCTGGCACTGCCGCAGACGCAGGGAGCGACAGGCGCGTCGTTGCGGCAATGGCTGACGACGACGCTCGCCGAACTCGAGGAGCGCGCCGGCAACGACGCCGCGGCCGATGCGGCCTATCGCACGGCGCTCGGTCTGGGCCGCGACAGCTATCTGTCGCTCGACTACGTGGACTTCCTGATCGCGCACCAGCGCTACGCTGAAGCGGAGGCGCTGCTCGTGGTCGAACCCAAGCCCTATGGCGACGGCGTGCTGTTGCGCCTGGCCATCGTGCAGAAGGATGCGAAGGAATCGACGGCGAAGGAGCTCGCCGCCGAGCTGCACGATCGCTTCGAAGCCGCGAAGGAACGCGGCGACGCGATCTCGATCCATGGCCGTGAACTCGCGCGTTCGATGTTCGCGGTGGAAGGCGATGCGAAGGGCGCCGTCGCCGTCGCACGCGACAACCTCAAGATTCA
Organism: Betaproteobacteria bacterium; assembly: GCA_025356395.1. Lineage (GTDB taxonomy): Bacteria > Pseudomonadota > Gammaproteobacteria > Burkholderiales > Burkholderiaceae_D > CAHJXF01. The sequence goes on from JANXTA010000162.1 coordinate 54,533, forward strand.
GAAGGAGCCGGCCGACTTCCTCGTGATGGCCGAAGCGGCGCGTGCCGCGGGCGACGCTGCGGCGTTGCGCGAGGTCGATGCGCAGGCGAAAGCGATCGGCCTCGTCGATCGACGCCTGAGCCTGATCTTCAGTCGTGATGCTGCGCGCTGACGCCCGTCGACTGCTCGTCGCGATCGGCATCGCGCTGTGCGCGTTCGCCTCGAATGCGCTCGCGCACAAGCCGAGCGATGCCTATCTCTTCGTCACCGTTGGCGAGACCGCCGTCGACGTGCGCTGGGACATCGCGCTGCGCGACCTCGACGCGGGCTTCGATCTCGATGCCGACGGCAATCGCGAACTGACCTGGGGCGAGACCAAGGCCCATTTCGACGAGATCGATCGCTATGCGCTGGCGCGTCTCAGCATCGATGAAGGACGGTGCGTACCCACCGTCGTCGACCATCAGCTCGATCATCACAGCGACGGCGCTTACCTCGTCCTGCATCTCACCGCACGGTGCCGGCGGGCCGATCACCTGACGCTCGGATACACGCTCTTCACCGAGATGGACCCGACCCATCGCGGCATCGCGCGCGTCGCTTTCGGCAGTGCGGCACCGATGCTGGTCGTACTGAATCCTTCCAACGGTCCGGTCACGCTGGAAGGGTCGGTGTCATCGGGCTCGGCGGGAGGAGACAGCCCGTTCGCGAGCGGCTTCTTTCCGGCCGGCGTCCATCACATCCTGATCGGCTACGACCACGTCCTGTTCCTGATCTGCCTGCTGCTGCCCGCGGTGCTGGTGCATCGCCAAGGACGATGGATGCCGGTCGATCGATGGCAGGACGCGGTGAAGCGGGTCGTGGTCACGGTGACCGCGTTCACCATCGCGCACACGCTGACGCTCGCGCTGGCGGGCTTGCGCATCGTCGAGCTGTCGCCGCGGCTGATCGAGCCGGCGATCGCGGTCACCATCATCTTTACGGCACTCGGCAACATCCGCTCGAACCGCTTCCGGGAAAGCGCCGCGATGCCGTTCCTGTTCGGGCTGGTGCACGGCTTCGGCTTCGCCGACGTGCTGCACGAACTCGACTTGCCGCTGGGTCAGTTCGTGTGGGCGCTGCTGCGCTTCAACCTCGGGGTCGAGGCGGGGCAGCTGCTGATCGTGGCGGTGGCGCTGACGCCGCTTTACCTGCTGCGACGCAAGCCCTGGTACCGCGCTCGCGTGCTGGTCCCGGTCTCGTTGTTCGCGATCGTGGTCTCGGCGATCTGGTTCGCGGAGCGCGTGTTCGATTTCAAAGTATTGCCTATCTAGCCGCGTCCACCCATCAGCTTCTTGATCAGCGGCGTGATCAGGAGCAGGACGAGACCGGCGCCGATGGAGCTACCCACCAGGAACCAGTAGAGCGGGATCTGCGAGGACTTCAGCATGTCCTCGAGCGAACCGGCGAGCAGGTTGGCCACGAAGTTCGCCATGTACCAGAAGCCCATCAGCATCGCGGCCAGCCGTATCGGCGCGAGCTTGGTGACCATCGACAGGCCGACCGGCGACAGGAACAGCTCGCCGATGGTGTGGATCACGAACACCATCACGAGCCATTCGGGCCCGACCTTTCCAACGGCCTGGGCGCGCGAGTCGGCGATGGCCAGCACGATGAAGCCGAGGCCGAGAATGATCATGCCCACCCCCATCTTGGCCGGCGTGGGGATCGCGAAGCGCGACGAGTCGAGTCGGGTCCACATGATCGAGACCAGTGGTCCTAGCGCCACGATCGCCAGCGGGTTGATGGCCTGGAAGTAGGAGGCGGGAACCTCCCAGCCGAAGACGACGCGGTCAGTCTGCTGGTCCGCGAACAGGCTCATGGTGCCGCCGGCCTGTTCGAAGCCCATCCAGAAGAACACGACGAAGAGCCCCATGATGCCGATGGCGATGATGCGTTGCCATTCCTCGCGCGTCAGTGTCTCGGTCCCGTCCTTCGGCATGCGTGAACGACTCGCGGTCCACAGAGCGGCGATCACCACGACGACGAACACCAGTTGCCCGATGCCGCCCAGGGCGCGCCAGTAGGGGTTCAGGAAGCCGGCGCCTCCGATCACCAAGTAGACCAACGGGATCATCGCCGCGGCGATCACGCCGATGTGGGTCCAGTCGCGCGCGTCGAGACGCGACTTGCCGGGAGGCAGTCCCTGGCCGTCGAGCTTCGCCTGTCCGAGCGTGAACTGCACGAGCCCGATCAGCATGCCGACTCCGGCAGCGGCGAAGCCGTAGTGCCAGCCGACCTTTTCGCCGAGCGTTCCTGCGACCAGAGGCGCGAGGAACGCTCCGAGGTTCACGCCCATGTAGAAGATCGTGAAGCCGCCGTCGCGACGCGGATCGTTCTGGTGGTAGAGCGAGCCGAGGAGCGTCGAGATGTTGGGCTTGAAGAAGCCGTTGCCGATGATCAGCAGCCCGAGCGCGAGATACAGCAGCGGTTCGAAGGCCATCGCGAAGTGTCCGAGGGCCATCGTCAGGCCCCCGATCAGGATCGCCTTGCGCCGTCCGAGATAGCGGTCGGCGAGATAGCCGCCGATAACCGGCGTCAGGTAGACCAGTCCGGTATAGAGGCCATACAGCGCCAGCGCGTCCTTGCGTTCGTAGTGCAGCGCATTGACGAGGTACAGCACCAGCAGCGCCCGCATGCCATAGAAACTGAAGCGTTCCCACATCTCGGTGAGGAACAGCATCGGCAGCGCCTTGGGATGGCGGTCAGGCGGCGTGGTCGCGCTTGATGCGGGGTAGTCGGTGAGGACGGTCATTGCAGGAAAGCCCAGGTTTCGCAGGCCGCATTATCGGTGCCGTCGGGCGGGCCGATCGCGAGTTTGCAGAGCCGCGTTGCGCGCACGCGTCAGACCAGGGCGCGTCCCGTCAGACGCTCGAGCGTGCGCAGCGGCGACGCGTCGACGTCTGCAATGCGCGACAGCGGCAGGCGATAGGTCTGCTCGAACAGGTACTGCCCCGACATCGCGGCATGCATCACCTGGTCGGAGAAGCAGATCCAGGTCGTGCCGGGCATGAAGTCGATGGCCGTCTGCGGACAAGTTCGCTGGTACTGCTGGTCGCCCTTCGCGAGGTCGTGCAGTTGGAGCATCAGATGGTCGTAGGCCGATCGAGGCCGCTTCGTGATGTGCACCTTGTGCATCAGCCACGCCCCGCCCGGCGGCAGGCTGCGAGTCCTCGGCAGGAAGCGCTTCGCCATCGCAGCGAACGACTCGCCGACCCGCCAACCGCGCGGCATCGTCGTCGGATGGACATTGCAGAAGACGCGCAGGATGCGGTCGCCGCGCGTCGGGTTCGACGGGAAGGCGTCCACGTGGAGGCGCGTGTCGTCCTTGCGCCACGACAGCGCCTTGCCCGACGGCACGTCGCCGATCGCGCGCGGCCTGAAGCTCGTGCCGGTGGCATGGGCCCGTGCGTGGTAGTCGGGGAACAGGCCGTCGATCAGCGCATGGCTCGCAGCGGCATAGCGTTCGATCATCGTGGCGACGACGTCACGCGTCGCGCCCGTCGCAGTCGTGCCGGTGATGCCGTAGCGACCAGGACGGATGTAGATGCTCTTGCGCTGGTCGCCAGCGAGTGAGGCATCGAACAGCGTGCCCTCCTCGTCGGACACCGCGAACGCGAGCGATGGACACGCGACGACGCCGCCACGTTCGATCACGGCCTGCAGCGACGCGTCGGCCGACTGCTCCTGCCAAGTGTCGATGGCCGATGTCGTGATCGCGGTGACGTCGTTCATGCGGGTAAGGGTGCCGCGATCACGTCGCGAGCTTGAGGATGGCCTTGTACTCGGCCGCCGTCACCGGCGTGATCGACAGCCGGTTGCCGCGCTGCAGGACGATCATGTTCGCCAGTGCCTTCCCCTCGCGCATCTCGGCGAGCGGGACCAGCCGGGTCTTGCGAGTCACGCGCACGTCGACCAGCATCCAGCGCGGCGTCTCCTGCGTGGCTTTCGGGTCGAAGTACTTGCTCTGCGGATCGAACTGCGTGTCGTCGGGGTACGCGGTGCTCGCGACTTCGGCGATGCCCGCGACGCCAGGCTCGGGGCAACTCGAGTGATAGAAGAGCACGGGGTCGCCCACCTTCATGCCGTCGCGCATGTAGTTGCGCGCGCGGTAGTTGCGCACCCCAAACCATGCGACGGTGGCGCCGGGCATCGCGATCACGTCGTCGACCGAGACCTCGCCCGGTTCGGATTTCATCAGCCAGTGATTCATCGGATGCGTCGGCAGGTCGCCGATACAAAAAAGAACGGCCGACGAGATGATCGTCGGCCGTTGACATAGGGCCCCGCCGATGCCGCCAGACCGTCTTCCTGAACCGGTAGGTCCAGGGGGTCGCAGTCAACGCTACCTTAGGTTCATCCGACTAGGGATGATCGCAACAGCAACGCGATATTCCACAACCAAGTAACACAAGTTGGTACAGGAAAATTAGCCTAAAGCGAACACAGCAGGGTAATCGAACTGGTACTGCAAG
>JANXTA010000014.1 GCA_025356395.1 Betaproteobacteria bacterium
AGCGGGAGACTGGATCTTTTTGGACGGTTGCGACATGAAATTTCCTGGCTGTTTTGCTACGCGCCGACTGATGGACGACCCGCGCGTGCGAAGAGGCATTGCACATGGGGCCACGTCACCGCGTTTCCACCCGGGCGGGCGGGCGAAAAAATGGAAAACCGAGGAGAAAGCCGAATAGAGGACAGCGGAGCAAACGACGAATCAATCACGAAGATCGCACCGTATTCGAGAACGATCGGTTTTCGCACACTTGCGGGCGGGCAGACCGGCGGGTGCGGATTGCTTCGAATCGGTACTGTCGGTGCGACCCCAGGTCAACCATGAACGAATGTTGCGCCTCGGTCGGCGAACCGCGCATGTTAACAGGGCCCGGGGCCAATTTCCAGTCATTCCAGGATCACGCAGCAACCGGGGCGCAATCACGGTTCGCGTAGCAGGCGCCCCTGTTCTTCGACGAGACGGCGATACGCCTCCATGTTGTCGGCGTCGCGCAAACCGGCCTGGGCGATCCGTTCGAGTTCGGCACGAATCGCAAGGCTGCGCATCCGGCGAACCGTGTCGCGCAGCTCGTTCGCCGCGGCATCGCGCCGCTCTCCCCGGCGAGTCGCCTCGGCCTCTTCCTTCGCATCGTCGGTCGAGGTGCGCAGCAACAACAGGTCGCGCTTGTATTCCTCGACCGCCAGGATGTCCTGCATCAGGGCCTCGTAGATTTCGCGGTTGGGCGACTCGCGCAGCGCGTCCGACATCGCGAGGAAATCGACGTCCGGTCCCTGCGCCTTGGCCGCCTCGATCGTCTCGGTGATGAGGTCGCGCGCATCGTCGGCGGCCTCTTCGAGCGTCGCGATGTCGGACGACGTCAGCCCGTGGGCATGTACCGGATACATGATCAACGCCGTCAGCGCGCGCTGCGCCAATCCTTGCGGCGGCTTGCGATCGATGCGCCGCGGGGGCGCGCGCCGACTCACCGCCGACTGGGCGATCTGGAACGACTCGAGGATTTCGCCGACGGCCGCGCCGGTCGTTGTCGCGAGAGCGCGCACCAGCTGCATCCGCAACGCGCCGGCCGGCAGTGCCTTCACCAATGGGCGGGCATCGAACAAGGCCTTCGCCCGGCCTTCGGCCGTCCTCAGATCGTTGGTCCGCCCGACCTCGCGCAATACGTACTCGGACAGCGGGACGGCCGCCTTGACCGCCTCGAGGAAACCATCCCGACCATGCTCGCGCACGTAGCTGTCCGGGTCGTGTTCGGCGGGCAGGAACAGGAAAGACAGCGCCTTCTCGTCGGTCGCAAGCGGCAGCGACGCCTCGAGCGCGCGCCATGCCGCCTTGCGTCCGGCCGAGTCGCCGTCGAAGCTGAAGGTCACCCGATCGGTCTGGCGCAACAGCTTCTGCACGTGGTTCGGCGTGCACGCCGTGCCGAGCGTGGCCACGGCATTGGCCACGCCGAGCTGCGCAAGCGCGACCACGTCCATGTAGCCCTCGACGACTAGCGCGAAGCCCTGCTCGCGGATCGCCTGGCGCGCCTCGAAGAGGCCGTACAGCTCCTGCCCTTTCTGGAACACCGCCGTCTCCGGCGAGTTCAGGTATTTGGGCTCGCCGTCGTCGATGATGCGGCCGCCGAAGCCGATGACGCGGCCGCGCAGGTTGCGGATCGGGAACATCACCCGATCGCGGAAGCGATCGTAGACCCGGGTGTTCGCACCCGGCTCGGCGTCCTCGTTGCCCGTGGCGTCCTTCGCGATCACGAGTCCCGCGTCGACGAGCACCGCGCTGCGATAGTCCTCGAACGCCGCCTGCAGTCCGTTCCAGCCTTCGGGCGCATAGCCGAGGCCGAAACGCGCGGCGACCTCGCCGGTCAGCCCGCGATCCTTCAGGTAGCCGATCGCGCGTTGCGAGCCGCGCAGCGTGTTGCGAAAGAAGCCGGCCGCGATCTCGAGGGCCTCGATGATGGCCGTGGACCGCGATCTCGATTCGTCGAAAGCAACGCCGCTCGTACCGTCGCTATCGCCGCTGATTTCATGGGCCTGCGCGCGCGTGTCGGGCACCGTCATCCCAACCGACTGCGCCAGATCGCGCACGGCATCGGGGAACGTGAAACCGCTGTATTCGATCAGGAAGGTCAGCGCGGTGCCGTGCGCGCCGCAGCCGAAGCAGTGGTAGAACTGCTTGGTCGGGCTGACCGAGAACGAAGGCGACTTCTCGTTGTGGAAAGGGCACAGCCCCATGAAATTGGCGCCGCCCTTGCGCAGCTTGACGTGGCGACCGACGACCTCGACGACGTCGATGCGCTGCAGAAGGTCGTCGATGAACGCCTGCGGGATCATCGGACCGGACTCGCCGAAAGGATGATCTTCAGGCGGTCAGCGCGGCCTTGACGAGCCCCGAGACGCGCGTCATGTCGACCCGTCCCGCCAGGCGTGGCTTGAGATCGGCCATCACCTTGCCCATGCCCTGCGGTCCATCCACGCCTAGGGCAGCGATGGTCTTCGCGATCTCGTCAACGATCTCGGCGTCGGTCAGCGCCTTCGGCAGGTAGGCCGACAGGATCCCGATCTCCGCCTGCTCCTTCTCGACCAGGTCGGGACGCGCGGCCTTCTCGAATGCGGCCACCGAGTCGCGCCGCTGCTTGACCAGCTTGTCGACGATCGCGAGCACGTCGGCGTCGGTCAGCACCACCCGCTCGTCGACTTCCTTCTGCTTCAAAGCAGCGGTCAGCATGCGGATCGTCAGCAGACGCGCACTGTCCTTCGCGCGCATCGCATTCTTCATGTCTTCGGTGATTTGCTGCTGAAGGGTCATTTTTGATCTCCCGCGAAATTCAAATACAAAAGCCCGCTGCGGCTTAAGCCGGAGCGGGCTCGAAAAATCTGCAGGCGCCCGGACCGTGAGGTCCGCGGCGCTCAGTACATCTTTTTTGGGAGCTGCTGGCTACGAAGGCGCTTGTAGTGACGCTTCACCGCGGCGGCGAGCTTGCGCTTGCGCTCTGCGGTGGGCTTTTCATAGAACTCGCGGGCGCGAAGTTCGGTGAGCAGGCCGGTCTTTTCGATCGTGCGCTTGAATCGGCGCAACGCGACTTCGAAAGGCTCGTTTTCCTTGAGGCGTACTGTCGGCATTGAATGGAGAGGGCAAAAACCCGGTTGCACAAAAGCGAAGCCGGCAATTGTATCGGACTTTTCCGAAAAATGTAATGCAGTCGGCACACGCTTCACACCGCCTGCCCGGATGCGAAACCCGACGACCAGGCCCACTGGAAGTTGTAGCCCCCCAGCCAGCCGGTCACGTCGACAGCCTCGCCGATGAAGTGCAGTCCCGGCATGCGCTTCGCCTCGAACGTCTTCTGCGACAGCTCGGCCGTGTCGACCCCGCCTGCTGTGACCTCGGCCTTGCGGAAGCCTTCAGTCCCGTCGGGGACGAGATGCCAGTGCTCCAGACCCGCAGCCAGCGCCGTCAGCGCGCCGTTCGACCATTCGGCGATGCGCCGATCGTCGATGCCCGCCGTCTGCTGCCACTGGCTCGCCAAGCGCTTTGGCAAGTAGTTCGCCAGCACCTGCGAAAGGTTCTGCTTCGAAGTGTCCTTCCGCTCCAGCAGCTCGACGCGCAGATCGCTCGCGGGCACGAGATCGATGGCCAGCGGCGTGCCCGGCTTCCAGTAGCTGGAGATCTGCAGGACCGCAGGGCCCGACAGGCCGCGATGGGTGAACAGCAGGTCTTCGCGAAAACGGGCGGCGGTGCCGGCGCAGGCGACGTCGACCTCGACCGCGACGCCGCTCAAGGCCGCGAACGGTGCCCAGACGTCGGACGAGAAGGTGAGAGGTACCAGCGCGGGCCGCGGCTCCACGACGCGGAGGCCGAAGCGCTTCGCGGTGCGATACGCGTAGTCGGTCGCACCGATCTTCGGGATCGACAGGCCGCCGGTAGCGATCACAACGCTCTTCGCAGCGATCGATCCGCCTTCGGTCACGATGCGAAAGCCTTGCGCCGGATCGGGTACGAGATCGACGATCGTCACCGGCCGTCGCCATTGCACCCGCCCCGCGTCGCACTCGGCGACCAGCATCGCGATGATCTGCTCGCTCGACTCGTCGCAGAACAACTGGCCGCGATGCTTCTCGTGGAAACCGATGCGATAGCGCATCACGAGATCGACGAAGTCCTGCGCCGTGTAGCCCTCAAGCGCCGAGCGTGCGAACTGCGGATTGTTGGAGATGAAGTTCGCGGGGCCGACTTCCCGATTGGTGAAGTTGCAGCGCCCGCCACCGGAGATGCGGATCTTCTCGGCCAGGCGCGCCGCGTGATCGAGCAGGACCACCGACCTGCCCCGTTGCCCGGCCACGGCCGCGCACATCATCCCGGCAGCGCCGGCGCCGATCACGGCGACGTCGAAGCGCTCGCTCACGGATCGAGACGTTCGCGGCAGTAGGTCTCGAGGAAGCGTTGCATCGCGAAGGCATCCGGCTCCCAGGCCGCGGCGAGCAGACGATCGGGACGCACGTAGACGTACGTCTCCGCCTCGCGTGCGAGGCCGTCGATACCGGTCACCGTGACGACCGCGCGTCGATAGTCGTCGCCCTCGAAGTGATCGAGCCGCTGCAGGTCCTCCGCGTCGACGTCGAGATGCAGCACACCGGCGACCCGGGATCCATCGAGCGGCACCATGCCCGGGTAGTCCTCGCCGTCGATGGCGAAGCGCGCGTGACGGTCGAGGTGACCTTCCATGGACCCGTAGCTTCCAGAGACGACGAGCGACCACACCGCATCGAACATCAAGGACCCGTACGTGAAGACGTGGCGACTCATCGAGGCGGTTGCGTGATGAGCCAGCAACGATGGATACGGCCGTCGCGGAAATCGTCGGGCACGGTCTTCGCGCTGATCTCCTCGAAGCGCGCCTTCTCCTGAACCAGCAGATCGAGCTCGAAGCTGCGCAGGTTGGTCGAGAAGAAGAGCGTGCCGCCCGGGGCCAACAGTGCGAGGCATTGGCGGATCAGCCACGGGTGGTCGCGCTGCACGTCGAGGATGCCCTGCATCGCCTTCGAGTTCGAGAAGGTCGGCGGATCGAGCACGATCAGGTCGACGCCGTCGCGGTCACCGGCCTCGTAGGCCGAAACCGCGTCGCGTAGCCACGTAAAGACGTCGGCGCGGACGATGCGATGGCGCACGAGATCGATCGAGTTCAATCGCAGGTTGCGTTCGGCCCACTGCGAGTACGTGTTCGACAGGTCGACGCTCTCGGACGAGATCGCTCCGGCGCGCGCGGCATGGACCGTGAAGCTGCCGGTGTAAGAGAACAGGTTGAGGAAGCGCTTGCCGCGTGCCCGTTCACCCACCATGCCGCGCGTCACGCGATGGTCGAGGAACAGGCCCGTGTCGAGGTAGCCGTACAGGTTGACGATGAAGCGATGCCCGCCCTCGTGCACGACGAGGTCGTCCTCGTCCAGGCCGGTCGCCTCGTGCTGCGCCGTCTTGTCGCCACCCACCCGCTGCCGCCCACGATGCTTGACCGCGATGCGATCGACCGGCAGCTCAAAGATCTCGGCGGCCACCTCGATCAGATGATCGATCCATTCGCGATGCTCGTCCTCGGACTGCTGCCAGCCGGTGTCGACCTCCTGGAATTGCAGCCAGGTGCCGCCCTCGGCGTCGAAGCAGTCGATGATCACCGGGAACTCGGGCACGTCGCAGTCGTAGGCGCGATAGGCATGTATGTTGGAGCGTCGCGCCCACTTGCGAAGGTGGCGCGCGTTCTTCGCGAGGCGGTTGTGGAAGTGCGAGAGGTCGGTCACGGCCAGAATTGTACGAGGGCGACGCCGGACGCTTCGTCGCAAGACGAAGCATCGACCTTCCCTTTCGTTCAAGCTCCTGCCATTCGCGTTGACGAGGAAGCCTCTCGATGAAGCCCGCTCCCGAACCTCGCTTTGCCCGCATCGCCGCGATGATCGGCGACCCCACGCGCGCCCGCATGCTGGCCGCGCTGCTCGACGGCGCGATGCTGACCGCGGGGGAGATCGCGCAGTCCGCCGACGTCACGCCGCAGACCGCCAGCGCGCACCTCGCGAAGCTGCTCGATGCGGAACTGATCACGCTGCGCGTGCAGGGACGCCATCGCTACTTCAGGCTCGCGGACGGCGATGTCGCCCACGCGCTCGAAGCTCTTTCGGTCGTCGCCGACAAGGACGTCGACCAGCAACCCGGCCGCCGCATGTGGTCGCGCGATGCGATGCAACCGCTGCGTCACGCGCGCACCTGCTACGGCCATCTCGCGGGTCACCTCGGCGTGCGCCTGCACGACGCGCTGGTCGAACGCGCAGTGCTGGTGCAACGGGACGAACTTTACGTGCTGGGCGAGGACGGCCAGCGCTGGCTCGCGAGCCTGGGCTTCGACGCGACGACGGTCAGCGCGTCGGCTCGCGGCATGGCCTATCCCTGCGTCGACTGGTCAGAACGCCGCGACCATTTCGCAGGGCCGCTGGCGGTCGCGCTGCTCGACCACTTCGTCGTCGATCACTGGCTCACCCGCATCGGAGACTCCCGCGCACTCGCCGTCACACCGAAGGCACGCCGCTTCTTCGACGACCTGTCGATCGCACACGCGTAAAAAAACCGCGGGACCGTGAGGCGCCGCGGTCGGGTGACGCGGGCTTCGCGTCAGCCCATGTGGAGGCCGCCGTTGAGCGAGAAGTCGGCACCGGTCGCGTAGCCGCCTTCGTCGCATGCCAGCCACGCGACGATCGAGCCGATCTCTTCCGGCAGTCCGAGCCGCTTGACTGGAATGCCGGAGACGATCTTGTCGAGCACGTCCTGGCGGATCGCGCGGACCATGTCGGTCCCGACGTAACCCGGCGAGACGGTGTTGACCGTCACGCCCTTGGACGCCACTTCCTGCGCGAGCGCCATCGTGAAGCCGTGGATGCCGGCCTTCGCGGTCGAGTAGTTGGTCTGCCCGAACTGACCCTTCTGGCCGTTGATCGAGCTGATGTTGATGATCCGCCCGAAGCCGCGATCGACCATGTCCTCGATCACCTGCTTGGTGACGTTGAACAGCGAGTTGAGATTGGTTTCGATGACCGCATGCCAGTCCTCGTAGCTCATCTTTCGGAACATGCCGTCGCGCGTGATGCCGGCGTTGTTGACCAGCACGTCGACCGGCCCGTGCTCGGCCTTGACCCTCTTGAAGGCCTCGACCGTGGAGTCCCAGTTGCCGACGTTGCCGACCGACGCGAAGAAGGTGTGGCCGAGCGCCTTCTGCTCGGCGATCCACTTCACGTGATCGCGACTCGGCCCGCAACCCGCCACCACGACATAGCCTTCCTTGGCCAACCGCTGGCAGATCGAAGTCCCGATACCGCCCATCCCGCCCGTCACGTACGCGATCCGCTGTGTCATGTTGTCTCCCGCTTATGGTTGTTGATTTCTTACCGCCGTACCACCAAGGGCTATGCGCGCTCCACGCACATGGCCACGCCCATGCCGCCTCCGATACACAGCGACGCGATGCCCTTCTTCGCGTCGCGACGTTGCATTTCGTACAGCAGCGAGACCAGGATCCGGCAGCCCGACGCGCCGATCGGATGGCCGATCGCGATGGCCCCGCCGTTGACGTTGATCTTCGACGTGTCCCAGCCCATCTGCTGATTGACGGCGCAGGCCTGGGCGGCGAACGCCTCGTTGATCTCCATCAGGTCGAGCTGGTCGGCCGTCCATCCCGCCTTCGCTAGCGCGCGCTTCGACGCACTGACCGGACCCATGCCCATCACGCGCGGCTCGAGACCGGTGGTGGCGAAGGACTTGATGGTCGCGAGCGGCGTGAGCCCGAGTTCCTTCGCCTTGGCAGCGCTCATCACGACCACGGCGGCAGCACCATCGTTGAGTCCCGATGCATTGGCCGCGGTCACGCTGCCGTCCTTCGCGAAGGCGGGCCGCAGGCCGCTCAGCGCGTCGATCTTGACGCCGTGGCGCACGAACTCGTCGGTGTCGAAGGCGATCGCGTCGCCCTTCTTCTGTGCGATCGACAAGGGCAGGATCTCGTCCTTGAACCTGCCGGCCTTCTGCGCCGCCTCGGCCTTGTTCTGCGATGCGACCGCGAACTCGTCCTGCATCTCGCGCGTGATCGCGTACTCCTTCGCGACGTTCTCGGCGGTGGTGCCCATGTGGTACTGGTTGTAGACGTCCCACAGCCCGTCGACGATCATCGAATCGACCAGCTTCCAGTCGCCCATGCGTTGACCGTCACGCGAGCCCGGCAGCACGTGCGGTGCCGCCGTCATGTTCTCCATGCCACCCGCGACCACGATCTCCGCATCGCCATTGGCGATGGCCTGAGCGGCCAGCATCACGGCCTTGAGTCCAGAGCCGCAGACGACGTTGATCGTCATGGCCGGCACCGAGACCGGGATGCCCGACTTGATCAGCGCCTGGCGCGCCGGGTTCTGTCCGGATGCCGCGGTGAGCACCTGACCCATGATCACTTCGGACACCTGATCGGGGGACAGCTTCGCGCGCTCGAGCACACCCTTGATAACGTGGGCGCCGAGCTCCGGCGCAGGGATCTTGCCGAGCGAGCCGCCGAACTTGCCGACCGCGGTGCGGCCGGCAGCGACGATGACAATCTCATCCATGGGTATTCCTCTTTATTGTTGTGATGAAGGAACGCGATGCTTCAGGTCGCGCGGACCGCGACGTAACGGCCGGGTGCCGGCTCGATGGCCTTGTACTGCGCATTGCCGTAAGCGACCTTCGCCTTGATCTTCTTGCCTGCGAAGCCTGCGAGCCAGTCGTTCCATTCGGTCCACCAGCTTCCAGGCGTCTCGGTGGCTGCGGCCATCCACGCATCCGCGTCCACCGGGAAGCGACCGCGCGGCGGGTCAAAGGTCCAGTGGCTGCGCTTCTTCTTCGCGGGCGGATTGACGACGCCGGCGATATGACCGGATGCGCCGAGCACGAAGCGCTTTGGTCCGGTGAGGATCTGCGTGGTGGCGTAGGCGGCAGGCCAGGGCACGATGTGATCCTCGCGCGAGCCGTAGATGAAGACCGGCGACTTGATCTTGCCGAGGTCGACCGGCACGCCGCTGACCTCGGTCGCACCGGGCTGCATCAGCCGGTTCTCGAGATACGTGTTTCGGAGGTACCAGACGAAGAACGGGCCCGGCAGATTGGTGCTGTCGGAGTTCCAGTAGAGCAGGTCGAAGGGCGGCGGCGCTTCGCCCTTCAGGTAGTTGCTGACGACGTAGTTCCACACCAAGTCGTTCGGCCGCAGGAACGAGAACGAGGTCGCCAGATCGCGGGCCGGCATCAGGCCGATCTTGCCGCCGTTGACACCGCCCAGCGAGGCCTCGCGCTGGGCGACTGACTGCTCGTCGACGAAGACGTCGAGGATACCGGTGTCGGAGAAATCCAGCAGCGTGGTCAGCAACGTCAGCGACGCGGCGGGCTGGGCATCGACACCCTTCTCGCGTGCGGCAACGACCGCGAGCGCCGTCGACAGCATCGTCCCGCCGACGCAGAAGCCGAGCATGTCGATCGTCTTCTGCTTCGAGACGTCACGCGCGACGTCGATCGCACGGATGATGCCTTCCTCGATGTAGTCGCTCCAGGTCAGGCCGGCCTGCTCGGCCATCGGATTGCGCCAGGAGATCAGGAACACCGTGTGGCCCTGCGTCACGGCGTGCCGAACCAGCGAGTTCTCGGGCTGCAGGTCGAGGATGTAGAACTTGTTGATGCACGGCGGCACGATCAGCAGCGGCTTCTCGTAGACCGTGTCGGTCAGCGCCTTGTACTGGATCAGCTGGATGATCTCGTTCTCGAAGATCACCTGGCCTTCACTGGTGCCGACGTTGCGACCGATCTCGAAGGCCGACTCGTCGGTCATCGAGATGCGGCCCTTGAGCGCATCGGCAAGCAGCATCGACAGACCCGATCGCAGGCTCTCACCCTTGGTCTCGACCAGCTTCGTCAACGCGTCCGGATTCATCGCGAGATAGTTCGACGGCGCCATCGCGTCGACCCATTGCTGGACCGCGAAACGGATCTTGGCGCGCGTCTTCGCATCGGCTTCCAACGCATCGGCGAGGCCATGGATGAAGCGCGCGTTGAGGAGATAGAGATCAGCGAAGAACGCGTGCGGCCCGGTCCACGCCTCGGCGGCGAAACGCTTGTCGGACAACCGTGTCTGGCGATCTTCCGTCGATGACGACCACAACTTCGAGAGGTCCCGCGTGTAGTCGTTCTGCAGTTCGAGGAGCTTGGCCGGATCGATCTTCAACTGCGCGGAATCGAGAGCAGGCATTGCCTTTGGAAGGCCCGGCAGGGTCATGCCGCCCCCGAAGGATTTCATCCACTGCATCGGATCGAACAGGCCGACGCCGTGCGGACTGAGGCCGGGAACGGGCCAGGCAAACGGCAGGCCTTCCATGCGGGTCTCCTCGTGTTTTTATGATGTGTGTTGTGATGCGAATGAACGCCCAATTTTGCACGCCCGTCTTCGCGAGTGTCAAATCGGTCAAACCCCCACACCCGCTGGCCGGATCGCCAACTTACTGAAGATCGCCGGATGTACATCATCGCCATCGGCTGGATGTTCGTCGTCGTCTGCATGGCCGCTGTGGAGGCCACGACGAGCTCGTTCCTGGGCGGCATGGGCACCCTCCTGTTCTACGGCCTGCTGCCTCTCGGATTGTTCCTCTGGCTGTTCGGCACGCCGCAGCGACGGCGTAATCGCAACAAGACCTCACAGCCGACCTCGGGCGCCAGCTTCACGCGCCGGCAACGCGAGACCTCGCAAGACGATCAGTGAGTGATCCAGATCACCGCCGCCATGCGACCGGTGACACCGTCCCGGCGATACGAATAGAAGCGTCGGTCGTCGGTCGCCGTGCAGCAGGCGCTGGAGACGATCTCGCGCACACCGCTGGCCGCCAGGCTTAGCCGCGCCAGCGCCGGCAGATCGGCGAGCCACTTGCCGGCGGCGTGCGGCACGAAACACACGCGGACGTCCGCACCGCCTTTTGCGATGAAGGCTTCGCGCACATCGTCACCGACCTCGAAGCGCGAGGGTCCGATCGCCGGACCGATCCACGCCAGGGTGTCTGCCGGCACGAGTCCGCTGGCGGTCAACGTCGCTTCGAGGACGCCCCCGACGAGTCCGCGCCATCCCGCATGGGCTGCCGCGACCCGCGTGCCCTGTCGATCGGTGAACAGGACCGGCATGCAGTCGGCGACGAGGATCGCGCAGACGCGGCCTGGTTCCTCCGTGAACGAGGCATCGGCTTCGGGCTCGGTCGCCCAGCGCGTCGCTTCGACGACCCGCGTGCCATGCACCTGCTTGAGCCACGCCGGCTCCGACGGGAGGTGACGCGCGAGGATCACTCGATTGCGGACAACCACGTCGACGTCGTCGCCCGAGCCGAGGCCGAGGTTCATCCCGCCGCCCGACGACCCGCTCCACCGGTCGGTGCTGACGCCGCCGTCGCGCGTCGTCATCAGCGCGCGCACGCGGCTCGGCACGGACCAGGCGGGAACGATCCATTCGGCGTGCAGCGCTGCGTCAGTCATCGGCCCGCTTGGCCGTGTCCAGAAGGTCATCGAGCTCGAAGCCGAGGGTCGCCGCGAGCGTCGCGAAGTCCTCCGGCGGTTCGGCCCGCCAGTCCATCGTCTCGCGCGACTCCGGGTGTACGAGACGCAGCTGCCAGGCATGCAATGCCTGACGGTCGAAGGCAATGCTCGCGCGCGCGCCGCCGTAGGTCGCGTCGCCCACCAGCGGATGCCCGATGGACTGCAGGTGCACGCGGATCTGATGCGTGCGTCCGGTCTCGAGCCGACACAGCACCAGCGAAGCACTGCCGCTACGATCCAGATCGACCGACACGAGCGTCTCGAAGCGCGTTGCCGCAGGCTTGGTGCCCGGCCGCGGCTCGTACTCGTTCGGTAACGGCTTGAACGCGGCCATGCGGGTGCGGTCGCGCGGGTCGCGGCCGATCGCCCAGTCGACGCGGCCCCGCGCGGGCGGCGTGCCGTGCACGATCGCGAGATAGGTGCGGCCGACCGTGCGTGCCTGCAACTGACGAACGAGGTCGGTCTGCGCGACGATCGTCTTCGCCACGACCATCAAGCCCGTCGTGTCCTTGTCGAGCCGATGAACGATGCCGGCCCGCGGGACCTGGGCGAGCGCCGGTGCGTGATGCAGCAGCCCGTTGAGCACGGTGCCGCTCCAGTTGCCGCTGGCTGGATGGACGACGAGGCCGGCGCGCTTGTCGAGCACCAGGATGGCCGCGTCCTCGTGGACGATGTCGAGCGCGATCTCCTCGGGCAGGAAGGCGCTCTCGTCGTCGCTGGCCTGGGGCGCGACCCGGACCGAGTCGCCCTTCCAGACCGGATCGCGCGTGGCGGCCACGCGGCCCTCGACCGCGACGTGGCCGTCACTGATCCAGCGCTGGATGCGGCTGCGCGAATACGCCGGCATCCGCGCAGCGAGCCACTTGTCGAGTCGTCCGCCATCAGCCTCGGCGCCTGCGACGAAGACCACCGCGTCGAGCTTCGCGGGGCCGTCGTCCGAGGCCGCGGCGCCCGGCATTTCGCCCTGCTGCGGCTCGAGGTCGTCGTCATCCCATCGGCTATACTCGACGGCTTCGATTGAGGCGGGTTGCGGCATGAATAACGTTGCTTTTCAGGAAGATGCGTCGATGCAGGAATCATCAAGCGAGATGTTGAACGCGATCGCTCCGAAGGGTCGCGCGTTCGGCTTGCGGCTTGCGGCTTCCACGTCGCTCGCGGTCGCGATGCTGCTCGGTGGTTGCGGCGTCTTCAGCGGCGACTCAAGCGACAAGACGGCCAACTGGAGCGCACAGAGATTGTATTCGGAGGCCGAGGACGAGATGTCCGCAGGCGGCTACACGCAGGCCATCAAGTACTTCGAGCAACTGCAGTCGCGCTTTCCGTTCGGTCGCTTCGCGCAGCAGGCGCAGATGGAGATCGCATACGCGCAGTACAAGGACGGCGAGAAGGAACTGGCACTCGCCGCGTCCGACCGCTTCCTCAAGCAGTACCCCAACAGCCCCAACGCCGACTACGTCTGGTATCTCAAGGGGCTGGTCAACTTCAACGACAACCTGGGATTGCTCGGATCGATCACGCAGCAGGACCTGACGGAGCGCGATCCGAAGGCGTTGCGCGATGCCTTCGACGGATTCCGTGAACTCGTCACGCGCTACCCGGAGAGCAAGTACACGCCCGATGCCGTGGTGCGGCTCAAGTACCTCGTCAACGCCATGGCCGCGCACGAAGTGCATGTGGCGCGTTATTACCTGCGTCGCGGGGCCTATGTCGCTGCGGCCAACCGCGCCGAGATCGTTATCCAGCAGTACCAACAGGCGCCGGCCGTGCGCGATGCACTCGAGGTGATGGTCGCCGCCTACGACGGCCTGTCGATGAAGGATCTGCGCGACGATGCACGACGCGTGCTCGACACCAACTTCCCCAAGTCAGGGGATACGGTCAAGGAAAAGAGCCCGTGGTGGAAGGTCTGGTAAGCGCCGGACCTGCTTCAGTCACGACGGATTCGGAATCGTCGAAGAACGCCGTCGCGACGCTCTCGTCGCGGGTCCGCCTGAACGGTGGCAGGCTTTGCCAGATGCGGCGTCCGTAAGGTTTCGTCACCAGGCGCGGGTCGCAGATCATCAGCACGCCACGATCCGACTCGTCCCGGATCAAACGTCCGGCACCCTGCTTCAGGCTGATCACCGCGGTCGGCAGCTGATAGTCCATGAACGGATTGCCGCCCCGCTTGGCCAGCGCGTCGAGGCGCGCGGCCAGCACCGGATCGTCGGGCGGTGCGAACGGCAGCTTGTCGATCACCACCAGCGACAGCGCCCGGCCGCGGACGTCGATCCCTTCCCAAAAACTCTGACTGCCGACCAGCACCGCATTGCCGGTGCGACGGAAGCGTTCGAGCAACTCGCTGCGGCTCCCCTCGCCCTGCATCAGCAACGGGAAGTCGACGTCTTCCGTTTCGATGCGGGCGCGCAGCAGCTCTCCGGCGGCCCGCACCGCGCGCAGCGTCGTACAGAGCACGAAGGTCCGCCCGCCCGCCGCGCGGATCAACGGCCACGCCGCATGCACAACCGCGGTCGTGTAACCCGAGGACAGGGGATCGGGCAAGCCCTCGGGCAGATAGAGCAGCCCCTGCGTGCCGTAGTCGAACGGGCTCGGCCAGCTGCGGGCGTCACTCGACGACAGCCCGAGCTGCGCGGTGAAATGCTCGAAGTCGTTCTTCACGGCCAGCGTGGCCGACGTAAAGATCCAGGCCCGCGGCGTGCCTTCCCGTTCGCGATTGAAGACCTCGGCGACCGACAGCGGCGTGCGATGCAGCTGCAGGGTCTGCGTGAAAGCCTCGAGCCAGCGAACCGTCGGCGTCGAGGTCTCGGCCCGGTCGCCTTCCACCCAGCGACCGATGCGTTCGGACAATTGCAGCGCACGGCGCCAGCATTGTTCAAGCGATTCGGCGCGTTCGGCCTGGCGCTCGAGGATCGCCGCGAGTTCCTTGAGCACACCATGTACGTGACCGAGGGCCGCATGGAAGGGGGCGCTGGGCGGCAGCTGAGTGAAGTTGAGCCGCTGCACGTCGGCGCCGAGCGAGAGCCGCAGGTCGCGCGTCGCTTTCTCGAGCGGCGCGATGGCATTAACCCACGTCAACGCGTCGCGGGCGCGTGTGTGACCTTCGGCCAGCACGTCGCGCGCCAGTTCCATCAACTGCGCCGTCGACACGACCTCGCCGAAGAACAGCGTCGCGGTCTCGGGCAACTGATGCGCTTCGTCGAAAACCACCGTGTTCGCGGTGGGTAGGAGGTCGGTGATGCCTTCGTCGCGCAGCACCAGGTCCGCGAAGAAGAGATGGTGATTGACGACCACGACATCGGCTTCCTGCGCCGCGCGGCGCGCCTTCATCACGAAGCACTCGCGGTAGTGCGCGCATTCGGCGCCGAGACAGTTGTCGCGCGTCGACGTGACCAGATTCCAGATCGGCGCCTGCTCGGGGACCTCGGCGAGCTCGGCCCGATCGCCGCTGCCTGTCGATTGCGCGAAGCGGACGATCGATCGCAGATGCACCGCGTCCTGGCGCGACGTCAGGCGACCGTTCTCCTGTGTGCGCTTGAGGTGCTCGTGGCAGACGTAGTTGGACCGTCCCTTCAGCAGCGCGACGGTGACGGGCGCCTGCAACGCGGCACGGACCATCGGCACGTCCTTGCGGAACAGCTGGTCCTGCAGGGTCTTGGTGCCGGTCGACACGATCACCTTGCCGCCCCACAGCAACGCGGGCACGAGATAGGCGAAGGTCTTGCCGGTCCCGGTCCCCGCCTCGGCGATCAGCGTGCCGCAGCGGTCGATCGCATCGGACACGGCCTCGGCCATCTCGATCTGGCCATCACGTGCGCGATACCCCTGCACGTGCGTCGCCAATGCACCGCTCGCCGAGAAGATCTCCGCAAGGGCCGCATGTCGGTCGTGTGCAGGGGAAGCCAACGCGATGAAAGTAGAAGGGGTGGCGCGCGGCAGTGGCCACGCGCGCAAGCAGGCTGCGGAGGATGACCCGGTGGAACCGCGCTCAGGCCGGAATATCGGGCACGAGCTGGATCTGCAACTGCAGGATCTGGTCCTTGATCTGCAGCTTCTTTTTCTTGAAGCGCCGCAACTGAAGTTCGTCGTGTCCCGCAATCGCAACCAACCGTGCGATCACGTCGTCCAGGTCGCGATGCTCGACCTGGAGATCGATGATGCGGTAGTGAGTGACTTGGTCTTCCATGGGTAAGGCGGCCTCGCGGTGCATGCCATAATGCGTCGGATATCCATTGTAAAGCCGCATCTGCGATGCCTGAGCGTTCACAACTCGGAGTTACAGCCTCAGGCACCGCGACACCCCCCTCGCTACGCATCACCGCCTGCACCGGCCAGCACATCGGCGACCGTGCCGAACAGCAGGACCGGGTCGGCATCTTCACATCGCGCCGACTGCCCGACTCCGCATTGTTCATCCTCGCCGACGGCATGGGCGGCAAAACTGGCGGCGCGATGGCGGCGCAACAGGTGATGAGCACGGCGAAGAATTTGTTCGCCGAATACTCGATCGGCGAGTCCATCCAGTCGCTGCTGACCGAGATCGTCAACGAGGCGCATCTCGTCATCCGGCTCTCGGCACTGTCGACGGAGAAGGAACCGCACAGCACGCTGGCGGCTCTCGTCGTGCAACCGCACCGTGCGGATTGGGCTCATGTGGGCGACAGCCGAATCTACCGCTTCAACGGCGGCAACCTGGTCGGCCGCACCACCGACCATTCCTACGTCGAGCAACTCGTCAGCGAAGGCAAGCTCGATCGCAAGGGAGCCAACTCGCATCGGCTGTCCAACCTCCTGACGCACGCTCTCGGCACCAACAAGCAGCCGTCCATCAACTTCGGCTGTGTCGAAACGCTGTCGTCGGGCGATACCTTCTTCCTCTGCAGCGACGGCCTGTGGCACTACTTCACGGACAACGAACTCGCGATGCTGCTCGAAACCTATCCCCCGCGCAAGGCTTCCGAGCGCCTGATCCACATCGCGCGCGAGCGAGCCGACGGCGGTGGCGACAACTGCACGCTCGCGATCGTCCGCATGGAACCGATCGAGTCGGTCGTGCCGGCTCGGGTCCCGCAGGTCGACTATCCGATCCGCCCGCCCCGCATCTGACCGCTCGCGCCGTCAGGGCCTGACCGTCGCCGCGGTCTTCGCGTCCTTCGCAGCCTTCTCTTCCCCACGCCGCTTGCGATCGGCATCCTTCGCCGCGATCCTGCGCGCGATCTCCTGCTGGTGCGTCCTGGCTTCCGTCACTTTCGTGGTGTAGCCAGCCGCGTTCTTCGCGCGCTGCGCGGCTTCGGTCGCGGGCACCGGCACCGGCGGCTTCTTGGCGGTGGGCTTGCGGTTCTTCGCCGATTCAGCGGCGGCCGCCGCGTCGCGTTTCGCTCGCGTTTGCTTCTCGTCGTAGCTCTGACGATTGCGTGACCGCTGCTCGGTATCCGCCTTCTGCCCGGCCACGCGCTCGGACTCGCGTCGCGCCCGGTCCGCATCGAGCTTGTCGGCGTGGTCCTTGCGCTTGAAACGATTCGCCTCGAGCTCGACCCCGTCGATCTCGCTCAGACGCTTGCGTTGCAGTTCACGCGCCTTGTCGAGACAGTCGTTGACCATGAAGGTCGTCATGCAGCCGCGCGAGTCGGACTTGTATCCCTTCTCTACCTGGCCCTTCGCCCCGGCCGTCGCCGCGAGTGCAGCGTCCGCCCGCTCGACCGAATCGATAGTGGACGAAGGAAACTGCGCCCGCAGCGAGCCCAGTTCGGGAGCCGGCCGGGCGGCGATGCCTGCGGTGGAAGTCAGCGCCAGCAGCGGCGCGATCGCCCAGCCGAGCCGGAACAATCGATCAGATTTTTTTGAGGAGCGCATCGGCGGATTATCGAACATCAGAGATCGACCCGAGCCGCACGTCGCTCGGACCGCAGGTATCGGACCGACTGCATCTCGTGGAGGCGGCTGACGGTCCGCTGGAATTCATTGGCGAGCGTGCCCACGGTGTAGAGCTCTTCGGCGACGACCGCGGCCGAGATGATCAGCTTTACGCGCCGGTCGTAGCAGACGTCGACGAGCCACGTGAAGCGCCGCGCCTCCGACGACAGCGACGCACTCATCTGCGGCAACTCGGACAGGATCACCGTGTGGAAGCGGTTGGCGAGTTCGAGGTAGTCGTTCTGCGAGCGCGGACCGCCGCACAGCGTCGCGAAGTCGAACCACACCACGCCGCCTGCGCGCCTCAACGCCTTGATGACGCGCGTCTCGATCGTCACTCGCGGGTCCTCGTCACCGACTTCCGCGATGGCTTCGAACGCGGCGCGCAGTGCACGATCGGTCTCCGCACCGAGCGGCGTCAGGTACATCCGCGTCTGCTCCAGGGTCCGCGTCCGATAGTCGGTCCCGCCGTCCACGTTGAGGATGTCGAGCTTCTCTTCGAGCAACGTGATCGCCGGCAGGATGCGGTCGCGATGCAGGCCGTCGGGATAGAGCGTGTCGGGCCGGTAGTTCGACGTCATCACGAACACGACGCCGAGATCGAACAGTGCCGACAGCAACCGGTGCAGGATCATCGCGTCGGCGATGTCGCTGACATGGAACTCGTCGAAGCACACGAGCCGGTACTTCTTGGCGATGCGCCGCGCGACCTCGTCGAGCGGATCGCTCATACCCTTCAGCAGGTCGAGCTCATGATGCACGCCGCGCATGAATTCGTGGAAGTGGATGCGCGTCTTGCGGCGCACGTCGACGACCGAATAGAAGCTGTCCATCAGGAAGCTCTTGCCGCGTCCCACTCCGCCCCAGAAGTACACGCCGCGCGGCGCGGGTGTCCGGCTGAGCGCCTTCATCAAGGCATTGGAGCGCTTCTTCTTGAAGGCGGCGAAGTCGTCGTAGAGGCGCTGCAGCCGCTCGACCGCGCGGCGCTGCGCCTCGTCGGGCTGGAAGCCGCGACGGGTCACCGCGTCTTCGTAGAACTCGCGGACGTTCATCGATGGCACGCAGATGCACCGAAGCCGTGAGCCGCGGTCATGCAGGACCCGCGGATCAGAAGTTGAGCGTGCGCTTGTCGACGGCGAGCGCGGCTTCCTTGGTCGCTTCGGACAGCGACGGATGCGCGTGGCAGATGCGCGCGATGTCTTCCGCCGATGCCTTGAACTCCATCGCGACGACCGCCTCGGCGATCAGCTCGGAGACGTTGGGACCCACCATGTGCACGCCGAGGATCTCGTCGGTCTTCGCGTCGGCGATCACCTTGACGAGGCCGGTCGTGTCGCCGAGCGCGCGCGCGCGGCCGTTGGCCATGAACGGGAAACTGCCGGCCTTGTATTCCCGGCCGCTCGCCTTCAGGGCCTGCTCGGTCTGTCCGACCCAGGCGATCTCGGGGTGCGTATAGATGACCCACGGCACCGTGTTGAAGTCGACGTGCGGCTTCTGGCCGACGATGCGCTCGGCCACGGCCACGCCCTCTTCCTCCGCCTTGTGCGCGAGCATGGGTCCGCGCACGACGTCGCCAATCGCCCAGACATTTTCGAGGTTGGTCTTGCAGTCGCCGTCGACGACCACGAAGCCGCGTTCGTCGATCGAGAGGCCGACCGCCACCACGTTCAGTCCATCGGTATTGGGCACGCGACCGATCGAGACGATCAGTCGGTCGAATGTCCCCTTCTGCGCCTTGCCGTCGGCATCGTCGTATTCGACGGTCACCTCGTTCTTGCCGCTCGTGACCTTGGTGATCTTCACGCCCAGCGTGATCGACAGCCCCTGCTTGTCGAAGGCCTTGCGTGCTTCCTTGGCCACCTGTTCGTCGACCGCGCCGAGGAACGCCGGCAGCGCCTCGAGCACCGTGACCTCGGATCCGAGGCGGCGCCACACGCTGCCCATCTCGAGGCCGATCACGCCGGCGCCGACCAGGCAGAGCTTCTTCGGCACGGCGCCGATGGCGAGCGCACCGGTATTGGACAGGATCAGATTCTCGTCGAAAGGGGCACCGGGCAACGCGCGCGGGTTGGAGCCGGTCGCCACGATGATGTGCTTGCCGACGATCGATTCATCGGGAGCACCGGCGCGCGTGACCTTGACCTCGTAGCCGCCTTCGGCCTTGCCGACGAACGCAGCGAGCCCTAGGAAGGACGTGATCTTGTTCTTCTTGTACAGGTAGGTGATGCCGTCGTTGTTCTGCTGGACGACCTTGTCTTTCCGCTTCTGCATCTGGGCGAGGTCGAGCTTCAGTCCCTCGACACCGATGCCGTGCTCGGCGAAGCCGTGCCCAGCCATCTCGAAGTGTTCGGATGACTGCAGCAACGCCTTCGATGGGATGCAGCCGACGTTGGTGCAGGTGCCGCCGAGAGCGGATCCACCCTTCGCGTTCTGCCAGCTGTCGATGGCCGCGACCGACAGGCCGAGTTGGGCTGCGCGGATGGCGGCGATGTAGCCGCCGGGGCCGCCACCGATCACGACGACATCGAAATTCTTGCTCATGGTTTCAGGTTTTCAGATGTGGACTGGCGATGCGCAGGGGCATCGCATCAGGGTGATCCATGTGAGATCGGACCGGCGCGTTGCAAGCCTTCCGTCGCGCCGCGAGCGGCTAGCGCTCCGGCGGGACGAAGATCCACAGCAACAGGTAGGGAATCAGGCCGAAGCCCGCGAACATCGTGCCCAGCACGAACAGCAGCCGGATGATCCAGCTCTCGATGCCGGTGAGCTTCGCGAGCCCGCCGCACACGCCGCCCACCCAGCGATCGGACAGCGAGCGCCGCAGGCTGTTGATCGCCGCGACATCGGCGTCAGGATGCGACTGCGCGAACAGCCGCGCCTTCGCCGCCTCGAACTCCGCGTCGCTGAGTCGACCGGAGTCGCGCTGTGCGGCCAGCCGGTCGATCTCGTCGGCGATGGACATGGCGTCGCTCGATCAGAGGTCGAGCAGGATGCGCGCCGGATCTTCGAGCGCTTCCTTCATCGCGACCAGCGCCAGCACGGCTTCGCGGCCATCGATGATGCGATGGTCGTACGACAGCGCGAGATAGTTGACCGGACGGATCACGACCTGACCGTTCTCGACCCATGGACGGTCCTTGGTCGCGTGCACGCCCAGGATCGCCGACTGCGGCGGGTTGATGATCGGCGTCGACAGCATCGAGCCGAAGGTGCCGCCGTTGGAGATGGA
Organism: Betaproteobacteria bacterium; assembly: GCA_025356395.1. Taxonomy (GTDB): domain Bacteria; phylum Pseudomonadota; class Gammaproteobacteria; order Burkholderiales; family Burkholderiaceae_D; genus CAHJXF01. The sequence goes on from JANXTA010000014.1 coordinate 20,747, forward strand.
GAACGTGCCGCCCGTGAGGTCCTCGATCGCGAGCTTGCCGTCCTTGGCCTTGGTGGCGAACTCGGCGATGGCTTTCTCGATGTCGGCGAAGCTCATCTGGTCGACGTTGCGCAGGATCGGCACGACCAGGCCGCGCGGCGAGCTGACCGCGATGCCGATGTCGAAGTAGCCGTGATAGACGATGTCGGTGCCGTCGACCGACGCGTTGACGATCGGATACTTCTTCAGCGCGTACAGCGCGGCCTTCACGAAGAACGACATGAAGCCGAGCTTCACGCCGTGTTCCTTCTCGAACTTGTCCTTGTAGCGGTTGCGCATCTCCATCACCGGCGCCATATTGACCTCGTTGAAGGTGGTGAGGATGGCGGCCTGCGACTGCGACTGCAGCAGCCGCTCGGCAACGCGCTGACGCAGGCGCGACATCGGCACGCGCTGATCGGTGCGACCGTCTAGCATCGCGTCGGCGCTGAGATTGGCCGTCACGCTGGCCGACGTCGGGGTCGGCGAGCGGGTCGACGTCAGGTTGCTCGGCTGCGGCTTCGCGGCCGCCGAGGCGACGGCGCCCAGCGCGTCGCCCTTGGTAATGCGACCGTCCTTGCCCGTGCCCGCGACCTGGTCGCCCGACACGTTGTTCTCGGCCATGATCTTCGCAGCCGACGGCATTGCGATGGGAGCCACTGCGGCCGGCGCCGCGGCCTGGGGCATCGCGGCCGGCGCTGCCGCGGCAGGAGCCGGAGCGGTCGCGCCGATCTTGCCGTCCGTGTCGATCTCCGCGATCACCTGGTCCGACGTCACCGTGCTGCCGTCGGGCATCACGATCTTGCCCATCACACCGGCTGCGGACGCAGGCACTTCCATGACGACCTTGTCGGTCTCGATCTCGACCAGGATCTCATCGCGCGCCACGGCATCGCCCGTCTTCTTCTTCCATTGCAGGAGGGTCGCTTCCGAAACCGACTCGGACAGCTGCGGGACTTTCACTTCGACGAGGGCCATGCGGTACTCCGTTGTTGTTTGATGAATCGACGCTGCCGGATTCGTCGTTCCCGCGCGTGCGGGAACCCAGCGTCGTGAAAGTGAAGGGGCGAACGCCACGCGTCCCCGCTCTCGCGAGGACGCGAACCGTTATTTACTCAGCACCAGCCCACGCGCGCGACCGAAGGCCGACTGGATCAGCGCCTTCTGCTGCTCGTTGTGCTTTGCGTAGTAACCGACCGCCGGCGATGCGGATGCGGGACGACCCGCATACGCGAGCTTCTGGTTGTCGTCGAGGTTCTCGAGCAGGTTGTGCTGGATCTGGAACCACGCGCCCTGGTTCTGCGGCTCGTCCTGGCACCACACGATCTCGGTCGCGTGCGGATACTTCTTCAGCTCGTTCGAAAAGGCCTTGTGCGGGAACGGATAGAGCTGCTCGAGCCGCAGGATCACCGTGTCCTCGCGATCGCCGCGCGCCGTGCGCAGCTCGTAGTAGACCTTGCCCGAGCAGACGATCACGCGCTTGATCTTCTTGGGCTCGAGGTCAGCCGTCTCGGGGATCACGGTCTGGAAGCCGCCATGCGATAGGTCGTGCAGGTCCGAGACCGCTTCCTTGTGACGCAGCAGCGACTTCGGCGTCAGGATCACCAGCGGCTTGCGGAACAACCGGATCATCTGACGGCGCAGCAGGTGGAAGACCTGCGCGGGCGTGGTCGGCTGGACCACCTGCATGTTGTTGTCGGCGCAGAGCTGCAGGAAGCGCTCGGGACGCGCCGACGAGTGCTCCGGACCCTGCCCTTCATAGCCGTGCGGCAGCATCATCGTGAGTCCCGACACACGGCCCCACTTGACCTCGCCCGACGAGATGAACTGGTCGATCACGACCTGTGCGCCGTTGACGAAGTCACCGAACTGCGCCTCCCAGATCACGAGCGTGTTCGGCTCGGCCGATGAATAGCCATATTCGAAAGCCAGCACGGCTTCCTCGGACAGCACCGAGTCAATCACGGTGAACGGCGCCTGGCCGTCGGAGACGTTCTGCAGCGGGACGTAAGTGCCGGCGTCGAAGCGCTCGCGATTCTGGTCGTGCAGCACGGCGTGGCGGTGCGTGAACGTGCCGCGGCCCGAGTCCTGGCCTGTGATGCGGACCGCGAAGCCCGATGTCACCAGCGACGCGAAGGCGAGGTGCTCGCCCATGCCCCAGTCGAGCAGCTGCTCGCCCCTGGCCATCTTGGAACGGTCGGCGATTACCTTCTCGACCAGCGGATGCGGCTTGAAGTTCTGCGGCAGCGCCGTGATGCGCGCGCCGATGCGCTTGAGTTCCGTCATCGGCACGGCGGTATCGGCCGAGTCGGTCCACTTGCGGTTGAGGAACGGCATCCAGTCGACGGCGTACTTGCTCTTGAAGTTCGAGAGCACCGGGTCGACGGTCAGCTTGCCGGCATCCATCGCGTTGCGGAAGTCGGCGACGTACTGCTCGGTCTCCGCCTCGGTCAGCACACCCTGCGCCACCAGCCGGTCCGCGTACAGCTTGCGGGTGCCGGGGTGCTGCGCGATCTTCCGGTACATCATCGGCTGCGTCAGCGCAGGCGTGTCCTGCTCGTTATGACCGAGCTTGCGGAAGCAGACGATGTCGATCACGACATCGCGCTTGAACTTGGTCCGGTAGTCGCACGCGATCTGGGTCGCGAGGATGACGGCGTCGGGATCGTCGCCGTTCACGTGCAGGACCGGCGCCTCGATCATCTTGACCACGTCGGTGCAATACAGCGTCGAGCGCGAGTCGCGCGGGTCCGACGTCGTGAAGCCGATCTGATTGTTGATGACGATGTGGATCGTGCCGTGGGTGCCGTAGCCGCGCGTCTGCGCGAGGTTGAGCGTCTCCATCACGACGCCCTGACCGGCGAAGGCCGCATCGCCGTGGACCAGGATCGGCAGCACCTGGCTGCCGTCGAGGTCGCCGCGGCGCTCCATGCGCGCCTTGCACGAGCCCTCGACCACCGGGTTGACGATCTCGAGATGCGACGGGTTGAAGGCCAGCGACAAGTGCACCGGGCCGCCGGGCGTCGAGACATCACTCGAGAAGCCCTTGTGATACTTGACGTCGCCCGACGGCAGGTCATCGACGTGCTTGCCTTCGAACTCGGCGAACAGTTCCGACGGCATCTTGCCGAGGACGTTGACCAGCAGGTTCAGGCGGCCACGGTGGGCCATGCCGATGACGATCTCCTGCACGCCCTGGCTGCCGCAGCGCTGCACGACCTCGTCAATGGACACGATGAAGCTCTCGCCGCCTTCAAGCGAAAAACGCTTCTGGCCCACGTAGCGGGTCGCGAGATAGCGCTCGAGTCCTTCAGCGGCAGTGAGCCGATCGAGGATGTGTTTGCGCTCGGCAGCGCCGTAGTTCGGGTTGGCGCGGATCGACTCGAGCCGCTCCTGCATCCAGCGCTTCTCGTTCTGGTCGCTGACGTACATGAACTCGACGCCGATCGAGCCGCAGTAGGTCTCGCGCAGCGCCTGCACGATCTCGCGCAGCGACGCTTCCTCGAAGCCGAAATAGGTATTGGGCGCCGGATAGATCGTCGCCATGTCCGCTTCGGTGAAGTCGTAGAAAGCGGGTTCGAGTTCCGGGATGTGCGGCCGCTCCTGGCGCTTCAGCGGATCGAGATTGGCCCAGCGCGCGCCGAGGAAGCGGTACGCGGCGATCAGCTGCTGGACATAGACCTGCTTGGTCGCGAGGACGTCGTTGGCCGCGTTGGGCGGCGTGAGCCGGCGGTCGCGGGAGCGTTGCGCGAACGAGGTGACGATGGGCGCGTGCGAGACGTCAGTAGCGTTGCTGCCGTCGGGCGCGGGGACGTGCTGGAGCTGGTCGAAGTACTCGCGCCAGTGTTCGGCCACCGAGCCGGGGTTGTTCAGGTAGGACTCGTAGAGCTCTTCGACATATGGGGCGTTGCCGCCGAAGAGATAGGAATCGAGACGCGATTCTTGCATCATGATGCTTCACCTTCTCTCGGGTATCCCGAGTGCCAGTGGGTGATCCCGGGGCGGGAGCAACCTCCGCTTCACGACCATGTCGGTCCGCGGATTGCAGCCGTGCGAGGCATGAACGATGCGGGCGCGACCTGGACAACCCTGCAAGGATAGCACCGGGGCCTCGCCTTATCCAGGACAGCGGGGCGGCCGTGAAGTCATGTGATGAGCAGCCCGCCAAGCATTTTCGCACCCCTTGCGTCAAGGCCATGGGAAGAAAAGGATCCCGATGGACATGCCGTCCCACCAACTCACGATGACTGTGCTGATGACGCCCGGCATGGCGAACTTCAGCGGCAACGTGCACGGCGGCAGCATCCTGAAACTGCTCGACCAGGTCGCGTATGCCTGCGCGAGCCGCTACTCGGCGCGCTATGTCGTGACCCTCAGTGTCGACCAGGTGATGTTCCGCCAGCCAATTCACGTCGGCGAGCTGGTCGACTTCCTGGCGAGCGTCAACCACACCGGCACGTCGTCGATGGAGGTCGGCATCAAGGTGGTGGCACAGAACATCCTGACCCAGGCGACGCGTCACGTGAACAGCTGCTTCTTCACGATGGTGGCCGTCGACGATGCGAGAAAGCCGGTCACAGTGCGGGCGCTGCACCCTTCGACGCCTGACGAGATGCGTCGATTCGAGGCGGCGCTGTTGCGCAAGAAGCTGCGCGCCGAACTTCACGAGCGCTTCGCCGTGGAGATGCGCGACAGCAAATGAGGGCGACGAAGAGCGTCGCCGAAACGACGCTTGCCAGGGTCGACACCATTCTGTGGATCGATGTGTAAGGACACACACATATGGCCACCAATCTTTCGCTGGACCCGGATGTCGTCGAACGTGCGCTCGCGGTCAGCGGCGAGAAGACCAAGAAAGCGGCTGTGACGCAGGCCCTGGAGGAATTCGTGGCGCGCCGTCGGCAGAAAGGGTTTGCAAACCTGATGGGCAAGCTCGAGTGGGAGCCTTCGTTCGACTACATGGCAGAGCGCTCCCGCAAATGACGCTGCTGGTCGATACGAGCGTCTGGTCATTGGCCTTCCGGCGTGATGCCGAGCAGCAATCCACCGAGGTGCTGAAGCTCCGTGAGTCGCTGGACGGCGGCGAAGCGATCGTCATCACGGGCATCGTCCTGCAGGAGCTGTTGCAGGGATTCAGCGGACCGAGGGCGCGCGACATCATCATCGATCGTTTCGCGTCCCTCCCACTGCTCGCTCCCGACCGGAACGATCATATCGGCGCAGCCGCACAGCGCACTACCTGTCGATGGGCAGCCGTACAACTCGGCACCATCGATGCGCTGCTGGCGCAGCTTTGCATCCGCCATCGATTGACGCTGCTCACCACCGACCGCGACTTTGTCAACGCCGCCGCGCATTGCGCATTGATCGTCTGGGCGCCATCCCCAACAGCGTATCCGCGGCGAACTCGACGAACTTGAAGCGCCCAGGTCCTCGGTCAGGCACCGGCCGCCAGGATGATTTCAGCCGAGGGTGTCGGCCCAGATGTTGCGCGCCCATCCCGCGGCGTAGGCCGCTTCGCCCGTCGATCGCGTCGCGGAGACGCCGCCCGAGCCGGGCACGATCCTGAAGGTCTTCTCCGCTTCGACGTAGGCGTGCACGCTGGCGATATGCATCGCCTCCGAGTCGCTGACGTAGCTGTAGCAGGTGTTCGTCAGCATCGGCTCGCGATCAACCTCGACGCCCGCGAACTCGGCGACGATCGCCGCGGCCGCGACCTTGCCGTGGCCGTTCGCCATGTGCGCGGACTTCGGCATGGCCGGCGCGGCCAAAATCGAATCGCCGAGGACGTGCACGTCGCGTGCGACGGTCGACGCGAACGTCTGGTAGTCGATGGACGCCCAGCGCGCGTTGGCGTCGACCAGGCCGCCGCGCACGAGAATGTCGCCGGCCCGCATCGGCGGTAACACGTTCAGCACGTCGGCGGTGACGTCCTCCGCAATCTCGAAGCGCAGCGTCATCGTCTTCGCGTCGACCGCCACGGCCTTGTGCAGCGGCCGGTATTCGACCATGCCGGGGTAGAGGTCGGCCCACGCTTTCCTGAACAGCGCCGGCTTCGACACGACGTCGGGATTGGCATCGAGTACCAGCACCTTCGAGCGCGGCTTGTTGGCCTTCAGCCAGGCCGCGACGACACAGGCGCGTTCGTACGGTCCGGGCGGGCAGCGGTAAGGCGCCTCGGGAATCGCGATCGCGAACGTGCCGCCGTCACGCATCGCCAGTAGTTGCTTTCGCAACGATTCGGTCTCGGTCCCTGCTTTCCAGGCCTGGAGGATGCGACCCTCGTCATGCGCCGCCGCGAGCCCTTCGATCGCATCGAAGACAAGGTCGGCACCCGGTGACACGACCAGCCGGTCGTAGCGGATCTGGTCGCCGCGCGCGAGTCTCACGGCTTTCCGCTCGACGTCGATCGCCGCCACGGTGTCGTGGACGATCGTGATGCCGTGGCGGGTCCGCAAGGCGTCGAACGACATCGTCAGGTCGCTCATGCGCCGCTGTCCGCCCACGACCAGGTTCGATACCGGGCACGACACGAAGTCGCGGCTCGGCTCGATCAGCACGACGTCCACCTGTCCGTCCGACAGCAGTCGCACGTACTTCGCCGCCGTCGCGCCCCCGAAGCCACCACCGACGACGACCACACGAGCACGCGATGGACCCGACGCCGTCGCACAGCCGCCGATCGCCGACAGCCCCGCGCCACCGGCCATGACCTGCAGCAGGGTGCGTCTTTTCATGGCTGCCTCATGGAAACGAAGTAATCGGCGAGCACCTCGATCTGCCGGTCCGTGTAGCCGCGGGCGATCTGGTGCATCACGGTGGCGGCGCGACTGCCGTCGCGGAAGGCCCGCATCTGCGTGACCATCGCCTCCCTCGGATAGCCGGCCAGAGGGATCATCGCTGCTCCCGGCGCGGCCGCGCCGTCGGTACCATGGCACGCGCCGCAGCTCGCCGCGAGCGAGCGCACCTGCAGCGCCGGAACGCTCGTCGTCTGTCCGGTCGCGGTCGTCATCCCGACCAGCGACACCACCGCGAGAAGGACTCGCGCACCCCGATACATTGCGAATTTCATGATGCCTCTCTCACGGTCGTACGGTCGGGGTCTCGACCGGCAGTCCAGCCGCGCGTTGCTTGAGGTACAGCTCGAGCTCGACCAATTCCGGCGCCTCGTCCTCGAACGGCTCCGCCCGAACCCCGGTCATGCAGCCACGGACACGCCGCGCCAGCGAGCCGACACTCTGCCACTCGAGCCGGTAAATCGGATAGCCGGTGGGGTGGGCTTGCGGGATGACGCTGCCGGCAAGGCGCCGGCCGGCATTGGCGTCGTGACATTGTGCGCAGGACAGGTCGAGTTGGCCCATGCGCTGCCGGAAGAGTGCCTCGCCTCGCGCACGGTGCAGCTGAAGGCGCGCGTCGGCCGGCGATGCAATCGACAGACCACGGGACTGGCGGCCGACGAAGGCTTCGAGCGCGAGCAACGTGTCGTTCTCGCGATCGAGTCGTGGTGCGTTCTGGTGCCGTGTCCGGCACGCGTTGATGCGGCCCGACAGGCTGATCGGTCGACCACTGGCCTCGTCGAACGCCGGATAGCGCGCGGCGACGCCGCGCATGCTCGTCGCCGCATCGCCGTGGCACGACGCACACGAACGATCGTCCGCGCCGGCCTTCGTCGTCCACAACGACTCGCCGTCCTTGACCCACAAGGTGCCCGGATTCGACGCCTCGTCTTCCTGCATGGCTTGCAGCGCAGCGCTCATGAACTCGAAACCCGAGCGTCGCTCGTCGCTAGCCTGCGCGACCGCCAGTCCCGCCACGATCGCCAGACCCGCGAAGACCTTCAGGATCACGCCGGGCGTCATGTCACGACGATCGGCACGGTCTCGACCTGCATGAACCCGTTGTCCCCTTCCCAGGTGCAGATCAACGTCCCGCTCGCGGTCGCGACCGTGAAGAAACTGATCAGCGGATTCGCCGAGACCGCGGGAAACAGGTCGGCGGCGAAGATCTCCTCGCCGTCGTAGCGGCAGGTGAAACGACGGATGATGTTGCGCGGCAGTGGCGCTCCCCCGTCGCCGCTCCGATACCCGGTCTCCATCGGATGCGCGATCAACGTGCGGATCTCGATGACGTCGCCGCGTGCGGCGGACTTGGGAACGGTGACGAGTGCGCGGGCCATGGGGTCAAATCTCGATGCAGGCGGCGATCGTGACGATCACGTCGGTGTCGTCCTGCCAGAACGAGCCGTCGCTCATCTCCGCCACCGCGACCAGCCGTTGCGACGTCGCGAGCCGGATGCGCGTCGACACGCTGGCCTTGCCGGCGCGCGGGCCGAGCATGAAGACCGCCACGTCGCGCTGCGGGTTCTTCTCGTTGAACAGCGCGATGCGCCGCACATGATCGGCCGCCGTCATCGGGCTCTGGACGTCGACCGTGATCGGCGCGGCGTTGCCATTCTCGATCAGCAGCGCGATGCCGAGCTTGACGCGGCCCTTCGCCAACGGCGCGCTACCGGTGAACTCGCGCAGCGCGGCTTTCAGGTCCGGCGCAGGCTCGCCCCGCGCGGGGCGCAGCGCGACGAGCGCACCGAAACCCACCGCTGTCCGCAACGCGCGACGACGCGCAGGGTCGGACGGATCGTCGTGCCTCATCGGCGCAGCGTGACGAGGAAAGCGACCACGTCCTCGACCTGTTGCGCGTCGAGCACCGGCTGGTCGCGGAATGCCTTGCCGACGCGGCGGCCTTCGGCGGCGCGAAAGTAGGACGGCATGATCGTGTCAGGATTCAGGCGTCGCGAGTCGACGATGCGCAGGCGCAACTGGCCCTCGCTCCAGCGCATACCCGCACCGGCCAGAGGGGGGGCCAGCGTGCCCTGCGAACGCTCGTCAGGGAACGGGCCGGTGTGGCACATCAGGCACAGGCCGACCTGGCGGTCGCCGACGATCGCACGACCGCGATCGGCGTCGCCTGGCGTCGAGGTCAGCGGCTGCGGCACGGCATCGCCGACCACGTCGATGCTGTCGGAAGCATGCGAGGAAGCTGTACTGGCCATCAAGAGAACAAGCATCGCTGCACGACATGCCGACGACAGCGACATGTCTCGCTCAGGCCTTCTTCAGGCTGTGGTTCTTGACCGGGAGATCGCGGATGCGCTTGCCAGTCGCCGCGAAGATCGCGTTGAGCACGGCCGGTGCGGCGACCGCGATGGTGGGCTCGCCCACCCCACCCCAGAATCCACCCGACGAAACGATGACGGTCTCGACCTTCGGCATCTCGTGCAGGGCCATCACCCGGTAGGTGTTGAAGTTGCGTTGCTCGATGCGTCCGTCTTTGACGGTGCACTCGCCGTAGAGCGCCGCCGACAGGCCATAGACGAACGAGCCCTCGACCTGCGCCTCGATCTGCTGCGGGTTGACGGCGTAGCCAGGATCGGTCGCGGCGACGATGCGATGCACCTTGAGCACGCCGTCGTCGCTGACCGAAACCTCGGCCACCGCGGCGACGTAGCTGCCGAAGCCCATCGTCTGCGCGATCCCCCGATGGACGCCGGCCGGCAAGGGCTTGCCCCAGCCCGCACGTTCGGCAGCCGCGTTCAGCACCGCGAGATGCTTGGGGTTCTGCGCCATCAGCTTCTGGCGGAAGGCCAGCGGATCCTGCTTGGTCGCGTGCGCCAGTTCGTCGATGAAACTTTCGAGATAGAGCGTGTTCTGGTTGAGGTTGACGCCGCGCCAGAAGCCCGGCGGCACGTGCGGATTGCGCATCGCATGGTCGATCAGCACGGCCGGGAACGTGTAGCCGATCGAGGCTTCGGGGCCAGGCGCGTTGAGCCCCTGGAACACCACGGGATCCTTGCCGTTCACGACGTTCTGCGGCGCGACGTAAGCCAGGATCGACTGGCCCGAGATCCGCATTTGGAAGCCGGTGACGGCCCCCTTGTCGTCGAGGCCGGCGCTCATCCTGCACTGGGTCACTGGATGGTAGCGACCGTGCAGCATGTCCTCCTCGCGCGACCAGATCAGCTTGACCGGCGTGCCCGGCATCTCCTTGGCGATCGCGACCGCCTGCTTGATCCAGTCGACCGCACCGCGACGACCGAAGCCGCCCCCCAGCAACTGCTTGTAGACGTCGCACTGGGACAGCGGCAGCCCCGCGGCCTCCGCGGTCGCCGCCAGCGCGGCCTCGCCGTTCTGGGTCGGCGTCCAGACCTCGCAGCGCTCGGGCGTCCAGCGCGCGACGGCATTCATCGTCTCCATCGTCGCGTGGTTCTGGTGCGGATACGAATACACCGCCTCGACACGTCGGGGGGCCGCCGCGATGGCGGCGCGCGCGTCGCCGACCGAATAACCGACCGCGGCCTCGGGTGCATCCAGGCCCGCCTTCAGCACCTCGCCGAAGGCCGCGCTCGATGCGTTGGCATGCTCGCCGTAGTCCCACTCGATCGTCAGGGCTTCGAGTCCCTTCTTCGCGTGCCACCAGGTGTCGGCGACCACCGCGACGGCCGAGTCGCCGACGCGCACCACGCGCTTAACGCCCGGTCGCGCGAGCGCCGCGGCATCGTCGACGCTGCGAACCGTGCCGCCGAACACCGGGCAATCGACGATGGCCGCGTTCAGCATGCCAGGCATCGTCAGATCGCTGCCGTAGATCTGCGCGCCGGTCGTCTTGTCGACCGTATCGAGCCGCGCCAAGCGCTTGCCGGCGATCTTCCAGTCCTTCGGGTCCTTCAACGGGATGTCGGTCGGCGGCTGCATCGTGGCCGCGACCGCCGCGACCTTGCCGAACGTCGTCGTGCGTCCGCTCGGCAGATGGGTGATCACGCTGGCTTCGGCCCGGCACTCGTTCGCCGGCACCTGCCAGCCGGCCGCAGCCGCCTGGGCCAGCATCATGCGGGCCGTGGCGCCGCCCTTGCGGACGTATTCCTGGGACTCGCGAATGCCGCGGCTGCCGCCGGTCGAGAAATTGCCCCAGACGCGTTTGCGCGCCAGGCTCTGTCCCGGCGTGGGGTACTCGGTGGTGACCCGGGTCCAGTCGCAGTCGAGCTCTTCGGCGACGAGTTGCGCGAGCCCGGTCAGCGAGCCCTGGCCCATCTCCGAGCGCGCGATGCGGATGACGACGGTGTCGTCGGGCTTCACGACGACCCACGCGTTGATCTCGGGCGCGCCGGCCTCCTGCGCCGAGGCCCTCAGCGGGAATCCGAGCACGAAGGCACCCGCGGCGACAGAGCCGATGAACTCGCGGCGAGTGACCTTGAAGCCGCCGGTCACGGCGCGGCTCACGTGATGCTCCGGGTCAGGTGCACCACGTCGACGCTCGCCGTCCTCGGTTCCCCGGCGGCGAGCTTGATGGCGGCGCGCACGCGGTTGTAGGTCCCGCACCGGCAGATGTTGGTCATGGCTTCATCGATCTGCTTGTCGGTCGGACGCGGCGCCTCGCGCAGCAACGCGGCCGCTGCCATGATCATCCCGGACTGGCAGAAGCCGCATTGCGGCACGTCGAGCGCCACCCATGCCTTCTGCACCGGATGCGATCCGCCTGGGGCGAGACCTTCGATTGTGACGACCTTCGCGGACGAAGACACCGACGAGACCGGCCGAACGCAGCTGCGCGTGTTCTGTCCGTCGATGTGGACAGTGCACGCGCCACATTGCGCGATGCCGCATCCGTACTTCGTGCCGGTCAGGCCGAGCTGTTCGCGCAGCACCCAGAGCAAGGGCGTGTCGGGCTCGGCCTCGAACTCCCGCACCGTTCCGTTGACGTTCAGACTGGGCATGGAATTCCTTTCGTTGACGGGATCGACGCGCGTTGTTTCGGGGTGCTCAAGGTTCAGGTGGGACAGTACGCTCCAGCGTCGACCCAGGCCTGCATCAACTCGCCCAACTGCTGCTGCGTCCCGGGAGCGGGCGTGCGGCTACCACCGGGATTCCAGCCCCAGCCGACCAGCGGGTCGTGCGCCATGTGGTCGACGATCTGCATCATCGTCCTGCCACCGTTGCGCTTCGGATCCTTGATCTGCTGGCAGATCTGTCGAAGCGATTTGCCTTCCCAGGCCATCTCGATGGGTGCGAGGTGCCAGTTCGGACTGCCGGGCACCGTGACGTTGGCCGACGCGACGTAGTTGCTGGCGCCGTGGCAGGTGGAGCAGGGCATCGCGACGGCGCCGTGTCCATCCTTGCCGCGCACCGCCAATGGCTGGTGGAGCTGCATGGCATCGCCTTGCAACGGCCGGTCGGTCCGCGGATGGCAATTGACGCAACGCGGATGCTGGATGACCTTGCCGGCCTCCTGGAACAACGCAGCGGCGCGTACCTTTGAGACGGTCATCGACGCGAACGAATCGACGGATCGCAGCGATGTGTAGGGCGCGGACTGTGCGACGACCTGACAGCAAGCCACAAGCGCCAGACAGCCCAACAGGATCCTCTTCATGCGCGGTCCACTCCGGTTGTCGAACTTCGCTTGATGTCGCGACTCCGCCTTCGTTCCGGCGGAGGCTTAGAAGGATCAGCGATCGGCGATCGGCTTCACGTCCCGTCGTGGCGCGCCGACATACAGCTGGCGCGGGCGACCGATCTTCTGTTCCGGGTCCGAAATCATCTCGTTCCACTGCGCGATCCAGCCGACCGTGCGCGCCATCGCGAAGATCGCCGTGAACAGCGTCGTCGGGATGCCGAGCGCGCTCTGCACGATGCCCGAATAGAAGTCGACGTTCGGATAGAGCTTGCGCGAGACGAAGTATTCGTCCTCGAGGGCGATCTTCTCGAGCGCCATCGCGAGCTTGAACAGCGGGTCGTCATGCAGGCCGAGTTCGTCGAGCACCTCGTGGCAGGTCTCGCGCATCAGCTTCGCGCGCGGGTCGTAGTTCTTGTAGACGCGGTGACCGAACCCCATCAGCTTGACGTTGGAATTCTTGTCCTTGACCTGGGCGATGAACTCGGGGAGCTTGGCCTCGCCGCCTTGCGCCTGCAGGTCCTTCAGCATGTTCAGCGCCGCTTCGTTGGCGCCGCCGTGCGCGGGCCCCCACAGACAGGCGATGCCCGCCGCGATGCACGCGAACGGATTGGCGCCCGACGAGCCGGCGAGGCGCACCGTCGAGGTCGACGCGTTCTGCTCGTGGTCGGCATGCAGGATCAGGATACGATCGAACGCGCGCACCATCACGTCGTTCGGCACGTACTCCTCGGCGGGCACGGCGAACATCATGCGCAGGAAGTTGGCGCTGTACGAGAGGTCGTTGCGCGGATACACGAACGGCTGGCCGATCACGTACTTGTAGGCCATCGCGACCAGCGTCGGCAGCTTGGCGATCAGGCGGATTGCCGATACGTCGCGATGCCGCGGGTCGTTGATGTCGAGCGAGTCGTGATAGAAGGCCGACAGCGCGCCGACCGTGCCCACCAGCACCGCCATCGGATGCGAGTCGCGCCGGAAGCCGCGATAGAAGAAGGTCATCTGCTCATGGACCATCGTGTGCTGCGTGACGAGGTGCACGAACTCCTTCTTCTGCGTTTCGGTCGGCAGTTCGCCGTGCAACAGCAGATAGCAGGTCTCGAGGTAGTCGCCACCGGTCGCGAGCTGCTCGATCGGATAGCCGCGATACAGCAGTTCGCCCTTGTCGCCGTCGATGTACGTGATGGTCGATTGGCAGGCGGCCGTCGACATGAAGCCCGGGTCGTACGTGAACATGCCCGTTTGCCCGTAAAGCTTGCGGATGTCAATGACGTCCGGCCCGATCGTGCCCTTGAAGACCGGCAGGTCCATGTCCTGCGATCCGTTGGAGAGCGCGAGCTTTGCTTTGATGTCGGAGGAAACCATGCTTGAGTCCTTCAGTGAACTTCGTGGATTGTCTGAATCGTCTGCGACGGCCTGACTGCTTGCGAAAGACCGCGGCATTCATCCCGGGTCGGCTGCTGCGGACGCGACGCGGAGTCGTATTTCGAGACTGCTTGTTCCGAACCTCTCCCGAGGGCCGGCAATACCGGACTGACCCTCGCTAAGCCTCGCGCAGCAGGCTGATCAGCCGGTTCATCACGGGACCGGCGATCTCGGACGTCACGTCCGTCCGCGCCAGGATCACGTCCATCAGCTCGTTGTCGGACAGTTCGAACAACTGCGTGAGGGCGCCCACATCGTCGTCGCTGAGCGTGTCCTCATGACGATCGAGGAAACGGGTGAGGACGATGTCGTTTTCCAGCAGCCCGCGGCGCGCGCGCCAGCGCAGACGGGCCCGCCGCTTCGGATCGGCCTGGTGCGGATCGCTGCGAGGCGGCCCGGACTCTGACAGCGGCGAAGTCGAAGCAGGTTCCAAGGAGCGCGATCAAACGGCCCGACGGACCATCAATTCCTTGATCTTGCCGATCGCCCGCGTCGGATTGAGACCCTTCGGACACACGTCGACACAGTTCATGATCGTGTGGCAGCGGAACAGGCGATACGGGTCCTGCAGGTCGTCGAGTCGCTCGCCGGTCGCCCGGTCGCGGCTGTCCGCGATGAAGCGATAGGCCTGCAGCAGGCCGGCCGGGCCGACGAACTTGTCCGGGTTCCACCAGAAGCTCGGACACGACGTGGAGCAGCACGCGCACAGGATGCACTCGTACAGGCCGTCAAGTTCCTCGCGCTCGGCGGGCGACTGGTAGCGCTCCTTCTCCGGCGGCATCTCGTCGTTGATGAGATAGGGCTTGATCGAGTGGTACTGCTTGAAGAACTGCGACATGTCGACGATCAGGTCGCGGATCACGGGCAGGCCGGGCAACGGCTTCAGCACGATCGGCTGCTTGAGGTCGCGCAGGTTGGTCGTGCAGGCCAGGCCGTTCTTGCCGTTGATGTTCATCGCGTCCGACCCGCAGACGCCTTCGCGGCACGAGCGACGGATCGACACCGAGTCGTCGACGTCCGCCTTGATGCGCAGGATCGCGTCGAGCAGCATCTTGTCGGTGTCGTAGAGCTCGACCTCGAGCTTCTGCATGTAAGGGGCCTTGCCGCTGTCGGGGTCATAGCGATAGATCTCGAACTTCATCACGCGGGTCGGATGCTCGTCCGTGCCGTGACCTCCGAACGAGATGGTCTTCTCAACGGCGTTGACTTCGGCGGGATTGTTTGCGGTCATGCTGTTCCTCGGTATCAGTGAGCGATGCCTGGGTGGTCGATCAGAACGTGCGCTTCTTCGGCTGGAAGGTCTCGACGGTCAGCGGCTTGAGATTGACCGGCTTGTAGTCGAGCCTCGAGCCTTCGGTGTAGTACAGCGAGTGGCGCATCCACTCGGCGTCGTTACGATCGGGGAAGTCCTCGCGGGCGTGCGCGCCACGCGACTCCCTGCGTGCCTCGGCCGCGACGATCGTTGCTTTTGCAACTTCCACCAGGTTGTCGAGTTCCAGCGCCTCGATGCGCGCCGTGTTGAAGACTTTCGACTTGTCCTGGATCGCGACACTCTTCGCGCGTTCTGTCAGCGCCATGATCTTCGTCACGCCCTCGGCCAGCAGGCCTTGCGTGCGGAACACGCCGCAGTGCGCCTGCATGTCCGAGCGGATGTCGTTGGCGACGTCCTGCGTCTTCTCGCCGCTGGTGCGGGCCTCGAGCGCCGCGAGACGCGACGACGTCTTCTCGGCCGCGTCGGCCGGCAGCGACTTCCAGGCCTTGTCCTTCAGGTTTGACTTCACGATGTGGTTGCCGGCGGCGCGACCGAACACCAGCAGGTCGAGTAGCGAGTTGGTGCCGAGACGATTGGCACCGTGCACCGACACGCAGGCACATTCGCCTATTGCATAAAGTCCGTTCACGATCTCGTTCGGATTACCGTTCTTCGGCACGACGACCTGGCCGTAATAGTTCGTCGGGATACCGCCCATCTGGTAGTGGATCGTCGGGACGACCGGGATCGGTTCCTTGATCGGGTCGACGTTGGCAAACTTCATCGCGATCTCGCGGATCGACGGCAGCCGCTTGTTGATGGTGTCGGCGCCGAGGTGGTCGAGCTTCAGCAGCACGTATTCCTTCTTGGGTCCGCAGCCGCGACCTTCCTTGATCTCCTGGTCCATCGAGCGCGACACGAAGTCGCGCGGCGCCAGGTCCTTCAGCGTCGGTGCGTAGCGTTCCATGAAGCGCTCGCCGTTGCTGTTGAGCAGGATACCGCCCTCGCCGCGCACGCCTTCGGTGATCAAAACGCCCGCGCCGGCCACGCCGGTCGGATGGAACTGCCAGAACTCCATGTCCTCAAGGGGAATGCCGGCGCGCGCCGCCATGCCCATGCCGTCGCCGGTGTTGATGAACGCGTTGGTCGACGCGGCCCAGATGCGGCCCGCGCCGCCGGTGGCGAGCAGCGTGGTCTTGGCCTCGAGGATCATCGCCTCGCCGGTCTCCATCTCGAGCGCCACCACCCCAACGACGTCGCCCTCCTCGTCGCGGATCAGGTCGAGCGCCATCCACTCGACGAAGAACTGCGTGCGCGCGCGGACATTCCGTTGATAGAGCGTATGAAGCATCGCGTGACCGGTGCGGTCGGCCGCGGCGCAGGCGCGCGCAACCGGCTTCTCGCCGAAGTTGGCCGAGTGGCCGCCGAATGGACGCTGGTAGATCGTGCCGTCGGGGTTGCGGTCGAACGGCATGCCGAAGTGCTCGAGTTCGTAGACGACGTTGGGCGCCTCGCGACACATGAACTCGATGGCGTCCTGGTCGCCCAGGTAGTCTGAGCCCTTGACGGTGTCGAACATGTGCCAGTACCAGTTGTCCTCGCTCATGTTGCCGAGCGACGCGCCGATGCCGCCCTGCGCCGCGACCGTGTGCGAGCGGGTCGGGAAGACCTTCGACAGCACGGCGACCGAGAGGCCGGCCTCGGCCAGTTGCAGCGACGCGCGCATGCCGGAGCCACCGGCACCGACGATCACCGCGTCGAACCGCCGACGCGGCAGCTTGCTGTGGATGTTGAAGACGGGTGCCGCGTTGGAAGCATTCGTGGAGCCGGCCATGCTCAAACCCTCCAGAGGATGATGACGCCGTACGCCACGCAGGCGAACAGCCAGATGATCGTGCCGACCTGCAGCAGCAGGCGGATGGCGGTGGGCTTGACGTAGTCCATCCAGATGTCGCGCATGCCCACCCAGGCGTGATACGCAAAAGCGGCGAAGACCACGAGGGTCGCGATCTTCATCCACGGGTGGGCGAACAGTCCGGCCCATCCTTCGTACGAGAAGTTGCGACCGCCGAAGAACGCAGCCAGCAGGATGACGGTGTAGACAGCCATGACGATGGCGGTGAAGCGCTGCGCCATCCAGTCGCCCATGCCGTAATGCGCGCCGACGACGAGGCGTTTGGGTCCGATGCGATTCGTGCCGGCCATCAGAAGGCTCCGAAGATCTTGAGGGCGAACGCGAGCCACAGTACGAGGCTGACCGCGAACACCGCGAGCGCCGACTGGCGGCTGCTGTCCTTCTCGAGCCCGATGTGAACGTCCATGAAGAGATGGCGGATGCCGGCGCAGAAGTGATGCAGGTAGGCCCACAGCAGCACGAGGATCACGAGCTTCGCGAACCAGTTGGAAGTCACGCTCTTGAACGAGCCGAAGCTGATCTCGGACGTCAGGCTCTTGTCGAGCAGGAAAAGCACAAACGGAAGCAACAGGAACATCGTCGCCCCGCTGACCCGATGGAGGATCGAGAGAATGCCGGCGACGGGGAGTCGATACGCGACGATCTGACTGATGTTGATGTTGCGGTGGATCGGCCGTGTGGGCCGCGTCAGATCGGACATGCTTCGCCTCGAATTCCTGTGAGTTTCTTTACCGTGAACGCCAAATGGCATCTCGGTGGACGACAGATTTTTTCAACCATCTATTTTCAACGATTTTCCGCGCAGCAACAAACGCATGGACATGCGGCGATGAACACCCTCGAAATCGAGCCCCGACCAAGACCCCATAGAGTAACGCGATCATCCCAAAGTGTTTCTATAGAAATGGCTATGGGTCGAATAGAGCCCCCGACGTAATTCCACCGGCCGGTCCGCATAGGTCATCGAGACCCGCTCGACCGACAGCAAAGGCGCATGGAGCGCAACCGCGAGGATGCGGGCCGCGTCGGGGGTGGCTGCAACGGCCCGGATCCGCTCCTCGGCGCGGGTCATCGGCGTGGCAAATTCGGATTCGAAGAGGCCGTACAGCGGGCCCTGGTAGGCCGAGACGCGCTCGGCGGTCAGTCCCTTGAACACCGTACCGTCGAGCCAGATGTCGTCGAGCACCGTGGGCACGCCGTCGAAGGACAGCACGCGCCGGATCGCCACAAGGCTGTCGCCGGCCTTCAGTCGCAGGAAACGCGCGATCTCGGCAGAGGCCCGGATACGCCGGCATTCGAGGATGCGGCTCTCGGACGTCTCGTCGCGCGCATCGTCGGGTGCAAGTCGCAGGAAACGGAACTGCGCACGCGCTTCCTGATGCGTGGCGACGTAGGTGCCCTTGCCCTGGCGACGGATCAGCAGGTTCTCCGCGGCCATCGCGTCGATCGCCTTGCGTACCGTGCCCTGGCTGACGCCGAAACGCTTCGCCAGATCGCCCTCGCTGGGAATCGCCTCGCCGGGTTTCCATTCCCCACCCTGCAGGCCGCGCGTGATCAGCGTCTTGATCTGCAGATACAGCGGGCTGAAGGTGGCGGCGTCGGCGCTGGTCGCGCCGCGAATCGTCGTCGCGCGCCGTCCGTAGCCGCTCGCGACACGCTCCACCTGCGATGAAAGTCCTTCGTTCAACTTCGCCATCATGATCCGTCGTCCCAGGTCATCGTGCACTGCATTTCGTATCTTATATAAGAGAGCGAAATGCCGCGGATTCGTGACCGCGATCGAGTGCCGGCGCATTTTCGCGCTGATCGATTCGGCGTAAACTCGGCTTCCGAGAGCGTCCCCAGACCGGATCCGTACCGCCGCCGAAGCCCGCGCGGCCGTCCCGTCCCGCACACGAAGCGCTCCACGGATCGGCGTCGCACGCATCACCTCTTCCGCACGACGCTTTTCCCACTCATCCCATTTCACGGAGATCGTTCCATGACCCAAGCCGCCAAGCGCGTCGCCGTCACCGGTGCCGCGGGCCAGATCGGCTACGCCCTGCTGTTCCGCATAGCGAACGGCGACCTGCTCGGACCCGACCAGCCGGTGATCCTGCAACTACTCGAGATCCCCGACGAGAAGGCACAGAAGGCGCTGGCCGGCGTGATCATGGAACTCGAGGACTGCGCGTTCCCCCTGCTGCAGGGCGTGATCCCGACCGGTAATCCGATGGTCGCGTTCAAGGACGCCGACGTCGCGCTGCTGGTGGGTGCGCGTCCCCGCGGACCGGGCATGGAACGCAAGGACCTGCTATCGGCCAACGCGCAGATCTTCACGGCGCAGGGCAAGGCGCTCAACGCGGTCGCGAGCCGCGACGTCAAGGTGCTGGTGGTCGGCAACCCGGCCAACACCAACGCGTACATCGCGATGAAGTCGGCGCCGGACCTGCCGAAGGAGAATTTTACGGCGATGCTGCGCCTTGACCACAACCGCGCGCTGTCCCAGCTCGCCACCAAGACCGGCACCGCGGTCGGCAACATCGAGAAGCTGGTCGTGTGGGGCAACCACTCGCCGACGATGTACCCCGACTACCGTTTCGCGACGGTCGGCGGCAAGGGCATGAAGGACCTTGTCAACGACGACGCCTGGAACAAGGACACGTTCATCCCCAAGGTCGGCAAGCGCGGCGCCGCGATCATCGAGGCGCGCGGCCTGTCTTCGGCGGCGTCGGCGGCCAACGCGGCCATCGATCACGTCCATGACTGGTTGCTCGGCAGCGACGGCAAGTGGGTCACGATGGGCATCGCCTCCGACGGCAGCTACGACATCCCGAAGGACGTCATCTACGGCTTCCCGGTCGTGACCAAGGACGGCAAATACGAGATCGTCAAGGGCCTGGAGATCGACGCGTTCAGCCGCGAGAAGATGGACTTCACCCTCAAGGAACTCACCGAAGAGCAGGACGGCGTTAAGCATCTGCTGACTTGAGGAGCGAAGCACCATGACGAGCGCCGGATCGAAGTTCCGTCAGGCCGTCGTCGACGAGAAGCCTCTGTCGGTGATCGGCGCCATCAACGCGTACACCGCGCGGATGGCCGAGGCCACAGGCTTCAAGGCGTTGTACCTGTCGGGTGGCGGCGTGGCCGCCAACTCGCTCGGCATGCCCGACCTCGGCATCAGCACGATGGAAGACGTGCTGATCGACGCGCGCCGCATCATCGACGCGTCGTCGCTGCCGCTGTTGGTCGACATCGATGTCGGCTGGGGTGGTGCCTTCAACATCGCGCGCACCGTCCGCATGTTCGAGAAGGCCGGCGTCGCCGCGGTCCACATGGAAGACCAGGTCGGTACCAAACGCTGCGGCCATCGCCCGGGCAAGGAAGTCGTCTCGAAGGACGAGATGGTCGACCGTATCAAGGCCGCGGTCGATGCGCGCCAGGACGGGGGCTTCGTGATCATGGCGCGCACCGACGCGCTGGCGATCGAAGGTATCGATGCGGCGATCGAGCGTGCGGTGGCGTACGTGGAAGCCGGCGCCGACATGATCTTCCCCGAGGCGATGACCGATCTGGCGATGTACGACCGGTTCAAGAAGGCCGTGATGGTCCCGATCCTGGCCAACATCACCGAGTTCGGCTTCACGCCGCTGTTCACGACGCATGAACTGGCGACGGTCGACGTCGACATCGTGCTGTTCTGCTGCTCGGCCTATCGCGCGATGAACGCGGCGGCTCTGAAGGTCTACGAAGCGATCCGCACCGAGGGCACGCAGAAGAGCGTGGTCGATACGATGCAGACCCGCAACGACCTTTACAAGTATCTCGGTTACCACGTGTACGAAGAGAAGCTCGACGCGCTGTTCGCGACGAAAAAGAACTAGTGCAGTCGTTCCCGCGCACCCGGGAACGACGAAATCCCTGGAGAACCTGTATGGCCGAACCGACAGCACCCGCCTTCAAACCCAAAAAGTCCGTCGCCCTCTCCGGCGTGACCGCCGGTAACACTGCGCTGTGTACGGTCGGCAAGACCGGCAACGACCTGCACTATCGCGGCTACGACATCCTGGATATCGCCGACACCAGCGAGTTCGAGGAGATCGCCCACCTGCTAGTGCACGGCAAGCTGCCGAACAAGAGCGAACTCGCCGCGTACAAGAACAAGCTGAAGGCGCTGCGCGGGTTGCCCGCGGCGGTGATGGATGCGCTCGAATGCCTGCCGGCATCGTCGCACCCGATGGACGTGATGCGGACTGGCGCGTCGGTGCTCGGCTGCGTGCTGCCCGAAAAGGACGACCACAACCACCCGGGCGCGCGCGACATCGCTGACCGCCTGATGGCGTCGTTCGGATCGATGCTGCTGTACTGGTACCACTACGCGTTCAACGGCCGGCAGATCGAGGTCGAGACCGACGACGAATCCATCGGAGGGCACTTCCTCCACCTGCTGCACGGCGAATCTCCGCCCGAGTCGTGGGTCAAGGCGATGCACGTGTCTCTGATCCTGTATGCCGAGCACGAGTTCAACGCGTCCACCTTCGCGGCGCGTGTGGTCGCCGGCACGGGCTCCGACATCTACTCGGCCATCGTCGGCGGCATTGGGGCCTTGCGCGGCCCCAAGCACGGCGGCGCCAACGAAGTGGCCTTCGAGATCCAGAAGCGCTACGAGATGCCCGATGCGGCCGAAGTCGACATCCGCAGGCGCATCGAGAACAAGGAGGTCGTGATCGGTTTCGGGCACCCGGTGTACACCGTCTCCGACCCGCGCAACAAGGTCATCAAGGAAGTCGCGAAGAAGCTGTCGAAGGAAGCGGACGACACCCGCATGTTCGACATCGCGGAACGCCTCGAGACCGTAATGTGGGATGCGAAGAAGATGTTCCCCAACCTCGACTGGTTCTCGGCCGTCAGCTATCACATGATGGGCGTGCCGACCTCGATGTTCACGCCGCTCTTCGTGATCTCGCGGACGTCGGGCTGGTCGGCTCACGTGATCGAACAGCGCATCGACGGCAAGATCATCCGTCCGACCGCCAACTACGTCGGCCCCGAGGACCTCAAGTTCGTGCCGATCGCGAAGCGCAAGTGAAGCACCGCGGGTCACCGGACACGAGGCCCTTGCAGGCTGTTGAAAAGCGTAGCGAGGACGGTCGTGTGCAAGGCGCACGGAGCGGAGGAACCGGAACGTACCTGCGTACGTGAGGATTCCGGGCACCGCCGCATCGATAACATTCGGGCGCAGACGGCCGCCGCAGTAGCTTTTCAACAGCCTGCTAGGGTTTTCTCCCCATCGCATGGCAGTACAAGCGCCTGTTGCGTGCTTGCCGCAACAACGGAACGGATCGTGGCGCCGCAGGCCGTCTTGGCTTAATAATCGCCTGCTGTGCTGCGGCTGGCTCTCGGCCTTCGAGACGTCCCGCTTGGCGCCGATGCCGACGGACGATGCAGGACACCGAGGTTTACATCAAGACCGATGCCGGTCGCGACGAGATCCGTTCGCGAACCTTGGGCTTACCAATGTCGGTCCGCGCCATCCTCCTGATGGTCGACGGCCAACGGCCGGTCGCGGCGATGCGGTCGTTGATCGCGGGCTCGAAGGCGCCCTCCGACGTCCTCGACGGCCTGGTCGCAAAGGGCCTGATCGAGCCGCGCAACGGCGCGGTCTCGGCACCCGCTGCCGCACCGAAGGCCGCCGCGCTGCCGATCGAGCGACCCACCGTTGCCGCGCCGGTCTTCGTGCCGTCCGTGGCAGAGCCGGCGCCGCAGGTCATCGCGTCGACCGTCTCCTACGACGGCCCGCTCGATCTCGTCCTGCCGACGATCTACGGACCCGAAGTCGCAGAGATCGCCGAATCCGTGCCTCCAGCGCCGGCAGTGGCTGCCGATCCAGGGCCACCGCCGCTCAATCGCTACGAACACCTCTACATGATGATGAACGAGATCGTTCGCGACTTCCTCGCGCCGCATCGTCGTTATTTCCTGCAACTCAAGATCGAGCGCTGTGCCACGCCCGAAGAGTTGCTCGAGCTCCTGCACGACCTGCAGATGGCCCTGGCCAAGGCCCGCGGCGAAGCCTTCGCTTCCGACGTGATCTCGCGCCTGCGCAGCGCCGCTTCCTGACATCTTTCGCACGTCACGCGGCTGCTGGTCGCATGTCGACCGGCGTATCCTCTTGCCCGCAGCAACGACAGTCGTCGCGCAACGCGTCGACTCCCGTCCATTCGGCCAAAAACACGCCCCCATCCTTCATGTCCGCACACATCTCCAACGTCCGCCCACAGCACGACAAAGTGCTGGTCGACATCGTCGACTACGTCGTCAAGTACCGCATCACCGGCCGCCTCGCCTACGACACGGCGCGCAACTGCCTGATCGACACGCTGGGCTGTGGACTGGAGGCGCTCGAATATCCCGCGTGCACCAAGCTGATGGGACCGATCGTTCCCGGCACGGTGGTGCCAAACGGCGCGAAGGTGCCCGGCACGCAGTTCCAGCTCGATCCGATCCAGGCCGCGTTCAACATCGGCGCGATGATCCGCTGGCTCGACTTCAACGACACCTGGCTGGCCGCCGAATGGGGTCATCCGTCGGACAACCTCGGCGGCATCCTCGCGACCGCCGACTGGCTGTCGCGCAACGCCGTCGCCGCGGGCAAGAAGCCGCTGGTGATGAAGGACGTGCTTACCGCGATGATCAAGGCGCACGAGATCCAGGGCTGCATCGCTCTCGAAAACTCGTTCAACAAGGTCGGCCTCGATCACGTCGTGCTGGTCAAGGTCGCCTCGACCGCCGTGGTCGCCGAGATGATGGGCCTGACACGCGACGAGATCCTCAACGCGGTCTCGCTGGCGTGGGTCGACGGCCAGTCGCTGCGCACCTATCGCCATTCCCCCAACACCGGCAGCCGCAAGAGCTGGGCCGCCGGTGATGCGACCAGCCGCGCCGTGCGTCTCGCGCTGATCGCGAAAACCGGCGAGATGGGCTATCCGTCGGTGCTGACCGCGAAGACCTGGGGTTTCTACGACGTGCTGTTCAAGGGCAAGCCCTTCGAGTTCCAGCGCAAGTACGGCAGCTACGTGATGGAGAACGTGCTGTTCAAGATCAGTTTCCCGGCCGAGTTCCACTCGCAGACCGCGGTCGAAGCGGCCATGACCCTGCACCAGCAGCTCGCCAAAGCCGGCAAGAGCGTCGACGACATCGAGAAGATCACGATCCGCACGCACGAGGCCTGCATCCGCATCATCGACAAGAAGGGTCCGCTCGCGAACCCGGCCGATCGCGACCACTGCATCCAGTACATGGTTGCCGTGCCGCTGATCTACGGTCGCCTGACCGCCGGTGATTACGAGGACTCCATCGCACAGGATCCGCGCATCGACAAGCTGCGCGACAAGATCGTCTGCGTCGAGGATCCCCAGTACACGAAGGACTATCACGACCCCGACAAGCGTTCGATCGCGAATGCGCTGACGATCCAGTTCAAGGGCGGCAAGAAGATGGCCGAGGTCGAGGTGGAATACCCGATCGGCCACAAGAGCCGGCGCAAGGACGGCATCCCGCTGCTCGAGGCGAAATTTCGCACGAATCTCGCGCGCAAGTTTCCGGCGAAGCAGCAGAAGGCCATCCTCGATGTGTCGCTCGACCAGAAGGCGCTGGAGGCGATGCCGGTCAACGAGTATGTGGATCTTTACGTGATCTGAGCAGGGCAGAAACGGTCAATATGCCGCGATCGGTATGTATAATCGTGGCATATTTCCTGGAGGTGCGTCATGGAAGCGACAGTTGCAGAACGCGGTCAGATCACGCTGCCGAAAGCCGTGCGCGACGCGCTCGGCCTGACCAAGGGAACGACGCTGCACGTCGAGCTCGACGGTGGTCGCATCATCCTGCGCAAGAATGTGAAGGACGCCATTTCGCGTGTCCGCGGTCGCTTCCCGATGCCTGAAGGCGTCACGACCGACGACATCATGCGCGAGTTGCGCGGACGGGCTCCCGGCGACCCGGTCGACGTCTGATCCGTCCCTCATGATCGCGATCGACAGCTCGGTCCTCATCGACCTGCTCGGCAACGATGTCCGGGCGGACGCGGCGGAGGTCAGTCTGCGCAACGCCCTCAACATCGGCCCGGTTGCGGTCAGCGACATCGCGATCAGCGAGGTCACGGCCGGCCTCGGACACGGCTCCGAGATGGCCGACGCCATCGAAGAACTCGGCATCCACTTCTCGCCGCTCGAACTGCGTTCGGCGATCCGTGCCGGCGAGATGCAACGCAAGTACAACGAGCGCCTGCGGCGCGAAGGACACGCCACCGGCTCGCGTCGCACCGTCGCCGACTTCCTCGTGGGAGCGCACGCCATGCTCCAGTGCGACGGTCTCATCACGCGCGACGCGGGCTTCTTCCGCGACTACTTCAAGGGACTGAAGGTCATCGTTCCCCAGTCCCACTGATTCCTGCCAGCCCATCACCACAGAAGGCCAGCCATGCTCACCTCCCCAGACAACACCTTCAAGACCCGCAAGAACTTCAAGATCGGCGCCAAGTCCGGTCAGTTCTATTCACTGCCCGCGCTCGGCAAGACCCTCGGCATCGACGTGTCCCGACTGCCGGTCTCGATCCGCCTCGTGCTCGAGTCGGTGCTGCGCAACTGCGACGGCAAGAAGGTCACCGACGAGCACGTCCGCGAGCTCGCGAACTGGAAGCCCAACGCCGAGCGCACCGCCGAGATCCCGTTCGTGGTCGCGCGCATCGTGCTGCAGGACTTCACCGGCGTGCCGCTGCTCGCCGACCTGGCCGCGATGCGCAACGTCGCCGACAAGATGGGCCAGAACCCCAAGAAGATCGAGCCGCTGGTGCCGGTCGACTTGGTGGTCGACCACTCGGTGCAGATCGACTACTTCCGTCAGCCCGACGCGCTCGACCTCAACATGAAGCTGGAATTCCTGCGCAACAAGGAGCGCTACCAGTTCATGAAGTGGGGCATGCAGGCGTTCGACACGTTCAAGGTCGTCCCCCCGGGCATCGGCATCGTCCATCAGGTCAACCTCGAGTACCTGGCGCGCGGCGTGCACAAGAAAGGTGACGTCTACTACCCCGACACGCTGGTCGGCACCGACAGCCACACGACGATGATCAACGGCATCGGCGTGGTGGGCTGGGGCGTCGGCGGCATCGAGGCCGAGGCCGGCATGCTCGGCCAGCCGGTGTACTTCCTGACGCCCGATGTCGTCGGCGTGAATCTGACCGGCAAGCTGCGGGGAGGAGTGACAGCAACAGACCTCGTGCTGACCATCACCGAGATGCTGCGCAAAGCCAAGGTCGTCGGCAAGTTCGTCGAATTCTATGGCGAAGGCACCGCGTCGCTGTCGCTTCCCGACCGCGCGACCATCGCCAACATGGCGCCGGAGTACGGCGCCACGATGGGCTTCTTCCCGGTCGACAAGAAGACCATCGCCTACTTTGAAGGCACCGGCCGCACGGCCGACGAGATCGCGGCGTTCGAGGCCTACTTCAAGGCGCAGAAGCTGTTCGGCGTGCCCAAGCAGGGTGACATCGACTTTTCGACCGAGCTGTCGCTCGACCTCCACACCGTCGCACCTTCGCTGGCCGGACCGAAACGTCCGCAGGACCGCATCGAACTCGGCAACGTCGCGTCGAGCTACGACGCGCTGTTTTCGAAGCCCAACGCCGAAAACGGGTTCAACAAACCGGCCGACCAGCTCGATCAGCAATACACCACGAGCGACGGCGTCAAGGTCAAGAACGGCGACATCCTGATCGCCGCCATCACCAGCTGCACCAACACGTCGAACCCGAGCGTGCTGCTCGCCGCCGGCCTGCTCGCGAAGAAGGCCGTCAAGCTCGGCCTGACCGTCGCGCCGCACATCAAGAGCTCGCTCGCGCCCGGCAGCCGCGTCGTCACCGACTACCTGACCAAGACCGGCCTGCTGCCCTACCTCGACAAGCTGGGTTTTGGCGTCGCCGCGTACGGCTGCACGACCTGCATCGGCAACGCCGGTGACCTCACGCCCGCGCTCAACGAGACGATCACCAAGAACGACCTGATCTGCTCGGCCGTGCTGTCCGGCAACCGCAACTTCGAAGCCCGCATCCATCCGAACATCAAGGCCAACTTCCTCGCGTCGCCGCCGCTGGTGGTCGCGTACGCCATCGCAGGCACGGTCCGCATCGACCTGATGACGCAGCCGATCGGCAAGGACAAGAAGGGCCGTGACGTCTACATCGGAGACGTCTGGCCCACGACGGAAGAAGTACAGGCGCTGCTGTCGTCGGCGATGAACGGCAAGACCTTCCGCAAGCTCTACGGCAAGCTGACGACCGAAGGCGACCTGTGGAGCAAGGTGCCTTCCGCGTCCGGTCAGGTGTACGACTGGCCGACGTCGACCTACATCGCCGAGCCGCCGTTCTTCAGCGACTTCACGATGGAGCCGGTGGTGGGCAAGCTCGGCGTCTCGGGTGCGCGTGCGCTCGGCGTGTTCGGCGACTCGGTCACCACCGATCACATCTCGCCGGCCGGCTCGATCAAGGACACGTCGCCCGCCGGCAAGTACCTAATCGACCACAAGGTCACGAAGGTCGACTTCAACAGCTACGGTGCTCGGCGCGGCAATCACGAAGTGATGATGCGTGGCACGTTCGCGAACGTCCGCATCAAGAACCTGATGGTGCCGCCGGACGCGAAGGGCTCGCGGGTCGAAGGCGGCATCACGCTGTTCCAGCCGTCCGGCACGCAGATGCCGATCTACGACGCGGCGATGAAGTATGTCGCCGAAGGCACGCCGACGGTGATCTTCGGCGGCGAGGAGTACGGCACGGGTTCGTCGCGCGACTGGGCGGCCAAGGGTACGCAGCTGCTCGGCGTCAAGGCCGTGGTGGCGTGCAGCTTCGAGCGGATCCATCGCTCGAACCTGGTCGGCATGGCGTGCTGCCGCTGCAGTTCAGGAACGGCGAGTCGGCCGAGTCGCTCGGCATCAAGGGCGACGAGAAGTTCGACGTCCTCGTCGGCGATGCCCTCAAGCCGCAGATGGACGTCAAGCTGGTGATCGATCGCGACGGCAAGAAGCAGGAGGTCACGGTGCTGCTGCGCATCGATACGCCGATCGAGGTGGACTACTACCTGCACGGCGGCATCCTGCCGTTCGTGTTGCGGCAGCTGCTGGCGGCTTGACGGTCCGCTCATCCTCCTTCAAGGGGGAGGATGAGATCAGGGCGGCGGCGAGCCGTCTCCCAAAGGATTGATCTCTCGGTTTGCTATCCTTGCAACCCCCCTGGCTGTCGCCCCACCCGCGATCCATCGATCGCATCTCGCAAGCCCATGGCCTCCAAACGTCCCCGCAACAAGTCCTCCCTGCCCCGACTCTCTCGGGACGGTGAGCGACTCGCCTCCCTGGCGCAGAGCCTGTCCGTATCGGGCAGCCGCGTCGAGGAAAGTTACTGGGAGAAGCTGGTCGGCGCCAACGTCGAGTCATTGCTCGAGTTTCATGCCGACACGACCATCGATGCCGCGCTCGACCATCTCGATGCCACGGCCCCCGCGGGGTTCGATGCACTGATCGAGATCGTCGAGACGCAGGCCGAAGCAGCAACGCTCACCGCCGACGGCGAGACCTGGCAGGTGTTGCTGGTCGCCGCGCCGATCCTGGCCTGGTCGCGCTATTCGGTGCCGTCCGGTCCGATGAAGACCGATATCGCCGCGACCCTCGAGACCCAGCTGCGCGCGCATTGCGCGGCATCCGACGCACGCATCGCGCTCGCGCCTTACCTCTATTCGATCGACCAACTTCCGCGCAGCTTCTCCGACGTGCATGCGCTGGCCCGATCGCTCGGACAGCGCGCGCTCGGCCACGAAGAGAAGAAGGCGTCGAACAAGCGCCTGCCCGAGACCGCTCCGCTGCTCGCCGATACGCGTTATCTGCTCGCCGCCTTCGTCGCGAAGCCCGGTGCGCCGCTGTTCCGCTGGCAGGAACAACCCGACGCGCGCGGGGCCGAGCGTCGCGACTTCAGCCGTGAGCAGTCGCTCGAACGCTGGCGCGACCAGGGACTGCCGACGTTGACCACGCTGATGCCCGGCTGCGTCCTCGACCTGCTGATCCCCGACGGCTATCACGTGTCGTCGCGCGAGTCGGATCGGGCGATCCGCCCTTACGCGATCCGTGCGGCCATCGCGTTCCTCGAGAGCGCTCTCGACGTCAAGGCGCCGCAACTGCGCGCCGTCATCGCGGCCTTCGGCAACGACCTGCCCGAGGAATACCGCGTCGGCTTCACGCTGGCCCGCAATCCGGATGTCGTGCACGGCGTCGTGTGGCCGCTGTTCGGTCGCGAGGAAGGACCGGAAGTCGACGGTCCGGAAGAGCAGCTCGTCGCCCTGCTGCGCGAGAACGGACTGACCGACATCGTGACGCTCGAGCAGTCCTTCCCGCTCGAGTTCTGCGACGACTGCGGCGCGCCGCTGTTCGCCGATCCGGTCGGCGACCTCGTGCACACCGAACTGCCCGAAGAGACGGAAGCGCCCCGCGCCCATCTGCATTGAGCGACGCGAGCGGTACGCCGCCTACGCAGTCGGCGCCCGTTCAGGCAGCATCGTCGGAAGCCATGTCCACCGTACCCGTCGTCTCTACCTCCGATCCCACAAAGCCGAAGTGGGTCGATCCCTCCGACCGTTTCACGCACACCGAGCGTCGCAACATCATCGCCGGGCTGATGCTGTCGATCCTGCTCGGCGGCCTCGACCAGACCATCGTCGCGGTCGCACTGCCGCGCATGGCGCAGGACTTCAACGGCTTCTCGCTGATCGCGTGGGTCGTGTCGGGCTACCTGATCGCGTCCACCGTCGTCACACCGATCTACGGCAAGCTCGGCGACCTGTTCGGGCGGCGCCACTTGCTGTCGATCGCCATCGTCGTGTTCCTGATCGCATCGGTGTTCTGCGCGCTGGCGCAGTCGATGCCGCAGCTGATCGTCGCGCGCGTGCTGCAGGGTCTCGGCGGCGGCGGCCTGATCTCGATCTCGCAGACCATCATCGCCGACATCGTGCCGCTGCGCGAGCGCGGCCGCTACCAGGGCTACATCAGCGGCGTGTACGCGGTCGCGAGTGTCGCGGGTCCGGTGGTCGGCGGCCTGTTGACGCACTACCTCACCTGGCACTGGATCTTCTGGATCAACCTGCCGCTCGGCGCCGCCGCTTTCCTGGTCTCGCGTCGTGCCCTGAAGGCCCTGCCGGTCGCGGGCATCCGGCGACGCATCGACTATCTCGGCGCGCTGCTGCTCGTCATCGGGCTCACGGCGCTGCTGATCCCCATCACGCGCATCGGCCAGGGCATCGCGTGGAACGACGCGACCAACCTCGAGCTGTTCGCGGCCGCGTTCGTGATCCTCGGCCTCTGCCTGTTCCACGAGACGCGCACGCCGGAACCGATCATCCCGATCAACCTGTTGCGCATCCCGGTGGTGGCCGCGAGCTGCGGCATCCTGTTCCTGTGCTTCTTCCAGCTCGTGTCGCTGTCGTCGCTGTCGCCGCTGCGCTTCCAGCTGGTGGCCGGCGTGACCGCCGACAACGCCGCGCTGCGGCTGCTGCCGCTGACTTTCATGATCCCGCTGGGCGCGTTCATCAGCGGCCGCCTGATGCTGCGGACCGGACGGACCAAGCCGCAGCAGGTGATCGGTACTGTATTCGTGCCGTTCGGCCTTCTCGGGCTCGCGTTCGTTTCGCCGGTGCATGCGATCGCGACGGGAGCCCTGATGACCCTGGTCGGGCTGTCGATCGGCATCGTGATGCCGTCGTCGCTGGTCGCGGTGCAGAACGCGGTGCCGCGCAACCAGCTCGGCGTGGCCACGGCCGGCACGGCGTTCTCGCGCTCGCTCGGCGGCGCGATCGGCGTCGCGCTGCTTTCCGCGATCCTGCTCGCTGCCATGCACGGCAACGGCAGCGAGCTGCATCCGTCGATCGGCGAAGGCGCCGTCTCGCCACCGGGCGAGACTGCAGTGGTGTCCAGCAAAACGGCTGACGACGTCAACGACGCATTCCAGCGCCTGTTCCTCATCGCCGCAGCGGTCTCGTCGCTGGCGTTCCTTCTGGCCCTGACCATTCCCGACAATCGTCTCGACGGACCTGCCAAGCCGTGAGGCCTGCGGCGCTCGTTGTGGTTCGACCCGACCGGAGAGTCCCGATGCATCACCTCCCACTGCCCCGACGCCTCTCGATCCGACGCGCCGTCCTCCACGCATCGCTGGCCCTTCTGACGCTGATCGCAACGGTCGCGTCCGCGAGAGCCGAGTCGCTCTCCATCGGACTATCGTCGGACGTCACGTCGATCGATCCGCAATGGAACAACTCCGGACCGAACGTCTCGCTGTCGACCCATCTCTTCGAGCCGCTGACGCTGACCGATCGCAACGGTCGCCTGATCCCCGGTCTCGCCGTGAGCTGGCGCGCGGTCGACCCGCTGACCTGGGAGTTCAAGCTGCGGCCGGGCGTGAAGTTCCATGACGGTAGCGACCTCACGGCCGACGACGTGGTGTTCTCGATCGAGCGACCCAAGACCCTGCAGGGCAGCCCCGCCTCCTTCGCGAGCTTCGTGCGTCCGATCGTCGAGGTCGTCGCGGTGGACAAGGCCACCGTCCGCATCAAGACGGCAGCGCCGCAGGTGCTCGTGCCCTACGACCTCAACTCGATCTTCATCGTCTCGAAGAAGGCAGCGATGGCCGCCGGCAGCAGCGCGGACTTCGACTCGGGCAAATCGGCGATCGGCACCGGCCCGTTCAAGCTGGTGTCGTTCAAGCGCGGCGATCGCATCGAACTCGCGCGCAATGACGCGTACTGGGGCGCGAAGCCGACCTGGGACAAGGTCACCTTCCGCATGGTGTCCAACGACGCGGCGCGCATCGCCTCGCTGCTGTCCGGCGACGTCGACGCGATCGAGAACGTACCGACCGCCGACGTTGCGAAGATCGCATCCGACGCGCGTTTCAAGGTCGATCGCCAGACCTCGTGGCGCACGATCTTCTGGCACATGGACCAGTACCGAGACGTCACGCCCTACGCCACAGACAAGAGCGGCAAGCCGCTCTTGAAGAATCCCTTCAAGGACGCGCGCGTGCGCCTCGCGATCTCGAAGGCCATCAATCGCGAGGCCATCGTCTCGCGCGTGATGGAGGGCCTCGCGGTCCCTGCTTCCAACATCGTGTCGCCCGGCATCTTCGGACACAACCCGGCGATCAAGGTCGAGGCCTACGACCCGGCGGGCGCCAAGCGGTTGCTGGCCGACGCCGGCTACCCCGACGGCTTCAACCTCACGCTGCACGCGCCGAACAATCGCTACATCAACGACGCGCGGATCGCGGAGACCGTCGCTGCATTGCTGTCGCGGGTCGGCATCACGACGAAGGTCGAGACCCAGCCGTGGGCCAGCTACCTGCCGCACGCGCGGGCCGGCGAATACACGATGGCGCTGGTCGGCTGGGGGTCATCGCTCGGCGACAGCACGATCAAGAACCATCTCGCGACGGTCGACGAGAAGAAGGGCTACGGCTCGTGGAATTTCGGACGATCGAGTAACCCCGAGGTCGACCGCCTGCTCGATCACGACTTCACACTGTTCGACGACAAGGCGCGCGAAGAGTCGGCCAAGGCCATCGCCGCGCTCGCGCTGAAGGACAACGCGGTGATCCCGATGCACCACGAGATCGTCAGCTGGGCGATGAAGAAGGGGCTGTCGTACCCCGGGCGGGTGGATCAGTTCACGTTCGCGTTTCAGTTCGAACGTACGAAATAGTGGTGACGTAGCCGCCGCTCCGATCTCATATTCCCCTTCAAGGGGAGGGCCGGGGAGGGGGTGGGTGTCCATGCAACTGTGCCGAACTCATCTCCCTTCCAACCTCTCCCTTGAAGGGGAAGGAGCAATCAACCCCGCAGATTCATCAGCATCGGCAACAGGATCGCCTCCCCCAGCTTCTTGCTCCGTGCCCCATTCCAGCCCACGCGCGCATCCGGCGCATCGGCGTTGTCCTTGAACGGCATCTCGAGCGTCAGCGACAGGCATCCGAAGCGATGCCCGACCCACTTCGACGCGAGCTTCAACGCATCGCTGGAGTACTTGCCGGCCGAGTAGCCGAAACGATCCTGGAAGTCCGGACTCGCGTCCTTGAAGTCCGACACGAACCCGCTCTGCTCCGTGCGCTGGCGTTCGGTGAAGTCCGGCAGCATCTCGCTGCCCGCGACGAAGTTGTAGGGGAGCGCCTCGTCGCCGTGGGCGTCGATGAAGAGGTCGACACCGGTTTGCTCCATCCGCTGCCGCACCAGGAAGACCTCGGGGCTGTATTCCATCGACGGGGCCAGCCATTCGCGGTTGAGATTCGCGCCGGTCGCGGTCGTCCGCAGGTTGCCGCGCACGCTGCCGTCGGGATTCATGTTGGGTACGATATGAAAGTCCGCGAGCGCCAGCGCCGCGCGCGCGACCGGATCGCTGGCGTCGATCAGGCGCTCGACCAGTCCCTCGACGAACCACTCGGCCATGGTCTCGCCAGGATGCTGGCGCGCGATCACCCAGACCTTCCGCTTCGTTCCCGCGCCGCCATGCGCGACATCGATGCAGTCGAAGTCGCGACCGTCGCTGGTCGATCCCAGACCGGTGATGCGCACGCGTGGCGACGCCGCGGCACGGCCGAGGAACGACAGATGGCGATCCCATCCGTAGGGTTCGAAATAGGCGAACCACACGCTGTCGCGTTCGGGCACGAAGTCGACCGACATGACGCCGTCGCGATAGGTCGTTGGAACGCGGAACCAGTCGTCGCGATCGTAGGAAGCGACGACCGAATAGCCTTCCCATCCACCCGGATAGGTGCACGCGCCCGCGTTGAGGAAGCGCAGCGCGCAGGCGCGTCCGCGGACCCCCTGGACGCGGAAGTGGAACCACTGCGTGAAGTCCTGATGACTGTCGCGGCGGATGCGGAGATCGAGGCGTGCGACATCCTGCTTATCGGAGATCGAGGCGACTTCGATCGCTCCCGAATCGAAGCTGCTGCTGATGCGAATCATGAAAGGTGACCAAGGCTGGTCCGCGTACGAAGGACGATCACGATAGCGAGGGATCTCGCCTGCCGCAAATCGTCGTTCGCCTGCATGCAACGAACCGGACCTCCATGAGGCCATCGATATACTCGATTGGTTATCGTGCAAGACCGACCGATCGCCGGTCGACACCGAGATTCATATGGCTCATCAATTTGCGACCCCACTCGCTTCGACCCCTCCGCAACGCCCGATTGAAAGTCGCTTGCCACAGATCGGTACGACCATCTTCAGCGTGATGTCTGCACTCGCCACGCGACATGGTGCGGTGAATCTTGGCCAGGGCTTTCCCGATTTCGATTGCGATCCGGCATTGATCGATGCGGTCACCCGAGCCATGCGCGCGGGCCACAATCAATATCCGCCGATGACCGGATGGGCGCCGCTGCGACAGGCGATCGCCACGAAGATCGAAAATCTTTATGGCTATCGTTACGACGCCGATTCGGAAATCACCGTCACGGCCGGTGCGACGCAGGCCATATTGACTGCGACCCTGGCGCTGGTGCATCCGGGCGACGAAGTCATCGTCATCGAACCGGCCTACGACAGTTACGCACCAGCCATTCAACTGGCCGGCGGCAAAGCGGTATTCGTGCGCATGGAACGAACGAACAATACCGACACCGGATTCATCATCCCGTGGGACTCGGTCCGGGCCGCCGTCACGCCGCGTACCCGAATGCTGGTCATCAATTCGCCGAACAATCCCACCGGCATGGCGATGGTGGAGAACGACCTGAAAGAACTTGAGGATCTGATCGTCGGGAACAATCTCTATCTCCTGTCAGACGAAGTCTACGAACACATGCTCTTCGATAGACGGCGCCATGAAAGCGCATCCCGCTATCCCGTACTCGCCGAACGCAGCATCGTGATCTCGAGTTTCGGCAAGACTTTCCATGTCACGGGCTGGAAGGTCGGTCATGTCGCGGCACCCGCTGCATTGACTGCTGAATTCCGCAAGGTGCATCAGTTCAACGTATTTACCGTCAACACGCCGATGCAGGCCGCACTGGCGGACTACCTGACCGATCCGTCTCCGTATCTCACGCTCGCGGATTTCTATCAACGCAAGCGCGACTTCTTTCGCAAGGGGATGGCCGATACACGCTTCGACCTGCTGCCGTGCGACGGAACCTACTTCCAGCTAGCCGGGTTCAATGCCGTTCGGGAGGATCTTTCGGATACGGCGTTCTGCGAATGGCTGACGCGTGAGAAGGGCGTCGCTGCGATTCCGCTATCGGCGTTCTACGACGGTCCGTGCGATGCGAAGCTGATCCGGTTCTGCTTTGCGAAGAAAGAAACCACGCTGACGAATGCGCTCGACCGCCTGACGACGCTATAAGAATATGTCACACCGTATTCTTCGTGAAATTCTCGAAAGCGAAGCGCATTCGTCTCTCTCGTTACGGCGCGTATACTCCGGCGCACGGTAAAATCAATGAGAGAAGAAACATGGCTTCGTATAAAGACCTGCAGTCCCAGATTGAAAAGCTCCAGAAACAGGCTGAACAAGCGCGCGAGAAGGAAATCGCAACAGTCGTTGCGCAGATCAGAACGATGATGACGGATTACGGCATCCAGGCTTCCGATCTGGGAATCAGCTCGAAGCGCAAGCGCAAGACCGGTACACCCGCAGCGCCCAAGTTCGCCAATCCGCAGACCGGTGAAACGTGGACGGGTCGTGGACGCGCGCCGAAGTGGATCGAGGGCAAAGATCGCACCAAGTTCGCGATCAAGTAATCGATTCGATCGAGTTCCGAAGTCCGGAACTTATTGAAAAGGGCCGATTCCTCGTGGAGTCGGCCCTTTTCTATTGGCGCAGAAAAATGTTTTAACGCGTCAGTGCAATCGAGAGAAATCGACCGGAACACCGGTCTTGCTCGACACGTCCGCTTCGCTGACGCCGTCGGCCATTTCGAGGATCGACAAACCGTTCGTACCGACCTCGAATACGCCGAGGTCGGTGATGATGAGGTTCACCACGCCCACGCCGGTCAGCGGCAACGTGCATTCGGGCAGGATCTTGAGGTCCTCGCCGCCGTCCTTCCTGCGCGCCGTGTGCTCCATCAGCACGATCACGCGCTTCACGCCGGCGACCAGATCCATCGCGCCGCCCATGCCCTTGACCATCTTGCCGGGGATCATCCAATTGGCCAGGTCGCCGCCGCGACTGACCTGCATCGCGCCGAGGATGGCCAGGTTGATCTTGCCGCCACGGATCATGCCGAACGAGTCGGCCGACGAGAAGATCGACGAACCCGGGATGGTGGTCACGGTTTGCTTGCCGGCGTTGATCAGGTCCGGATCGACCTGATCCTCGGTCGGAAACGGGCCGATGCCGAGCAGGCCGTTCTCGGACTGCAGCCAGACCTCGATGCCGGGGGGAACGTGGTTGGCGACCAGCGTCGGCAGGCCGATGCCGAGATTGACGTAGAAGCCGTCCTGCAATTCCCTGGCCGCGCGCGCGGCCATCTGATTCCGGTTCCAAGGCATGAGCCAACTCCTGTGTTTATTCTGACGTCCCCTCCCCTTCAAGGGGAGGGCCGGGGTGGGGAAGGGTTCAAACAACCACGATGCCTATCAAACATCGCACCAACCCATCCCCCTCCCAACCTCCCCCTTGAAGGGGAGGAGCCCTACGCGACCTTCGTCACGGTCCTCTGCTCGATGCGCTTCTCCGGCGTCGCGTTGACCACGATGCGATGCACGAAGATGCCCGGCGTGTGGATGGCGTCCGGATCGAGTTCACCGATCTCGACCAGCTCCTCGACCTCGACGACGGTGATTTTCCCAGCCGCGGCCACGTTCGGATTGAAGTTGCGCGCCGTGCGGCGGTAGATCAGGTTGCCCGACTTGTCGGCCTTCCACGCCTTGACCAGCGAGATGTCGGCGACCAGCGCCTTCTCCATCACGTAGTGCTCGCCATCGAACTCGCGCGTCTCCTTGCCTTCGGCCACTAGTGTCCCGTAGCCGGTCTTCGTGAAGAACGCGGGGATGCCCGCACCGCCGGCCCGCAGCTTCTCAGCGAGCGTGCCTTGCGGCGTGAATTCGAGTTCCAGTTCGCCGGCCAGGTACTGGCGCTCGAACTCCTTGTTCTCGCCGACGTACGACGCGACCATCTTCGTGATCTGGCGCGTCGCGAGCAACATGCCGAGGCCGAAGCCGTCGACGCCCGCGTTGTTCGAGATCGCGGTGAGGTTCTTCACACCCGAATCCCGCAACGCCTCGATCAGCGCCTCGGGGATGCCGCAGAGCCCGAAGCCACCGACGGCGTAGGTCTGACCGTCCTTCGCGATGTCGGCCAGTGCTGCCTGGGCCGACGGATAGACCTTGTTCATGCAGTCCTCTTCAGGGTTGTCGTTCGATGCCGAGCCGCTTGCCCCGCCCGCTCGCGTGTCAGGAGGCGGGCTCGCCCAGCACCTTCAGCAAACGTTCGGGCCACGGCGCCGACCTGCCGCTCGGATAGTCCATCCACACCAGTACGTTCTTGCCCCTCGCGTACATCGGTGGTTCGGCCACGTCGCCTTCGATCGTCATGTCGAGATCCATGCTCGAGCGGCCGATGCGCGTGACCGTTTGCGTCACCAGCGCGTTGCACGGGTAGGTCATCGGCTTGAGGAAGTCGCAGGATGCGTGCGCGAGAATCGGACCCTCGCCATCGCCTCGCGTCATGATGTCGTTGTCGTTGAACCAGCAGATCCGTGCCTCTTCCATCAGCCGGAAATAGAGCGTGTTGTTGAGGTGGTTCATCGCGTCGAGATCACCCCAGCGCAAGACAACGACCTTTCGGTAAACGCGCATGTCCGGAGCCGCCGCTCAGAACGCGGACTGCCCGTCGTCGGCCGTGATGATCGAGCCGTTGATGAAGCGCGACTCGTCGGCGGACAGGATCAGGAGCATGCCGTCGAGGTCCGATGGATCGCCGACGCGACGACGCGGCAGCATGCCGACCAGCTTCTGGCCGGCGTCGCTGTCGAACTGTGCCTCGTTGATCTCGGTGCGGATGTAGCCCGGGCAGATCGCGTTGACGTTGATGCCGTAGCGGCCCCACTCCACCGCCATCGAGCGGGTCATGTGGATCACGGCTGCCTTGCTCATGCAATAGATGCCGATCTGCGGCAGCACGCGCAAGCCGCCCACCGAAGCGATGTTGATGATGCGAGCCGACTGTTCGGGCTCGCCGTTCTTCTCGTTGGCCTTGGCGCGCGCAATCATCCGCTTGGCCACCTCCTGCGCAACGAAGAAAGCGCCTTCGGTGTTGGTGCGCATCACGAAGTCGTAGTCCTCGGGCGTCACGTCGATCAGTCGCTGCGTGTTCGCGACGCCGGAGTTGTTGACCAGGATGTCGATCGGACCGGCTTCGGATTCGGCATGCGCGACCGCGGACTGGATGCTCGCCAGGTCGGTCACGTCGAGCATCACGGCATGCGCCTCGCCGCCTTCCGCCTCGATCTCGGCGCGCAATTCCTTCAGGCGCTCCATGCGCCGCGCGGCGAGAACGACCGTGGCACCGGCTTTCGACAGCACGCGCGCGAAGCGATTACCGAGGCCGCTCGATGCACCGGTGACGAGCGCGATCTTGCCTTCGAGATTGACTTCGATACCCATGCGATCCTGTCCCTGTTCGTCGCGTGAAGAACTCGAACCGGGGTCATCGATGACCCCGCGATCGGTGCTTCATCCATTTGCGGCCCTGGGGATTCTCACCGAGAATCACGCCTGCCTTGCTGGTCGATTGCCATGAGAGCCAACAGCAAACCAAGTCTATCAGGAACACTTATGGATCAAAGCCGGGAACAACGTCTCGTCGAACAGTACGGACCACGCGAGGCAATGGAGTACGACGTCGTCGTCGTGGGCGCGGGGCCGGCGGGACTTTCCGCAGCCATCCGCCTGAAGCAACTCGCCGCCGAGAAGGGACAGGAGATCAACGTCTGCGTGCTCGAAAAGGGCTCGGAGGTCGGAGCGCACATCCTGTCGGGCGCCGTGATGGACCCGCGCGCGATCAACGAGCTGATCCCCGACTGGAAGGAGAAGGGCGCACCGCTCAACGTGCCGGTGACCGAAGACCGCTTCCTCTTTCTCTCGGAGACCGGCGCCGGGCGCACGCCGAACTGGATGCTGCCGGCCATCTTCCAGAACCACGGCAACTACGTCATCAGCCTGGCCAACGTCGTGCGCTGGCTCGGCCAGCAGGCCGAAGCGCTGGGCGTCGAGATCTTCGCGGGCTTCCCCGCCGCACAGGTCATCTACAGCGACACGGGCGCGGTGCGCGGCGTCGTGACCGGCGACATGGGCATCGGCAAGGACGGCGAGCCCACCAGCGAATTCCAGCTCGGCATGGAGCTGCATGCCAAGTACGTGCTGTTCGCCGAAGGCTCGCGCGGCAGCCTCGGCAAGCTGCTGATCGAAAAGTTCGGGCTCGCCAAGGACAGCGACCCACAGAGCTATGCGATCGGCATCAAGGAGCTGTGGGAGATCGACCCGGCGAAGCACAAGCCCGGTCTGGTCATGCATACCGCCGGGTGGCCGCTCAACACCAAGACCTACGGCGGTTCGTTCCTCTATCACCTCGACAACAACCAGGTGATGGTCGGCTTCGTCGTCGGCCTGGCCTACGTCAATCCCTATCTCTCGCCGTTCGAGGAGTTCCAGCGCTACAAAACGCACCCGGCGATCCGCGAGTTCCTCGAAGGCGGCAAGCGCGTGTCCTACGGCGCCCGTGCGATCACTGCCGGTGGTCCGGTGTCGCTGCCGAAGCTGGTGTTCCCGGGCGGCGCGCTGATCGGCTGCGACGCCGGCTTCCTCAATGCGGCGCGCATCAAGGGTAGCCACTCGGCGATCAAGAGCGGCATGCTCGCGGCCGAGGCTGCGTACAACGCGGTGACATCGGGCCGCCAGCAGGACGAGTTGAGTGCCTACCCGTCGGCCTACAAGGAGTCGTGGCTGCACGAAGAGCTGCACAAGACGCGGAACTTCAAGCAGTGGATGTCGAAGGGCCTGTACGTCGGTACCGCGATGGTCGGCTTCGAGCAGAAGGTGCTCGGCGGCAACGTGCCGTGGACGCTGCATCACCATCACGCGGATCACGAGTGCCTGCGACCGGCATCCGAGTTCACGCCGATCGTGTATCCGAAGCCCGACGGCAAGCTGACCTTCGACCGGCTGTCGTCGGTGTTCATCTCGAACACCAACCATGCCGAGAACCAGCCCGCGCACCTGACGCTGCGCGACCCGTCGGTGCCGGTGAACATCAACCTCGCGAAGTACGCGGGACCCGAGAGCCGCTACTGCCCCGCGGCGGTCTACGAATACGTCGCGGCCGAAGGCGGTGGCGAGCGGCTGCAGATCAACGCGCAGAACTGCGTGCACTGCAAGACCTGCGACATCAAGGACCCGACGCAGAACATCGTGTGGGTGACCCCCGAGGGTGGGGGCGGGCCTAACTACCCTGGTATGTAGCGGCCCCTCGGTGCAGCTCCTTCTCCAAGTGGGAGGGAGTCAGCTCCTGTTCGAACGCATCAATGATTCCCCTCTGGCTCAAGCTCGCCGTCACCTTCTATGTGACGATCCTCGTGATCGTCTACGCGAAGCAATGGGGCTGGGCCAACTTCCTCTGGTTCTCCGACATTGCACTGATCGGAGCGGTCCCCGCGCTGTGGCTCGAGAGCGCATTCATCGCCAGCACGATGGGCCTGGCCGTGCTGCTGGCCGACGGGCTGTGGAACGTCAGCTATTTCGCGCAGCTCCTGACCGGCAAGCGCGTGATCGGCTTGTCCGACTACATGTTCGACCGGACGAAGCCGCGCTGGCTGCGTGCCCTATCGCTCTTCCATGTCTGGCTGCCCGCGCTACTCGCCTGGATGATCTGGCGCCTCGGCTATGCACCCGACGCATTGATCGCCATGACGCTGCTGTGCTGGCTCGTGCTGCTGATCTGTTTCTTCCTCACCGACCCCGACGAGAACATCAACTGGGCCTTCGGCTTCGCCGGGCGCCGTCAAAGTAAAAGGCCAGCATGGCAACACCTGTTGTTGACCATGCTGGCCTTTCCCCTGCTCGCTTACCTGCCGATCCACCTCGTGCTCGATCGGCTCCTGCGCTAAGGCATCATCGTCGTCGTCGCCGTCTGGATGGCCACGCGGATCCGTGTCAACGCCGAAGTAAATCTGACCCACCTACCGCCGAACGGGGGATGCGGCATAAATCTTGGACTGGTTAAGCAGCGAGCCCGAGGCTCCTTCGGTGCTCGATGGGGCTGCGGAAGCCTAGTGAGATCTTGATCCGCTTCTCGTTGTACCAACGGATGTAGGAGTCCAGTGCCTCGACGAACTGCTCGATGGTCGTGGACAGCCAGGTCTGCGGATAGAACAGCTCGGTCTTTAGACGGCCGAAGAAGCCTTCACACGCCGCGTTGTCCGGCGAGTACCCCTTGCGCGACATCGAGCGCACCAGCTTCGCGTCGGTGATCCGAGACAGCCATCCAGGCCATCGATAGTGGGCGCCGCGATCGGAGTGGACCACGGGCCGGTCGTTGCTGGCCGCGACCGTCTCGATGGCAGCCTCCAACATCGTGTTGACGGGCTCAGCGTCCGGGCGCGTGCCGATCGACCAGCTGCGACCATGCCATCGAAGCAGTCGATCATGGGCGACAGGTAGACCTTGCCCGCCGGGATCTGGAACTCGGTGATGTCGGTGAGCCACTTCTCGTTCGGCGCTGACGCGCTGAAGTCGCGGTTGAGGAGGTTGACTGGCGCCGGACTGATCTCACCCAGGTACGAGCCGTATCGTCGGCGTTTCGGCGTGACGGCGACCAAGCACTCCTGCTTCATCAGGCGCCGCACCACTTTCTCCGAAATGCACACGCACCGCCTGCTCAGCGAAGCCTGCATCCGGCGGTAGCCATAACAACGATGGTTGCGCTCGAAGATGTCGGTCATGGTTCGACGCGCCTCGACGTACTTGTCCGCGACATCGCGCCGGGCCCGATGGTAGAAGTATGAGCTGCGTGCCAAGCCCACTTCGTCCAGCAACTCCGTCAGCGTGTAGGTCTGCCTCAGGGCATCAACCAGCTGCGTCTTCTCCCGATTGGTCAGGAGCTGCCGGTCGATGCCCACGTCTTTTTTTATGATTTCATTCGCCTTCTTCGGCAGGTCTTGCTCGAGCTGCAGGCGCCGGATGTCTCGACGAAGCGGTTCGAGCTGTTGTTCCAGCTCGGTTCGTTCAGGGCTTGGCGGGGAGTCTTGCTGGCGCTTCATGGATGCGAGTGCCTCGTGGCCGAGTAGCTGAGTCTTCCAGTTGTACAACGTCGGCCTGCACACGCCCAGCTGTTGAGCAACCGCCTGCGCACTTCCTTGTCGGGTGCACAACGCGATCACCGCGGCCTGTTTCAGCGAAGGCGTTAGCCTCTGGGACCTGCCAACAACGCGCGTGCGTGTCTGCGGATGCAGCTCTTGAACCCACGCGGGAAGCGACCCACGTCCGGGATAGCCCAGTGTCTTGATCGTTGCCGAGACGCAGCGGCCGTGCTCCAGATAGTGTTCGACGGCCAATTCCTTCTGCGCCTGCGAATACTTCGGCGGGCGCATATAGCCAGTGTGCAAGTCAAGCCGCTGTTCGTACTCTTGATGCCAGCTCTTGAGCGAGTTCTTGGTCGGGTAACCCAGCTGACAAATGGTCGCCGCGATTCGTTTACCCAGCTTGATGTAGAGCCGCACTGCTCGAACTCGATCTTTGTATGAATACATGAACTACCTCCAGGTAGTCCAAGTTTTTGTCCGCACCCCCCTCGCGGACGATGACCTTGCGGATATTGATCTGCTGGGGCGGATCTCCGCGAGACCGCAGATCATCATGCCGTGCGGCAGCAGCGACTGCAGTTCGCCGGCCGACCACCGTTCGAAATCGCCTGCCGTCTCGACGTCGAGCAGCGACCCGATCAGGACGAGCAGGGTCGTCTGCTCGCGCTTATTCAATTGCAATCACCAACCCGATGATTCGGGCGGCCCCGCCTCCAGCGGTCTCGATCCCATCCGTTGTCTTCCTTCGACCCATCGACGCATCGCGGGTCTTGTCGTGACAAGTTACGGTAGCGCACTTCCGACAGATTCAGCACTAGCAGGACTCAGCGTATCGCCCGACAATCGCCAACGAAATCTATCGGCGCAAGGTCCACGCGCCGGACCTGATCTTCTCGAGCCAGAAGGCGCCGATGATCGTCTTGACGTCGGTGATGCTGCCGTCACGCACCCAGTCGAGGACCTGGGCGGGATCAACCTTCAGCACGTCGAGGAACTCGCCGTCATCGAGCTTGCGATCTCCGGCCGTCAGTTCTTCGGCGAGATAGATGTCGATGTGCTCGTTCGAGTACGAGATGGCGTTGTTGATCGTGGCGACGAACGTGAAGCGCTCGGCGGTGTAGCCGGTCTCCTCGCGCAACTCGCGCACGCAGGTCGCGAGCGGGGGCTCACCGGCGTCGATCTTGCCGGCCGGGAACTCGATGAAGGCACGCGCCAGGGGATAGCGCCACTGCCGCTCCATCACGACCATGCCGTCGTCGAGCATCGCAAGGACCATCACGGCGCCGGGATGCAGGATGTATTCGCGGTGCGTCTGGTTGCCGTCGGGCAGCCGCACTGTGTCGCGATTGACGTGCAGGAACACGCCGTCGAACACCCGCTCGGACGTCAGCATCACCTCTTCGAGGTGAGGGTGCTCGCTCATAGGAAGCCGCTCGTCAGCCGGCGAGCGTATGCGCCATCGCGGTCACGCAGGCCTGCATCAGGCCGTCGGGCAGCAGACCCAGCGCCAGCAGCGCTGCGCCGTTCGCGACCAGCACGATGCGCGCGTCGAGGCGACCGCTGCCGGCGCTCGCGATCGTGGCCGTCGCCACGGGTTCGTCGAAGTACATGAGCTTTACGATGCGCAGGTAGTAGAACGCGCCGACCAGCGACATCATCACGGAGAAGACGACCAGCCAGA
The DNA here is from genome assembly GCA_025356395.1 of Betaproteobacteria bacterium. Classification (GTDB taxonomy): domain Bacteria; phylum Pseudomonadota; class Gammaproteobacteria; order Burkholderiales; family Burkholderiaceae_D; genus CAHJXF01. Next base: position 64,854 of record JANXTA010000014.1, read on the forward strand.
CCTGTCCCGTCGCGAACGCCGCGGACAGCACCGAGAACTTGGCGTAGAAGCCCACCGTCGGCGGCACGCCGGCCAGCGAGAACATCGTCACCAGCATCACGAGCGCGGCCCACGGATTGCGGCGACCGAGTCCCTTGAAGTCATCGATGTGATCGGCCTCGTAGCCGTTGCGCGACATCGCCAGCAACACGCCGAACGCGGCGCAGGTGGTCAATGCGTAGACCACCGCGTAGAACAGCGCGGAGCTGTACGCGCTCGCCGCTGAGTACGCGTTGCCGTTGATGATCCCCGACAGCATGCCGAGCAGCAGGAAGCCCATGTGCGAGATGGTCGAGTAACCCAGCATCCGCTTGACGCTGGTCTGCGCGATTGCCGCCAGATTGCCGAGCGCGAGCGACAGCACGGCCAGGATCATCAACATCTGCTGCCAGTCGAATGCGAGCGAGATCATCCCCTCGACCAGCAGGCGCAGCACGATGGCGAAGGCCGCGAGCTTGGGCGCACCACCCACCACCAGCGTGATCGCCGAGGGTGCGCCCTGATAGACGTCGGGAATCCACATGTGGAACGGCACCGCACCGAGCTTGAAGCCCAGTCCGGCCACGATGAACACGAGACCGAACACGAGGATGGTGCGGTTGGCCACGCCCTCGTCGAGCTTGCGGGCGAGTTCGGTCAGGTCGAGCGTGCCGGTCGCGCCGTACAGCATCGACATGCCGTAGAGCAGGAAGCCGGACGACAGCGCGCCGAGGATGAAGTACTTCATCGCCGCTTCCGTCGACGCCGTGTGGTCGCGGCGCAGCGCGACCAGCGCGTAGAACACGAGCGACATCAGCTCGAGGCCGAGATAGATCGACAGGAAGCTATTGGCCGAGATCATCACGAACTGGCCCAGCACCGCGAACAGCACCAGCGGATAGAACTCGCCGCCGCGCTCGCCCGACACGATGCCTCGGTCGACCATGTAATCGTGCGAATACACGAGCGTCACGATCATCGCCAGCGACGTCGCGAGCTTCAGCAGGTTGGACATCGGATCGCCGACGAACATGTTGCCGAAGGTGTACGTGGTGCTCTCGTCGATCAGGTACACGCCGTTCAGCACGGCGCACACGACCAGCGTGCCGATGCTGAGCCAGTAGGTCGTGATGCGACGGCGGTCCGTGAAGAACATGTCGAGCAACAGGATCGCCGAGGCCGCGATCAACAGGAAGACCTCCGGATAGGCCGGGATCAGGTTGACGCTCGGGAAGGGGATGGGGGTGGTGGTGACCATGATCAGAGCTTGGACTGCGCGACGTGCTGCAGCAGGTTGGCGACCGATGCATGCATCACGTCGGTGAAGGGCTTCGGCACGATTCCCATGTAGAGCGACGCCGCGGCGAGCACGGCGAGCATCGCGAACTCGCGGCTGCCGATGTCCTTAAGTACCGCGACGTTAGGGTTGGTCACGGCGCCGAACGCCACGCGCTTGTACATCCACAGCGAATAGGCCGCGCCGAGGATCAGCGCGATCGCCGCAAGCAGGCCGATCCAGAAGTTGAACTGCACGGCGGCCAGGATGACCATGAACTCACCGACGAAGCCCGACGTGGCCGGCAGCCCGCAGTTGGCCATCGAGAAGAACAGGAAGAAGGCTGCGAACTTCGGCATCGTGTTGGCGACGCCGCCGTAGTCGGCGATCTGGCGCGAGTGCACGCGGTCGTAGAGCACGCCGATGCACAGGAACATCGCACCCGACACGAACCCGTGCGAGATCATCTGCGAGATGGCGCCTTCCATGCCGAGCTCGCTGAAGATGAAGAAGCCGAGCGTGACGAAACCCATGTGCGCGATGGATGAATAAGCGACCAGCTTCTTCATGTCGGTCTGCACCATCGCCACGAAGCCGACGTAGATCACCGCGATCAGCGACAGCGTGATGATGAAGCCCGACAGATGATGTGCGGCATCGGGTGCGATCGGCAGCGAGAAACGCACGAAGCCGTACGCGCCGAGCTTCAGCATGATGGCCGCCAGCACGATCGAGCCCCCGGTGGGCGCCTCGACGTGCGCATCGGGCAGCCAGGTGTGGACGGGCCACATCGGCACCTTGACCGCGAACGCCATGAAGAACGCGAAGAAGATCAGCGTCTGCGCCTCGATGGTGAGCGGCAGTTGCTGCCACGACGCGATGTCGAAGCTGCCGCCGGCCTTGTACCACAGGTAGATGATCGCCACGAGCGTGAGCAGCGAGCCCGCGAAGGTGTAGAGGAAGAATTTGATCGACGCGTAGACGCGGTTGGGCCCGCCCCAGATGCCGATGATCAGGTACATCGGGATCAGCGTCGCTTCGAAGAACACGTAGAACAGCAGCCCGTCGGTGGCGCTGAACACGCCGATCATCAGGCCCGACAGGACCAGGAACGCCGCCATGTAGCCGGCGACGTTCTTCTCGACCACTTCCCAGGCCGCCACCACGACGATGATCGTGATGAACGCGGTCAGCAGCACGAACCACACGGCGATGCCGTCGACGCCCAGCGCGTAGTTGACCGCGAAGCGCTCGATCCACGGCGCGTGCTCGACGAACTGCATCGCGGCCGTCGCGTGATCGAAGCCGGTGTAGAGCGGAATCGTGACGAGGAAGCTGACGACGGCAGCGGTGAGCGCCAGCCAGCGCGTCAACGCGGCACGATCATCGCGACCGATGGCGAGCAGCAGCAGCCCGGAGACGATCGGGATCCAGATCGAGAGGCTGAGGTAGGGAATCGTTGCTGGCATCTTGTTCTTGGTAGGACGCGCTTTTTGCTTTGTCACCCCGGCGAAGGCCGGGGCCCAATCGCTGTAGGAGTGAAATTAGGTCCTGGCCTGCGCCGGGATGACATGAACGGTGCGTACGCACGTAACCATTAGTGCAGCGGTTGCCGCAGCACGAAGTACGACATCAGCGCCAGCACGCCGATGATCATCGCGAACGCGTAGTGATAGATGTAGCCCGACTGCACGGTCCGCACGACGGACGCGAACCAGCCCACGAAGCGCGCACTGCCGTTGACGAGGAAGCCGTCGATGAACGACTGGTCGCCGCGCTTCCACAGCCCCATGCCCAGGCGCCGCGCGCCCCCTGCGAACACGATCTCGTTGAAGCGGTCGAGGTAGTACTTGTTGTCGAGCAACCGGTAGATCCAGCCGGTCTTCGCCTGGATCGTGTCGGTCAGCTTCGGGTTGACGAGGTACAGGTACCAGGCGACCACGACACCGCCCAGAGCGAGCCAGAACGGGCGGCTCAGGAAGCCGTGGAACGCCATGGCGAACGCCCCGTGGAATTCTTCGGCCAGCTTCTCCATCGCGTGATGGTTCTCGCCGACGAAGATCGCACCCTTGAACCATTCGCCGTAGAGCATCGGTCCGATCGTGAAGAAGCCGATCAGCAGCGACGGGATCGCGAGCAGGATCAGCGGCAGCGTGATGACCCAGCCGGTCTCGTGCGGCTTCTCGCCGGGGCCGAGCCCGTCATGCTCTTCATGCGCATCGTCGTGCGCGTGAGCGTCGTGGGTCGCGTGATGCACGTCGTCGTGCGAGACCGGATGCATCGCGTTCGTCGTCATCAAGGGCACGGCCGGATCGAGCGCGACCGAGGCATCGAGAGCCGGTGTCGCGTGGCCGTGCGCCAGGCCGAAGCGCTCCTTGCCGTGGAAGACCAGGAAGAACATGCGGAACGAATACAGCGCCGTGACGAAGACGCTGACGATCACGGCGAAGTATGCGAAACCCGAGCCCGCGATGTGCGACTCGGCCACCGCCTCGATGATCGAGTCCTTCGAATAGAAGCCGGAGAAGAACGGCGTGCCGATCAGCGCGAGCGATCCGATCAGCGACGTGATCCAGGTGATCGGCATGTACTTCTTCACGCCGCCCATGTTGCGGATGTCCTGGTCGTGTTGCATGCCGATGATCACCGAGCCGGCCGCGAGGAACAGCAGCGCCTTGAAGAAGGCGTGCGTCATCAGGTGGAACATCGCGGCCGAGTACGCGGAGGCGCCGAGCACCACCGTCATGTAGCCGAGCTGCGACAGCGTCGAGTACGCGACGACGCGCTTGATGTCGTTCTGGATGACGCCGAGGAAACCCATGAACAGCGCGGTGATCGCGCCGATCACGATGACGAAGCTGAGCGCCGCGTCGGACAGCTCGAACAACGGCGAGAAGCGCGCGACCATGAAGATGCCCGCCGTCACCATCGTGGCCGCGTGGATCAGCGCGGAGATCGGCGTCGGGCCTTCCATCGAGTCGGGCAGCCAGACGTGCAGCGGGAACTGAGCCGACTTGCCCATCGCGCCGATGAACAGGCAGATGCACGCCGGGGTTAGCAGCATCCAGCCGGTGCCGGGCAACGTCAGCTTGGACAGCTCTTCGCCCTTCGCGAACACTTCGCCGTAGTGCATCGTGCCCGTATACGCGAGCAGCAGGCCGATGCCGAGGATGAAGCCGAAGTCGCCGACCCGGTTGACCAGGAAAGCCTTCATGTTGGCGACGATGGCCGTCGGCCGGGTGTACCAGAAACCAATCAAGAGATACGAGACCAGGCCCACGGCTTCCCAACCGAAGAACAGTTGCAGGAAGTTGTTGGACATGACCAGCATCAGCATCGAGAAGGTGAACAGCGAGATGTAGGCGAAGAAGCGCTGGTAGCCCGGATCGTCGCGCATGTAGCCGATGGTGTAGACGTGCACCAGCAGCGAGACGAAGGTCACCACTGCCATCATCATCGCGGTCAGGTTG
>JANXTA010000028.1 GCA_025356395.1 Betaproteobacteria bacterium
CTCGACCTCCATGCCATCGAGTCCCGAGCGCACGACGCCTTGCAGCCGGTACTGCTCGGCGAGCCTCGCCTCGTCTTCGTCGTTCAGTACGAGGCATCCGCCTTCGATGGTCGTGATGTTCTTGTTCGCGTGGAAGCTGAACGAGACGAAGTCGCCGGTCGAGCCGATGGTCTTGCCGTCCCAGTTGCTGCCGAAGCTCTGCGCCGCGTCCTCGACGACCCGCAACGCACCGCGGCGGGCGATCTCGTACAGGCGTGTCCGGTCGACCGGCAAGCCGGTCAGATCGACCGGGATGATCGCCCGCGTGTTCGCGTTGACGGCCGCTTCCACGCGGTCGAGGTCGATGTTGCGGGTCACCGGATCGATGTCGGCGAACACCGGTTTCGCGCCGACGTCTAGCACGATGTTGGAGGTCGAGACCCAGGTCAGTGGCGTCGTGATGACTTCATCGGTTGCGCGTGTGCCGACGCCCGCGATTCGCAGCGCGATCTCCATCGTGCAGGTGCCCGAGTTGAACGCGCGCACCGGGCGTCCGCCGCAGTAGGCGGAGAGCTGCGCCTCGAACGCCTTGACGTTCGGGCCCGACGTGATCCAGCCGGACCGCAGCACGTCGCAGACGCCGGCAATGGTCGCTTCGTCGATGGTCGGCCGCGTGAACGGCAGGAAGGGCAGGTCGGCTTCGGGACGCATGGTCTTGGGATTGGCACTCATTGCTGCATGTCCTGCAAGGTGGGGTCAGGCACTGCGCGTGAGGATGTACACGCCGAGCATGATGACGCCGATGCCGAGCAGCCGCGTCGGCGTCATCGCCTCGCCGAACAGCCACCACGCGGCGGCCGCGTTCAGCACGTAGCCCAGCGACAGCAGCGGATAGGCGATCGAGACGTCGACACGCGACAGCCCGAGGATCCAGACGACGACGCTGATGACGTAGCACGACAGCCCGCCGATGATCGGCCACTGCGTCGCGAGTCGCAGGCCGACCGGCCACAGGTTCGCGATCGAATACTCGAACGTCCCGATCGCGGCCGTGACGTTGTTGACGCCGGCCTTGAGCAGAAGTTGCGCACAGGCGTTCAGGAAGACGCCGAAAAGGATCAGGGCAAGGCTGGCCGGATTCACGGGGTCTTGGTGGTCGGTGAAGGGGGTTCGACGGGTTTGCGGATCACGATACGGCGACCATCGTCGGCCACCACGCACATCGGCAACTGGTTCGCGACGAGTGTATCGAAAGTGTCGCGGGCCATGATCGCCAGCGGCGCGCGGTCGGCGTTCCATCGTTCGACGAACCCGGCGAGCGTGTCGATACCCTTTTCCGGTTCCTGGGTCAGGCCGAACTCCAGCTCGTCCTTGAAGGCCACCAGCGTGACCGGGCGCTGCAGGTAGAAGTCGAGCGTGTGCTCGAAGATGCCGATGCTGTAGATCGGCGTGCCGGCCACGATGGACGGCTTCATCGCCAGGGCGATGTCGTAGGTCGACATGCCGCGCCCGAGCAACTCGTGGCTGAGCAACAGCGCCGACCAGCCGACGCAGGCCGCCACGCCGGCCGCGATGACGGCACCAGCGACGCGCAAACGGGAAGCCAGGACGATGGCGATCACGGTGCCGGCCAGCCACAGCAGGAAGCTGTAGATCGCGAACTCGCGGAACATCGCGATCGCGCCCACGCTGCTGTCGCTGTCGAGCGGGACCACGGCGATCGTCGCCGTCGCCGCGACGGCCATTGCGGCGATGACCAGCAGATGCCGCCGCAACGCGATGCCTTCGATCGTCGCGAGTCGCCGTCCGACCAGCATCGCGAAGGCGGGGAACACCGGCAGGATGTACGACGGCAGCTTCGAGCCCGACAGGCTGAAGAAGGTGAACACGACGACGATCAGTGCGAGCAGCAGACGCTCCGGATGGAAGCCCGCGCGCGTCGGGGCGCGCCATGCCGGCCGCAGCGACATCGCCGCGATCGTCAGCCACGGCAGCAGTCCCGCCAGCAACACGGGCACGAAGTACCAGATCGGCCCTTCGCGTCGATGCTCGGTGGTGAGAAAGCGTTCGACGTGCTCGTGGATGAAAAAGAACTGCGCGAACTCCGGATTGGCGCGCGATACCGCGATGAACCACGGGCCCGCGACCAGCACGAACAGCGCGAGGCCGCGCACGATCGTCAGCATGCCGAGCAGCTTCCAGTCGCGCGTCAGCAGCAGGTAGACGAACAGCGCGCCGCCCGACAGCACGACCGCGACCGGGCCTTTGGACAACGTCGCGAGCGCCATCGCGGCCCATGCGACCAGCATCCAGTGGCGCGAGGTCGATCGTGGGTCGGCAGCGGTCGATCCGCAATGGGCATCGGGAGCGTCGACCCGCACCCGCGCTTCGCGTGCCAGCAGCACCGCGCACCACGTCACCGTCATGAAGAAGGTCAGGCCCATGTCGAGCGTGTTGAAGTGACCGAGCAGCACGAAGGCCAGGCTGCTCGACAGCACGACCGCGCTGAAGAGGCCGGTACGGCGGTCGTACAGGCGCCCCGCCGTGAACCCCACCACCAGCACGCCGAGGAAGCCGGTCAGCGCCGTCCACAGCCGCGACGTCCACTCACGAACGCCGAAGACTTCGTAGGCCGCAGCCGTGGTCCAGTACTGCAGCGGCGGCTTCTCGAAGTACTTGAGGTCGTTCAGGCGCGGCGTCAGCCAGTCGCCGCTGGCCACCATCTCGCGCGGGATCTCGGCATAGCGACCCTCGTCGGGCTTGATCAGCTTGCGGTGCCCGAGGCCGCCGAACCACACCACGGCCAGTACCAGGAAGAGGGCGATCGCGACGGTGGTGAAGGAATGCTTCGAGGCCCGAAGCGGCTGGGCTTCGTTCATCCAGGCGTCGCGAGCGGCGGCTCGAGCAGCAGCGCCGCGGCGACACGACGGCCCTCGGCCATCAGGATGTTGTAGGTGCGACAGGCTGCATAGACGTCCATCGTCTCGACGCCGATGCCACGGTCGGTCAGCGGCGCGAGCAGCCGCGGGTGCGGGAAGCGCAGCCTGCTGCCGCTGCCGAAGACCACCAGTTCGGGCGCCTGGTCGACGATGAAGCGGAAGCCGTCCGCGCTCAGTGCGTCGAAGCCGTCGACCCGCCAGTCGAGCACCGGGCGCTCGGGGAACACCACGATGCTGCGCTCGAAGCGGACCGCGTTGACCTCGACCCAGCCGTCGCCATAGGCGTTGAAGGTGTTGGAAGTCGGGATGACGGTGGCGTGGAGTTTCACGGGCGGGTCGTCGGCCGCGGGCGCAACTACGCGACGCGGTGGCGGGGTTTTCGAAGGGGCGTGAATTATAATCGCGCGTTTTTCGGGCACCCCGCCGAAAGCCCGCAGCACCGCGCCTGGCGCATCCCCGAGGCCCGCATGAAAGAATTCTCGCGCATCAAGCGCCTGCCCCCGTACGTCTTCAACATCACGGCCGAGCTGAAGATGGCCGCGCGTCGGCGCGGCGAAGACATCATCG
>JANXTA010000092.1 GCA_025356395.1 Betaproteobacteria bacterium
GACCGCGTTGTAGAGGATCGGCAGCCACTCGACACCGATCGGCACGCGCCATTGCGAGCCCTCGAAGACCGCCGACGCGGCGACGATGAACGGGCAGGCGAAGGCCATCATCCAGAAGGTCAGCACCAGCGTGTCCATGGCGATGCGCGCGCGGCTGTAGGCATGTGTGCCCCAGGCCCAGCAGAACGCCGCACACAGCATCAGGACGACGCCGAGCGGGTGCCCGATCAGCGCCGCCCAGTCGCCGGCGACCAGCAACGCGACGCCGGCGATCGCGCAGGCCACGCCGAACGCGACGCGGCCATCGATCGGCACGCGATAGACGACGACTCCGATGAGCGCCGCCCACACCGGCATCGTGAAGCCGAGGATCGCCGCGCGGCCCGCAGGGAGCATGGTCATCGCGAAAGTGACGACCGCGTACCAGATGATGATGTTTGGGAACGCGAGCGCGACGATGCGCTTCGCCGCGCCACGCGGGATGCGCATCGAGACGCCGCGCATCAGGAGGATCGCGCCGAGCAATGCCGTGCCCATCACGAGTCCGATGCTGCGGAACCAGAGGGGCGGCAACTGCGTCACGCCGATCTTCATGATTGACCAGTTCATGCCCCATGCCAGGGTGAGCAGTGCCATGAGTGAGAGCGAACGAAGCACGGCGTCTGGTTCCTGGTGGATACGGTGGTCGATCTATAATTCTCGCTGATCCGGCAATCCGCTCCTTTGCGAGCATCCTGGCCGGGCCCCCCGAACGACGATGGAGATCGACCATGGATGGCTCATCCACGGGACGCGCAGGTCACATGCCCTTCGTCGACCAGCTCACGCAGCGATGGGAGACGCGACGCACGCTGCTGTGTGTCGGACTCGACCCCGACCCCGCGCGTTTCCCGCCGCATCTGCAGGGTCCCGAGGCGATCCTCGACTTCTGTCGTGCCATCGTCGATGCGACGCACGACCTCGTCTGTGCGTTCAAGCCGCAGATCGCCTACTTCGCCGCGCATCGGGCCGAGGACCAGCTCGAAGCGCTGATCGAACACATCCACGCGCGCCACCCCGAGGTCCCCGTGATCCTCGACGCGAAGCGCTGCGACATCGGCGCGACGTCGGACCAGTACGCTCGCGAGATCTTCGAGCGCTATCGCGCCGACGCGGTCACGCTGCAGCCTTATCAGGGCTTCGATGCGGTGGCGCCTTACCTCGCCTATCCGAACAAGGGCGCGATCATCGTGTGCCGCACGTCGAACGCAAGCGGCGACGAGTTGCAGGCCCTGCGCGTGTCGTCCGATCGCGGCGAGGAGCCGCTGTACGTGCATGTCGCGCGACTGGTCGCCGAACGCTGGAACAACAACGGCCAGTGCGGTCTCGTGGTCGGCGCGACCTATCCGAAGGAACTCGCGACCGTGCGCGCCGCGGTGGGCGACCTGCCGATTCTGGTGCCGGGGATCGGGGCGCAGGGTGGGGATCTGGAGGCATCGGTCGCGGCGGGCGCGACTGCGGTGGGCGGCTTGATGGTCAGCTCGTCGCGGGCGGTGTTGTACGCGGGGAAGGACGAGGGCTTCGCGGAAGCGGCGAGGAAGGTCGCGATGGAGACACGGGACGCGATCGAGGCCTGCAGGCGCTGATCGGCTCACGCAGCCAGGAACGGCTCCAGTTCCCTCAACACCAGCTCTGGCACCTCCTCCGGAATGAAATGCCCCGCTGGTAACGCCTTGCCACTCACCGTCGCCTCGCACTTCGCTTCCCAGTCGGCGATCGGATCGAACAGCCGGCCCACCACGCCACGCTCGCCCCACAACACCAGCATCGGACAGCGCACCTTTGCGCCTGCCGCATCGCTCGTGCGGTCGTGAACGAGGTCAATGCCCGCCGACGCCCGATAGTCCTCGCAACTCGCATGCAGGCCTTCCGGCGTGGCCCAGGTCCGCTCGTACTCGGCGAGTGTCTCGGGCAGGTAATGCGACAACCCGCCACCACCCCAGCCTCCGAGGAAGGTCCGCAACAGCCGCGGCGTATCGCTGCCCAGCATCGTCTCGGGCAACGGCGCAGGCTGCGTTAGGAAGAACCAGTGCCAGTAAGCCTGCGCGAACGCGAAGTCGGTCCGGTCGTACATCGTCAGGGTCGGCGCGATGTCGATGACGCACAGCCTCGCAACCGCCTCCGGATGATCGAGCGCCAGTCGATGCGCGACGCGACCGCCGCGGTCATGGCCCACCACACCGAAGCGTGCGTGGCCGAGCGCGCGCATCACGCCGACCAGGTCGGCGGCCATCGCGCGCTTCGAATAATTCGCGTGATCGGCGGTGCCCGCGGGCTTCGAAGAGTCGCCGTAGCCGCGCAGGTCGGGACAGACCACGTGATGGCGCTTCGCCAGCCGCGCCGCCAGCCGGTGCCAGTTGACGTGCGACTGCGGGAAGCCATGCAACAGCAGCAGCGGCGGCAACGTGTCGTCGCGACTCACCCGCGCGTGGATGCGGATGCCGTCGACGTCGAAATCGCGTTCGTCGAAGTCCTCGAAGCCCGGGATGTTCATGGCTTCATCGGCTTCGAAGCCGCCAGCGATCGCAGCAAAAGGCCTCCGAGCGCATGGCGCACCGACTGCTCGCGGACCTCGGCCCGGTTGCCGGCGAAGTGCATCGTCTCGCTCTGCACGCCCTGCTCCATCTCGACCCACGCGAAGCAGACGGTGCCGACCGGCTTGTCCCGCGTGCCGCCACCTGGCCCCGCGACCCCCGTGATCGCGACGGCGAGCTGGGCACGGCTGCCGATCAGCGCGCCCTCGGCCATCGCGCGCGCGACGTCCTCGCTGACCGCCCCGTGGCTCTCGATCAGATCCGGCGCGATGTCGAGCATCTCGACTTTCGCGTGATTGGAATAGGTCACGAAGCCGCGCTCGAACCACGCGGACGAGCCGGCGATATCGGTCATCGCCGCGGCCACCAGCCCGCCCGTGCACGACTCGGCGGTGGTGACCATGTAGTTGCGGGCGATCAGTTGCCGACCGAGTTGATCGGCGAGACTGCGGATGACGTCGTTCATGAGATGGCGATGGTGAGATGCGTTGCGACGCGAACCCGCGTCAATGGTCCATGACCCGCCCAACCACGCGGACCACGACGGCCATCGTCAGCAGGCTGTAGAAGGCGGCGATCAAATCGTCGCCCATGACCCCGAAGCCGGCCCAGGCGCCGCTCTTGAAGCGCCGCTCGAAATGGCGGATCGGGGGCGGCTTGACGATGTCGAACAAGCGGAACACGCCGAAGGCTACGAGCTGCCAGACCAGCCCCGCGGGCGTGAACAACAGGACGAGCCAGATCGCGATGATCTCGTCCCACACCATGCAGCCCGCGTCCGCGACCCCGAGGTCGCGGCCGGTCTTCGTGCAGACCCAGCAGCCGAGCGTGAAGCCGACCACGAGGGCGATCGTCCAGCCCGCAGTCGCGAGCCAGGGCGCCATCAGCACGAAGGTGGCCCAGCCGAACAGCGTGCCGAAGGTGCCCGGTGCCCACGGCGGCATGCCGCTACCGAAGCCGAGCGCGATGAGATGCGCGGGATGCGAGAAGAGGAATCGGACAGTGGGTTTCATCGGAAGTGGTCGAAGCCTGCGAGCCACTCGGGCGCAACGGAACGCGAGTCTGCACCCTGCGTGGCGAGGACGCGCAATCCGCGGCGTTCGAGGATGGTGCCGATGCGGGTCACCGCGGAATCGCTGGTTCGGCCCGCGTGCTCCACGGCAGCGCGTTGCGACACCGGCGCCGTGAAGCACAGCTCGTAATCGTCGCCGCCCGCCAGCGCGAATCGCGCGCGAAGTTCCTCAGGCTCCGTGGCGAGTTCGCGTTGACACGGAATGGCATCAAGCCACAGTTCGGCACCGCAGTCCGAAGCCGCGAGCACGTGCCCGAGGTCCTGCGCGAGGCCGTCGGAGACGTCGATCGCCGCATGCGCGACAGCGACGAGGGCTTCGCCCAGGCGCAGTCTGGGGATCGGACGTTCGAGTTTGACGCGCAGTGTGGTGGAGGCAGTTGTGCTTCGCTGCAACGCGAGCGCTGCACCGCCCAAGGTGCCCGATACCCAGACGTCGTCGCCGACGAGCGCGGCCGCCCTTCTCAAGGCCCGACCTTCGGGCACCTCACCGAACACTGTCACGCACAGGTTCAATGGCCCGCGGGTGGTGTCACCACCGACCAGTTCGCAGCCGAACTCCGTGGCGCAGCCAAACAGGCCTTCGGCGAAAGCCGCGAGCCATGCCTCGTCGATCGCCGGCAATGCGATGGCGAGCGTGAAGGCGAGCGGCCGCGCGCCCATCGCCGCGAGGTCCGAGAGATTGACGGCCAGTGTCTTCCAGCCGAGCGAAGCCGGATCGACCTTCTCGAAGAAGTGGCGACCGGCCACCAGCATGTCGGTGGAGATCGCGAGCTCGTGGCCCGCCCGCGGCGCGAGCAACGCGCAGTCGTCGCCGATGCCGAGCCGCGCCCGGTGATGCAGCCGCTTCGCGGGCTTCTCGAAATAACGCGCGATCAGCTCGAACTCGGTCATGCCGGTCGAGCCGACGAGGTCGGCGACGTCAGATGGACGCGAACGAGAAGCGGGTGGTCGACGTGCTGGTCACGACGCCGTTGTCGCGCAGCTCGGTCGTCGTGCTGGCGCCGTCGGCCGTCGCATCGATCTGCACGGTCAGCTTCATCATGACCCGATCGAACACGCCGCCTTCGATGGTGGCCGTATCGCCGCGATGGACGATCAGGCGCGGCTTCATCAGCGTCTGGCCCGAACGCAGATCGACGATGGCACCTTCGACGACGAACATGCCTTCACGATCCTTCAAATGGCTGGGTGCCTCGGCCGCCGCGAGCGGGCGCACCGACAGCGAAGCGACCGGCTGCGCATCCGCCCAGTCGGCCTCCGACGATGGGGATTCGGCAGCTTGCGCCATCGCCGTCGAACCCACGAACAAGGCCCAGCCCCAAGTCATCACGCTCCGCTTCATGTCCATCTCCGCTCCGGTAGAGAAACCAAGACTGTTGCGCGCGATCAGCGCGAGCGGCGCGCCGTGCTCTCGTCGGGTCGCAGGTCGACCCCGAGCTTGTCGAGGACGCCGTTGACGTACTTGAAGCCGTCGGTGCCGCCGAACGACTTGGCGACCTCGACCGCCTCGTTGATTACGACGCGATAGGGGATCTCGACGTGATGCGCGAGTTCGTAGGCGCCGATCAGCAGTACGCCGTGTTCGACCGGCGACAGCTCGACGATCGGTCGATCGAGGTAAGGCGAGATCGCCGCGCGCAGCGGCGTCACTTCGCGGATCGCGCCGTGGAGCAGCGCGCCGTAGTGCTCGGCATCGGCTTTCTCGAAGCCCGGCGTCTCGCGGATGTGCGCGTCGATCGCGCCGGCGTTCTCGTTGCCGGCGTCACGCGACAGCAGCCATTCGTAGAGCCCCTGCAGCGCGAATTCGCGCGAGCGGCGGCGTGCGCTCTTGGGCGGCCCTTTGCGGACGGCAGGCTTGGCCGCGTCGGATGCGGCATCGGTTGGATGATTCGTTGCGTTCACTGAAGCGTGCTTCCTTGATGAGTCACTGCGGCTCTTCGTCGTCGTCGGTTGCGAGGTCTTCGAGACGGCTCGCGAGGTTGGCCATCTCGACCGCCGCACCGGCCGCATCGCGGCCCTTGCTCTCGGCGCGAGCGTCGGCCTGAGCCTCGTCCTCGGTGGTCAGCACGCCGTTCGCGACGGGGATGTCGAAGCCGAGCGCGACCTTCGAGATGCCGGCCGCACTCTCGTTCGACACCAGCTCGAAATGATAAGTGTCGCCGCGGATCACCGCCCCGAGGGCGATCAATGCGTCAAACTGCTGCGACTCGGCCATCTTCTGCAGCGCGAACGGGATCTCGAGCGCGCCGGGCACGGTCGCGATCAAGATGTCCTCGGCCGACACACCGAGCGCCAGTAGCTCGGTGACGCAGGCCTTGCGCAGCACGAGACAGACCGGCTCGTTGAAGCGGGACTGGACGATGCCGATGCGCAGATCGGCACCGGCCATATCGGGAAGCAGAGTTTCAACGGTCATCGATGGCGATCTGGAGAATGAATGGGCGGCTACGACATCAGGGATCGACATAGCCGGCGACGCGCAGGTCGTAGCCCGTCATCGACGGCATCTTGCGCGGCTTGGCCAGCAGGCGCATCCGGCCCACGCCCAGGTCGCGCAGGATCTGCGCGCCGATGCCGTAGGTCCGCAGGTCCATCTTGCGTTCGACACTCTTCTCAAGGCAGGCACCGGTGCGGTCGACTTCGGCGAGCGACGCGAACTGTCCGAACAGGCCGTCGGCCGACTCGTTGCAGTTGAGCAAGACGACGACGCCGGCCTCGGCCTTCGCGATCGCCTCGAGGGCGCGGGCCACGGTCCACGAGTGCGTCGACGTGCCGCCGTCGATCAAGTCGAGCAGCGACGTGGGCTCGTGGACACGCACCAGCGTCTCGCGCTCGGGATCGATCGCGCCGTGCGTCAGCGCGAGGTGCGCCGCACCGCTCGGCAAGTCGCGATAGGCGATCGCGCGCAGTGGCCCGTGCGCCGTCTCCACGTCGCGTTCGGCAACGCGCTCGATGAGGCTCTCGTTGGCCGAGCGGTAGTGGATCAGGTCGGCGATGGTTCCGATCTTCAGGCCATGTTCCTGCGCGAAGACCATCAGGTCGGGCAGGCGCGCCATCGTGCCGTCGTCCTTCAGGATCTCGCAGATCACCGAAGCGGGCGCCATACCGGCCATGCGTGCCAGGTCACAACCGGCTTCCGTGTGTCCGGCGCGCATCAGCACTCCGCCGGCCTCGGCGCGGATCGGGAAGATGTGTCCGGGCTGCACGATGTCCGACGGCTTTGCGTCCTTCGCGACGGCGGCCTGGATGGTGCGCGCGCGATCTGCCGCCGAGATGCCGGTGGTCACGCCTGCGGCGGCCTCGATCGACATCGTGAACTTGGTGCCGTAGCGGGTGCCGTTGGCGGCGGTCATCAGCGGCAGGTTGAGCTGTCGGCAACGGTCTTCGGTGAGCGTCAGGCAGATCAGGCCGCGGCCATAACGCGCCATGAAGTTGATCGCTTCGGGCGTGACGAATTCGGCGGCCAGCACCAGGTCGCCCTCGTTCTCACGATCTTCCTCGTCGACCAGGATCACCATGCGACCGGCTGCAAGTTCGGCGACGATCTCGGGTACCGGCGAAATGGTGGTCGTGTGGGGCGTGGCGGTGCTGGCGGAATAGGGAGCGACGACTGTGAGCATGGGAGCCTCCGGCGCAGGAGCGACCCGCGGGGAGCGCGGGCGCAAAGAGTTCTATTCTAGGCGCTCGACCGGTCCGCGGCACTTCAGCGCCACCGGCCGCCCTATCACGCTCTCCAAGGAACACGGATGTCCACATCGGTCTTCGACTCGCTGCTGTTGCGCGACATGTTCGGCACCCCCGCGATGCGCGCGATCTTCGACGAACGGGCCTTCATCGCGCGCTGCGTCGACGTCGAGACGGCCCTGGCCCGCGCCGAAGCGCGCGCCGGCCTGATTCCGAGCGAAGCCGCGACGCGGATCACCGCGTCGGCCGACCCGACGACCTTCGACTACGAAGCGCTGCGGGTCGAGACCGAGATCGTCGGCTACCCGATCCTGGCGATGGTCCGGCAGCTCTCGGCACAATGCGGCGAGCCCGGTCGCTACGTCCACTGGGGTGCGACGACGCAGGACATCATGGACAGCGCGACGATGCTTCAGTGCAAGGCCGCGCTGGCCCTCGTCGGGTCGCAACTGGACGACGTGCGCGCGGCGCTCGCCGAGCTGGCCGAGCGGTACGCGACCACGGTCACGGCCGGTCGGACCCACCTGCAGCACGCGCTGCCGGTGACCTTCGGCTTTCGCTGCGCGGTCTGGCTGTCGGCGCTCGATCGTCATGCCGAACGGCTCGAACAGGTATGCGCCCGCGCCCTCCTCGTCCAGTTCGGCGGCGCCGCCGGCACCATGGCCTCTCTGGGCGACGCGAAGAACGGCATCGCGGTGCGCGGCTTTCTGGCCGAGGAACTCGGACTCACGGACCCCGGCATCACCTGGCACGTCGCGCGCGACGGTCCGAACGAGATCGTCTCGCTGCTCGCGGCGATCGGCGCGTCGCTCGGCAAGATCGCCGTCGACGTGATGACGATGGCGTCGTCCGAATTCGGCGAGGTCGCCGAGCCGTTCGTGCCCGGTCGCGGCGGCAGTTCGACGATGCCGCAGAAGCGCAACCCGATCTCGAGCGAACTGATTTTCGCGGCAGCGAAGATGCTGCGCGAGCGCGCGTCGCTGATGCTGGACGCGATGCTGACCGACTTCGAGCGCGCCACCGGTCCCTGGCATCTCGAATGGAGCGCGTTGCCTGAGGCGTTCCTGCTCGCGGCGAGCGGCCTGCATCAGTCGGCGTTCCTGCTGCGCGGACTCGATGTCGACACCGACCGCATGAAGCACAACCTCGACCTCACCGGCGGCCTGATCGTGGCCGAGGCGGTGATGATGGGACTGGCGCCGGAGATCGGCCGTCAGGAGGCGCACGACGTCGTTTACGACGCCTGTCGCGAAGCGATCGAGCAGCGGGTCACGCTGTTCGAAGCGCTGATGAAGCATCAGCCGATCGTCGAACGCCTCGGTGAAGCCCGACTGCGCGAACTGACCGATCCGGCCAACTATCTCGGCGGCGCGGCGGTGATGGCGCGCGAAGTGGCCACCCGCAAGCGCTGAAAGTCGTGCGCAGCCGCGTGCCGGAAATTCAACGGCCCAGTTTCAGCGACCAGTACTGCCCCACCAGGTCCTTGCCGAACGACCGGTGCGCCTCGCTGCGCTCGAGCGTGAAGCCGGCCGCCTGGTAGATCTTGCGGGCCGAGCCGAGGATGTCGTTGGTCCACAGGACCACGGTCCGATAGCCTTTTGCCTTCGCGAACCCGATGCACGCTTCGACCAGTCGCGCCCCGATGCCGAGCCCGCGGCCAGACGGTTCCACGAAGAGCATCCGCAGTTGAGCGACACGGGCGCTCTTGCGAACGAGGAACACCGATCCCGCGACGTCGCCGTCGCGCTCGGCGATCCAGCAGTGCTCGAACGCCGGATCGAAATGCTTGATGAAGGCGGCGGCGATCTCGGCGAGCATGCCTTCGAAGCGCGTGTCCCAGCCGAACTCCTCGGCATAGAGCACGGCTTGGCGATGGATGACCCAGCCGATGTCGCCAACCTTGTGATCGCGAATCAGATACGACGCCGCGACTTCGGGCTCCAGCACGCCATGGATCGCCCGCATCGAACGCAGCAGCACATGGCGGCGGTCGTGAGGCACGTCTTCGAGCAGCGCGCCGATCTGCGTGCGCATCGCATTCTCGATCGGCGTGAAGACCTTGATGCCCTTGGCCGTCAGCGTCAGCAGGCTCTGCCGCCCATCGAGCGGCGACGGCGTCTTCTTTACGAGACCGTCGGCGTGGAGCTTCGTGACCAGTCGGCTGACATAACCGAGGTCAAGATCGAGCGAACGCGCCAGCTCGCTCGCGCTGCGGCCGGGTATCGCCGCCAGCTCGTACATCACGCGGACTTCCGGCAACGAGTGGCGACTGTCGTGCAGGCCGCTGCCGAGCAGACCCAGGCGCCGCGTGTACAAACGATTGAAGGCCCGAACCGATTCGATCGACTCGCTGTCGACGTGACGATGGACTGGAATGGCGCTCATGGCCGGCTCCCGGATATACTTGCTTCTGGCAAGCTTATACCAGCCGACGGCAAGGATCGATGAATTGGCCCTACTTCGGCACCCGGTTCGCCACCATCGGACGAACGTCGGCGCCGCGCACTTCGAACGTCACCCGGTCGACCGGCGTGCGTTGCGCGTCCAGCCACTCGAGCGTGTGCCGGCCCGGCCACACCGGCCATTCGAAGCGAGACCCACGGCCCACGACGCGACCGTCGAGGCGCCACTGCCCGGTTCCGCTGGCCGTCTCGAAGGTCATGCGCTGACGTTGCGGCGGGATGTCGGGATCGATCGCCAGGACCGTCCCGTCGACCGGCTGCCGGATCGTGCCGTTGCCCTGGCCGGGCCTGGCGCTGGTGGTCGCTGACAGCGCTGCGCTGCGCACCATGCGCGACGACTCCGTCCCTTCGAGGAACAGTTCGGTGCGCGCCGCTTCCAGATGCCCTTCGAAGTTGATGTCGCGTCTCACCACGCGCAGCGCCTGGAGATCACCATCGACCGGCATCGCGTTCGACGACCGGACGTCCTGCTTCGCGAGATAGTCGATCAACGCCTGCCAGACCGGCGCCGCGCCGGTCGTGCCCGACACGTCCCACATCGACGCGCCGCTCGAGTTGCCGACCCACACGCCGACCGTGTAGCGGCGCATGAACCCGATACACCAGTTGTCGCGCATGTCCTTGCTCGTCCCCGTCTTGACCGCGGACCAGCGGCGGGTCGACAGCACGCTGTCCATGCCGAAGGTGGTCGTGCGTGCATCGCGATCCGACAGGATGTCGCCGACGATCAGCGACGCGCCTCCGTCCATCGCCGCTCGCGGGGCGACCCTGGGCGACGCCGCGTTCGTGACGATGACGCCGAAAGCGCCGCGGTTGCCCAAGGCACGATAGGCGTTGGTCAGGTCGGCGAGCGTCACTTCGGCCGACCCCAGCGCGAGCGAGTAGCCGTAGTAGTCGCCCGATTCGCGCAACGTCGAGAAGCCGAGCGATCGCAGCCGCTGGTGGAAGCGTTCTGGCGCGACCATCACCAGCGTTCGCACAGCGGGCACGTTGAGCGACGACGCGAGCGCGGTCCGGACGCTGATCGGTCCCTTGAAGTCGTGGTCGTAGTTCTGCGGGATGTAGAGGCCGCTGGCGGTCGCGAGGTTGACCGGTGAATCGTCGAGGACCGACGCCGCCGTCAGCCAGCGCTTCTCGATCGCGAGCTCGTAGAGGAAGGGCTTGAGCGTCGAGCCCGCCTGTCGCGGTGCGAGGACGTGGTCGACCTCGGCCGCGTCTGACAGCCCGCCCGAAGAACCGACCCAGGCGAGCACCTCGCCGGTCGCGTTGTCGAGTACGAGGACGGCGCCGTCCTCGACGTTGCGATCGGCGAGTTCCGCGAGGTGGCTGCGCAGGGTGGCGCGGGCGAAGCGCTGCAGACGGGCATCGAGAGTCGTGATGATCGGTGCGCCCACCGCGGTCGCCACGCGACGATCAGCTGGCGCCTTCTTCTGCTCGCGCAGCACGGCGCGGGCGAACTGCGGAGCGAGCTGGGGATCGCTGTCCAGGCGGGGCGCCGCCTTGCGGGCCAGGACCAGCGCCGTGTATTCGGGCAGGCCGCGGCACTCATCCGCCAGCGCTTCGGCCCGAAGGATCGCGCACGCGCGTTCGGCGACCCGCGCCGACGACGCGTTCGGCGCACGCACGAGCGCCGCCGTGATGGCCGCCTCGCGCGCATCGAGACCACTGGGATATTTTTCGAACAGGGTCGCCGACAGCGCGGCGACGCCGACGATTTCGCCGCGATAGCCGACCAGGTTCAGATAGGCCTCGAGGATCTGGTCCTTCTTCCAGTCGTGTTCGAGGACGAGGGCGGTCGCGGCCTGCGACAGCTTCTGCCCGATCGAGCGACCCCGACTGGCCGCGCGCAGGTCGCCGTCAAGAAGCCCCGCGAGCTGCATCGTGATGGTCGAGGCGCCACGGGTCCGCGTGTTCCACAAGTTGCCCCAGGCGGCTGATCCAACCGCTTTCCAGTCGACGCCGGCGTGCTCGTAGAAGCGCTGGTCTTCGGAGAGGACGAGCGCGATGCGCAGCGCGGGCGAGACCTCGGACAACGAGGTCCAGGGCAGCTTGCGGACGGAAGGGTCGGTGCGCAGGACCTGGATGACTTCGCCGTGGCGGTCGGTGAAGGGGGTCTCGCTGGTGCGGTAGGCGTTCAGGACTTCCGTGTAACTGGGCGTCGCTGCCGAAGCCGCCAAACATGAGCACAACATCGCTGCCGCGAATACAGCGCCGACTCTGCCGCTTCCGCTCGCACGCCCGGATACCGCTGCAAACTTGTCACCCGTCTGGAGCATGGCTCTTCCGTGTAGTGTCTTGTTCAATCGGACGGCACTGGCGATCAGGCATTCGAAACTCTCACATGTCACGCGAACGAACGACGACACCGACAGCACCTACGCCTATCGTCAGTGAAGGCATTCAGCTTCGATCTGCACATCGATCAAGGTTGTTACCGCCTCCCTGCGGTGACACGTTGGAAATGCCAACCGTCGCCGTGCCCTCATCGCTTTCAGGAGCTCGACATGCAGGAAATCACTATGCAAGACACAGAATCCGTTGGTGGAGCTGGAGCAATCCTCAACGACTTTCTTGGAAAACTCGCCACGATGATTGGCGATCAGGTCATGGCTGGAAACGTCGATTACGCGGGCATGGCGGAAGAACAGGGCCACTACTACAACATGGTCGGCGCTTGATCAAGAAAAGGGGGCTGGCCGCCCCCTCACGAGGTGAACGATGTTCGCATCGTGGGCGCTCAATGCCTTTGCATTCGTGTTCGACAAGCGCTACGGAACACTTGCGTACATTTTCAAGACCACGTTCCTTTCGCTGAGCATCGTTTTCGCGCTGTTGATTCCAATTGGACTGATCAAGTTCGGCTTGCTCCACGAAGAGGCGAACAAGCTGGCTCCGCCTACGGTCGTCGGCTTGTTGGTCATTACGCCGATCTTCGAAAACCTGATCTTCATCGGACTTATCGAGTTCATGCTGGCTTTCGAGCTTCGGGTTGTCACCATGGTCGTTGTCGTTGCCCTTCTATCGGCACTCGCCCACGGCTTGGCTGCCGACTGGCGGGCGCTTAGCGGCCTGGTTGGATTTGCAACGATGAGCTACGCGTACCTGAATTGGTCCGAATGTCCTTTCTACAAGCGCTACGCGATCACGGTTGGACAGCACATCCTTTTCAACACGCCCGGTGCCATCCTCATCCTGACGAAGGCCGTCGACTGATGAATAGCTTGTTGGTGAAAGCGGTCGAAGAACCTCACGGCCCCACCTCCACCATCCCATTCGGCACTTCCCCGTACATCTCCGGCGCATACATCGCCTCCACGCGCGTCGGGGGCAGGCCGAACTTGCCGCCGTTGTTGAGGCGCACCGTGTACTCGGTCGTGAATTTGCCCTTAGGCACGTAGCGGTAGTAGCTGCGGTACGCCTCGAAGGTCTTCTCCTCATAGGCCGGCCACACCCAGCCCTGGCGTTGCTCGCCGGCGGCCGCGAGTTGCGAGTCGCGGCCCAGACCGGTGCCGAGGACCGTGGCACCGCCGGGGATCGGGTCCGACAACACGACCCAGCTCATGTCGGTCTGCGCGTCGACCTCCACCGTGATGCGCAGCACGTCCCCGCGCGAGTACACGCCTTTCACCCTCTGCTCGATCGGCAAGATGGTTCGCGTGATGCGATAGCCGGACGTGAACGGCGCCTTGAGCGGCACGGCCGCGAGACTCTGCACGGTCAACCACGGCTTGCCGCCGCCGTCCTGCGTCACCACCAGGTTGTTGCGGACCGGCGTCACGTCGCGCGCCGTGTCCTTCGTCGGCCAAGGCAGCAGCAGGCTTCCCCCTTGCGGCTTTTCGGTCCACGACAGGGCCGCCGTCGGTCCGTAGGCCACGACCGCGCGCGTCGTCCCGGTCGGATTGCCGTCGCGTTCGAAGCGTTTCGAGAACGCGTTGACGGCGAGCGTGCCCCACAGGTTCGCCGTCGTCGTCAGCCAGTGGCCCTGGCGCTGCCGCTGCAGCGCGCCGAATACCAGCCGTGGCGCATCGTCCTTCCACGCGGGATCGTCGAGAACCGTCAGCAGCAGCCTCGAAGCGTTGCCGTCGCCCGAAGCCATCATCCAGTACCAGAAGTCGTCCTTCTCGGTCGAGAAGTCGAGCCGCGTGCCTTGGTAATTCAGGCGCGAACGCAGCATCTGGTCGGCCTCGGCAAGCCGCTTGTCGCGCTCCGGAATCGTCGACATCCGCTTGAGGATGCCCATCCAGTCGAGCACCGCCGATGTCGGCCACTGGTTCGGCAACATCTGTAGCGACTGCAGCATCCGCGGGGTGGCCTTGCCGTCGCGGGTCAGCGCGTCGATTGCGGCCAGCTTGCGCACATCCAGCTGGCGCTGGGCATCGCTGGCGAACGGACTCCACACGTCGCGCTTTAGCCGCCCCTCGACGAACGCGACCAGTCCGCTCTGCATCCTCGCACGCGTCGTGTCGGGGATGCCGTACTTGCCGAATGCGCTCGCCTCGGCGCTCGCGCTGAGCAGGTAGGCGGTCAGCACGTCGCTGCCCGAAGCCGGCTCGCCGGCGCGCGGCGGGTAGTACGCGGCGAGCCCGTCTTCGTCGAGATAGAGCGGAAGTTGCCGCGCGACCTCGTCCCAGCGCTTTTCGTTCAGCGTACCGATCGCGATCGACGCCTTCTGCTCGAGACAGTTGTAGGGATAGCGGTTGAACCAGTCGAGTACGCCCGGCAACCCATCCGACAGTTTCGGCTTCAACCCGATCGACAGACCGCCGCGCAACACGCCATCGGCGCCGGCAACGGCATCGGCCGGAGCCGCGACCGGCAGCGTGAAGCTGCGATCGACCTGAGAGAGCGTCGCCTGCTGGACCGTCACGGGGATGGCCGCCGTCACTTGCTGGGGCACGGTGATGCTGTCGTTCGCCGAAGCCGCTTTCGCGGTGATCGTCCAGAGCGTCGAACGGACGTGATCGGGCGCGACTACCGACCATTCGACGGGCTGCGAGGACTCGGCATCGACATGGATCCGCTGCGACGGCAAGCGATCGGCCGCCGCCTCCCCGGCCGCCTTCCGCAGCACATCGAAGGTCAACGGCGTCTGCGCAGCGGCGACCTCCACGTCCATCGCCGCCTTCGTCGTGTTCCTCAACGTGATGCTTGCCTGATAACGATCGCCCTCGCGCACCAGCGGCGGCAGGCCGGACACGATCTGCAGGTCTTGCCTGGAACGGATGGTCACGCTGCCGGTGCCGAACAGGGCCGTCCCGGTGTCGGCGATCGCGACGATGCGGAACGCGGTCAGCGAGTCGTTGAGCGGCACGTCGACCGTGGCGCTGCCGTTCGCGTCGAGCACGAGCGACGGCTTCCACAGCAGCAGCGTGTCGAACAGCTCGCGACTCGGGCTGAGACCACCGCCCCCGCCGGGTGGCGCGGCCTTGCGACCGTAGTGCCGCTTGCCCACGATCTGCATCTGCGCGGTCGCGGTCTCGATGCCGTAGCTGCGTTGGCGGATCATCGCGTCGAAGAGGTTCCAGCTCGCGTTGGGCATCAGTTCGAGCAAGGCCTCGTCGACCGCGGCGATGGCGACCTCGGTGCCGGCCGGTGCGGGCTTGCCGTCGGGCAGCGTGACGCGGACCGTGGCCTTCGCCGTCGTACGGATCGCGTAGTCGCTCTTGTCGGTGGTGACCGCCACCTTCAACTGGTGACCGGCCTTATCCACCTTGATCGCCGCGATGCCGTACTTAAAAGCGGGCTTGCCGAGATCGACCATCGCCGTCGGCGGCTCGTACAACTTGCCCTCGTCGCGCCATGCCTTCCACCAGTCGGTCGGTGACTTCCACCCCCACGTGAAGAACGAATACCAGGGCACGTCGCGGATGCGGCCACGCACCGCGAGAACCGACACGAAGACGTTGGGTGCCCAGTCGGCCTCGACCTTCACCGAGATCGTCGGATCGTCGCCATGCACCTCGACGACCTGTGTCGCGAGAATGCCGTCGCGCTCGATCGAGACCAGCGCGGTAGCAGCTCGGAACGGTATGCGGACCTGAAACTTCGCGATCTCGCCCGGCGCATACGACTTCTTCTCGGGCAGCACGTCGACCCGGTCCTGGTTCTCGCCACCGAACCACACCTCGGCCTCGCGCGTGACCCACACCGATGTGCTCGCCTCTGCCGCGTTACCCGCCGCGTCCTTCGCGCTCGCGACGAGCTCGACATTGCCCGGCTCCGCAAGCGACGCGGTGCAGAACGCCAGGCCCTGCGCGTTCGACTTGCCGCTGCACAGGAGCCCCAGCTCCTTGCTCTCGCGCTGGTTGTCGTAGGCGTAGAAGCCGCCGACCATGCGCTTGCGGATCGACCGCACGTTGTGTGCGGTGCCATGCAGTTCGACGGACACGCCGGCCACCGGCCTGCCCGCGGTGTCGACCGTCACCAGCTTGATCTGCGTCTTGCCGCGCACCGAGACCCAGTCGTCGGCGCGTACACCGACCACGACCGCGGCCGGCCACAACGAGACGGTTCGCGACAGCGTCTGGATCTCGCCGTTAGGATCGGGATAGGTCGCCTCGACGACGAGGTCGCGCGGTGCATCGATGGCCGGCAGGTCCTTCAGGTCGACCTGGCCTGCGCCGTTCTTGTCGAGCGTGACGGCGAGCTTGTCGGCCACGACCCGCTGGCCCGGCGTGCCGCGCGCGAAGCGCGGGCCGTCCTCAACGAAGTCCGCGTACGAGACGTTGCCGTCGTCGTCGCTGCGCTCGGCCCGCACGAAGCTGTAGCCCTCGTAGCCCGCGAACTGCGGGAAGCGCGGCTTGATGGCCGCGGAGACCCGGACCGGCAGCGCCGATGCCGAGCCGCCGTTGGTGTACGCGATCGCGACGTTGGCCGATAGCGCCGCCGGCCGCACGAGGTCACGCGATGCCTTCACGTCGCCGGCGACGACGTCGATGCTGCCGCGCATCACCGGCAGGCGGAACTCCTCGACGCGGAAGCTGCCGGTCTCGATGCGCCGGTCGCCGCGGACCAGCATGACCTGGTACATCCCGAGCTTCGCGTCGTCGGGCAGCTTGAAGGTGGTGTCGGCCGCGCGGCCGCCGTGCCACGCGAGGTCGAAGGTGTATTTCTGGTCCGAGCCGACATGCGTGATCTCGACCGTCGTGGGGAGGTCTTTCGCGGAAGGCAACGACAGAGCCGCTAGGTCTTCGACGCGCAGATAGTGCTTCATCGACACGGTCTGCCCGGCCCGCAACAATGTGCGATCGAACACCGTGTGCGCGACCACGCGCTCGTGATCGTCGTCTCCGCCGCCGTAGTAGGACGAACCGCCGGGCAGGTTGAAGCGCCAGCTCTCGATGCCTTCGTTCCAGCTCGACCACACGAATGCCAAGTCGGTCTTGCCGGCGTTCGGTCCCTCGGCAATCGGCTTGCGGGCACTGACGAAATACCCCGTCTGGCCGCCACTCTCCTCGCCGTCCTCGACCTGGCACGAACGGTCGTACGAGACCGGGAAGGCCTGCGCCACGAACGCGAAGCCACGCGCGTCGGTCGTGCCACTCCACAACGGGTGGCCGGTGCAATCGGAGATCTGCACGGCCGCGCCGACGACCGGCTTCGCGCGGTCAAGCGTGGTGACCCACACGCCCGCGTTGGCGCGGCCGAACTTGACGTGGACGCCGAGGTTGGTGACCAGCGCCGTCGTGCGCACGTACATCGGCGCCGGCCTGCCCAGCAACGCAGCGCCGAGACGTTGCGACTCGACCTCGACGATGTGGAAGCCCGGCTCGGACAGCGGGATGCCGACCACTTCGAATGGGCGGGGATCGTCGCTGCGAGCGCCGGGCAGCGCCAGGGACACAGCCTTGGGATCGCGCCTGAGCAGGCTCAGCTCGCGGGTCGGCACACGCGCCTCCTCGACCGCCTCGGCACGCGCCGCCTGCCGGTCGGTGCGCTTGTTGGTGCCCACGCGCTCGCGATCTCCCGCGGCCTTGATGTCGGCCGGCAGGTCCGCTGGATCGACCTGTGACTTCGCGATACTCGACTCGTGATACTTGCGCACACGCCGCTGCCACTCGATCAGCGCGGCATCACCCTGGTCGGCCGCGACGGTGACCGCGCGCACCATGCCCTGCGACTTCGCGGCATCGACGACACCACTCGCCACATAGATGCCACGGATCGCGAGTGCCGCCTCCACATGCCGCACCGTCAACGGCAACACGGGATCGGCGTTGAGTTCGAGGATGCCGAACGGCGACGCCGCGAACTTCGCCAACGGCGGCGCGACAGCGGTCTTCGACCTGAGCGGGAACAGCGACGCGTTGGTCAGCGGCCGACCCGCGTCATCGACCAGATCCTTCGGCGCTTCGACCGTCAGCTCCGCGTTCTCGGCGAACGGCGGCTTGAACTCGATCGCCGAGGTCGATGCGCTGCGGTTGTCGGCGTCGAAGGTCGGATGGCGTTCGACGGTCTTGCCGGCGTCGACGTAGCTGAGCACGAAGCGCTCGGCCAGTGCGCGCGCGACCGGTGACGTGAGTTCGACGCGGACCGGGCGAACCGGAGTGCAGGCCGCCTGCGCATTCTCGCGCTCGCAGGTGAAGCTGGCGGTGAAGTCGGCACGGACCTCAAAGGACAAGCGCCGCTCGCCCGTCGTGGCGATACCGCCGGGCGACGCGATACCGCGGCCCCACACGAGCGCGACCTTCGCGCTGTTCGGCAGGCGTCGGGTACAGGCCAGCATCGTCACCTGGTCGGCCCTGTTCCCCAACGAGAAGCGCTTCAGCAATTCGGCACGGTCCGGTCCGTCGACGAGTCGCACACCGACGCGCTCGACGATTCCCGAGATCTCGCACCACGCGTTGGCCTGGACGCTCGCGGGCGTGACGGGTCCGTTGAGGACCAGCACGAAGACCTGCTCTTCGTCGATGCCTGGACCGCCCTCGCCCGCGTAGGGGAAATTGCGGACGATGGCCGGCCCGCCGGTCGAAAACGTGAACGCGGTCTTGCCGCCGACGATCGCGCCGTCGCGCGACCTGAAGTCGAGCTTCGCGGTGAAGCTGCAGCGCGTACCAGGACCGACATCGTTGGTGAAGTCGTAGACCCAGGTGCGGTCGTTGACCCATCGGCCGGTACCTGTGGTCGCGCACTGGACATCGAAGGGCGCGTCCTTCTTCGCATCGCCGAAGTCGACCATCGCGTCGCTGAAGGTCGCACGCGCCTGGCGGATCGTCGCCACCTCACCCTGCGGCGAGAACTGGCGGACCGTCACCGTCGTGCCGGGAGCCGCGGGGGCCGCATCGGCCATGTTGTCCGGCCCGCTCGCCAGCATGGAAGCCGCGATGAAGAGGAGCGCAGCGAGGCCGCGGATCGCGAGCGATCGGGACCACGACCCACGACCCGCATCGGTCCGCACGCGATCTGCCCGGCCTTGCGACATGCTTCCCCCTGATGGACAAGGTATTGTGCCAGCGCGTCGCACGATAGAACGCGGTGATGAAAGCTTCGTGAAGCGATCGTGAATTCACGGTGAAGCCGAAGCAGCCGTCGAAGCCGGGCGTCCATGCGTGGCAACATCGTGACTCGCTTCCGGCAAGCCTCCAGAGCCGGCTGCATCCTCGAAGACCGTGATCGACCGCGGCTCGCCCCACCACGAGAGAGACTTCCATGGACGACGTATTCATCTGCGACGCGATCCGTACTCCGATCGGTCGCTACGGCGGCGTGCTGTCGTCGGTCCGCACCGACGACCTCGGTGCGGTACCGATCAAGGCGCTGATGAAGCGCAACGCTTCACTCGACTGGAGCCAGGTCGACGACGTCATCTACGGCTGCGCCAACCAGGCCGGCGAAGACAACCGCAACGTCGCGCGCATGTCGGCGCTGCTCGCAGGCCTGCCGGTCGACGTGCCGGGCGCGACGATCAACCGGCTGTGCGGCTCGGGCATGGACGCGATCGGCACCGCGGCACGCTCGATCGCGGCCGGCGACAACCTGCTGATGATCGCGGGCGGGGTCGAGTCGATGAGCCGTGCGCCGTTCGTGATGCCGAAGGCCGAGTCCGCGTTCTCGCGCGCCAACACCGTCTACGACACGACCATCGGCTGGCGCTTCGTCAACAAACTGATGAAGGAACGCTACGGCGTCGACTCGATGCCCGAGACCGGCGAGAACGTCGCGACCGACTTCAGGATCAGCCGTGAGGACCAGGATCGGTTCGCGCTGGCCAGCCAGTCCAAGGCCTCGCGCGCGCAGGCCGACGGCACGCTCGCGCAGGAGATCACGCCGGTCACCATCGCGCAGAAGAAGGGCGACCCCTTGATGGTCGACCGCGACGAGCATCCGCGGGCGACCAGCCTGGACTCGCTCGCGAAGCTGAAGGGCGTCGTGCGCCCCGACGGCACGGTCACGGCCGGCAATGCATCGGGTGTCAACGACGGCGCGTGTGCGCTGCTGATCACCGGCGGCGCAGCCGCGAAGACGCATGGCCTGACCCCGAAGGCGCGCGTCGTCGGCATGGCCACGGCCGGTGTGCCGCCGCGCATCATGGGCATCGGGCCGGCGCCTGCGTCGATGAAGCTGCTGAAGCGTCTCGGGATGACGGTCGACCAGATGGACGTGATCGAACTCAACGAAGCCTTCGCGAGCCAGGGCATCGCCGTACTGCGCGAGCTCGGCGTCGCCGACGACGATCCCCGCGTCAACCCCAACGGCGGCGCAATCGCGCTCGGCCATCCGCTCGGCATGAGCGGCGCGCGGCTCGTGACGACCGCGATTTACCAGCTGCATCGCAGCGGCGGCCGCTTCGCGCTGTGCACGATGTGCATCGGCGTCGGGCAAGGCATCGCCCTCGTGATCGAACGGGTCTAGAAAAGGAGAACTGCGTGCCGACACTGACCGCGGGCGATGCGACCCTCAACTACCGCGTCGACGGCAACGACTACGCGCCGCCGCTGATCCTCTCGAACTCGCTCGGGACCGATCTCGAGATGTGGTCGCCGCAACTGCAGTTGCTGGCCGCCAACTTCCGAGTGATCCGCTACGACACGCGCGGCCATGGCGCGTCGTCGGTGCCACCGGGTCCTTACACCCTCGACCAGCTCGGCAACGACGTGCTCGCGCTGCTCGATCACCTGCACATCGAACGCGCCCACTTCTGCGGGCTGTCGATGGGCGGACTGACCGGCCTGTGGCTCGCGATCCACGCACCGCAGCGACTGTCTCGCGTGGTGCTCGCCAACACTGGAGCGAAGATCGGCACGCAGGAAACCTGGAACAGCCGCATCGATGCATTGCACGATGCTGGGCCGACCGGCTTGCCCGAATCGATGTGCGACGCGGTCGTCGAGCGCTGGTTCACCGGTCGTCACCGCGAGCTCGCACCGGCCGGTGTCGCACGTATCCGCCAGATGCTGACCGAGACCAGCGGCGCAGGTTACGCCGCGAACTGCGGTGCGATCCGCGACGCCGACCTGCGCGCGCAACTGATGCTGATCCGGGTACCCGTGCTGGTGATCGCGGGCAGGCACGATCCGTCGACCCCGCCGGCCCTCGGCCACGAGATCGCCGACGCCATCCCCGACGCGCAGTACGTCGAGCTCGATGCCGCGCACCTGTCGAACCTCGAGCAGGCCGGCGCCTTCAATGCCGCGGTGCTGCGCTTCCTCACCGCCGACACGATCACCGAACCGAGTCGTCGATCGATGGGCGAGACGATGCGTCGTTCGGTGCTGGGTGATGCGCACGTCGACCGCAGCGCCTCGTCGCGCACCGACTTCAACGGCGAGTTCCTCGACTACATCACGCGCACCGCGTGGGGCGAGACGTGGACCCGACCGGGGCTGCCGCGCCACACGCGCAGCCTGCTGACGATCGCGATGATGGTCGCGCTGAATCGGCCGGAAGAGCTGCGCCTGCACCTCGACGCCGCTCGCAACAACGGCGTGACGCGCGACGACATCAAGGAAGTTCTGATGCAGGCTGCGGTGTACTGCGGCGTACCCGCGGCCAACTCCGCGTTCCACCTGGCGGCGCAGGTGTTCGCGGAGCAGGACAAGACCGGCTGAAGACGCAGTTCAGCGGCCGCGCAGCGGACTCCTGCACCGGTGTTGCTACGGATTGGACGGCGTCTGCGGATTGCCTGCGGGCGCCACGAACGGGGCGAAGATCAGGCTGCGCGTCAACGGCGTACCCACGCCGAGCACCCGATCGTAGATGCCGCCGGTGTAGTCGTAGCCGTTGAAGCCCTGCACGCCGGTGTGGAAGAACTTGATCCCCGGCACCAGCGCCTGCAGCGCGGCCTGCGCGTAGAGCAGGCGGTTGACGTTGCCCAGGCGTACGCCCCCGAGGCGCTCCTCCTCGACGGCCAGCAGGCCTGCGAACTCCGGCGCCGACACGCTCGTGCCGATGAACTGGTCGAGGTTGCCGGCCAGCGCGACGATCGTGGAACTGCGGTCGGGCGGACAGGTCGCGATGGTGCCGAAAGGACAGCCACCCATCTGCATCGACACGTCGGGCACGGTCCGCATCGTCGAAAGGGTCGGCACCAGCTTCTGGTAGTCGGGGCGCTTGAAGTAGGCCGACACCCCGCCACCGGAACCCCAGTAGCCACCCGACAGCAGGTTGCCGGTGCCGTACGTGTCCTCGGGCAGCAGCGCGTCGCCGAACGCGTTCTCGCTCACGTACTTCGATTCCAGGCTGTTGGTCTTGCGGGTGGTCTGCAGGTTCGTGCCGCCCACCGCCGTGACGTGCGGACTCGCCGCCGGTGTTTCGACGCCCGGCTGCAAGTTGAAGGTGAGGCCCGGGCCGGTCGTGAAGTATTCGACCGGCGGACGCGGCAGGCCGCCCGCATCGCCGGAACTGGCCACGAACGTGATGCCCTGCGCGTTGCCCTGCGCGAACACCGCTTCGTAGTCGTCCAGGATGTACGTGAAGTCCTGGCCGCCATTGTAGGCCGCCGTGTAAGCCGCCTCGAACAGGCCGAACGACGAGCTGACGATGTCGGCCGCGTTGCCTTCGACGATCTCGGTATAGGCCTCGAGGATCGAATTGTCAGACAGGTCCGGGACGTTGTATTGCTTGATCGTCGCGTTGGGGGCCATGCCACCCGACTGCTGCAGGTCGAGCGTCGTCTCCGCCGATAGGTTGGCGTCGAACGGCGCGCCGCCCAGGACCGGTACGCGGACGAAATGCGGCACCTTCAGCTTCTCGTGGCCGAAGTAGAGCGCCATGTCGGCATCGCTGAAATCGTTGGAGATGACGATCGCGATGGTCCGGCCGCGACCGCTGTAGGCCTGGTAGGACGGGAAATCGTAGGCCTGCTTGATGTCGGTGAACCAGTACGGGCCGACAGCGCCATATCGATTGGCCGGCGCGAGGCGCGTCGAATGCACCCGATGCTCGGGGATGTGCTGGAACGCGACGACGTGCGCGCCCTCGTTGGTCAGGTCGGCGGGCAGGCTCGGCATCGCCGTCGTGACCAGTCGAGACCCGCCGGTCGCGGTCTGCGTCATGCGCATCGAACTACCCATCAGCGCCTGTGCCGCTCCCACGCTACCGCGCACCGTGAGGCCGGTCGCGTGGCTGCCCACCACCGTGAAGCCACGCGCCTGCAGCGCGCTGGTGACGCGAGCGAGACGTGCGCTGTCGGCTCCGAAGCGCGCCTTGAACTGCTCCGGCGTCAGCCACTGGCGATACAGCGGCGACTGTTCGTCGTGGAGATCCTTCAGCAGGCCGTGCAGATCGTCGGCGTTGCGCAACGGCAGCGAGACGCGGAACTGCACCTGTTGCTGCACATCCGCCGCTACGCTCGCGCGGTTGACCTCGATCGCGGATGCCGCGATCGGCAACGTGGCCAGGACCGCGGCCGCCAGCATCCCGCACACCGCACCACATCGATGCTTCTTCATGTCTCCCCCTCGATGAAAACCTGTGCCGCATGGCGCGGCGATTCGGCCCGACGACGCCGACCCGCGAGCCTCGTCGTCGAAACCTCCCGTGACGCCTGGCGATCTTTCAAGGAGCACGTGGTGAAGTCAAGCGAAGGTGCTTGCGCTAATGCGCTTAGCGCAAGAATCGCAGCCCCGTCGGCAGGAATCGACCCTGTAGGAGAAAGCGCCATTCCGCACGGAACGGTCAACGCGATGGACCGGCGGCGCGTCATGAGCAGGCGGATCGCCCGATCGATCGACTCGCTGGCGATCCGCGTCCTTCGCAGCCATCGAAAGAATCATTCATGAAGCATCTCATCCTCATCGCGGCACTCGCGTGCACCACCGGTTCCGCCTTCGCGGCCGACGTGGGACTGTCAGTCAACATCGGCGTACCGGGCGGGTACGGCCGCGTCGACATCGGTGGCTATCCTCAGCCCCAGTTGCTGTATCCGCAGCCGGTCTACCTGCAGCGCGCGCCGCAGCAGGAAGCACCGCCCCCGATCTACCTGCATGTCCCGCCGGGCCATGCGCGGAACTGGCGCAAGCATTGTGGCGAGTACAACGCGTGCGGCCAGCCGGTTTACTTCGTGCAGGACAACTGGTATCGCGACGTCTACACGCCGCGCTATCGCGAGATCCAACGCCGCGGACCGGACTGGCGGGGCGATGACCGGGGCGATGACCGGGGCGGCGATCGGCATGACGACCATCGTGGCGACGATCGCGGACCACGCGGTCGCGATAGCCGTGGTGGCGATGGGCACGACGACGATCGCGGCAAAGGGCGGGGACACGACGGTCGTTGATGGCCGGTCATCGCCGCCAGCTCAAAGATTCAGGCGGCGGCGATGATTTCCTGCGGCGACTGCACCACGGTGCCGGAGCCAAGCATCCGCTCGACGTAGCGCGCGATCGTGTCGATCTCGAGGTTGACGCGATCCCCGAGCTGCAAATGCCTCAGCGTCGTGACCGCGACCGTGTGCGGGATCAGGTTGATCGAGAAATCGCAGCCGCTCTCGTGATCGTCCACGGCGTTGATCGTCAGGCTGACGCCATCGATCGCGATCGAGCCCTTGAGCGCGATGAAGCGCGCGAGGGTCAACGGCGCACGCACGATCAGCGTCCACGACTCGCCGGTCACGGCGAAGCGGACCACGATGCCGGTCCCGTCGACGTGGCCGCTAACCAGGTGGCCATCGAGCCGATCGCCGAAGCGCAGCGCCTTCTCGAGGTTCACGTCGCCCTCGGCGTCGAGGCCGGTCGTGTGGTCGAGGCTCTCGCGCGAGACATCGAACTCGAGGGTCGACCCATCGATGACGACCGCCGTCATGCAGGCACCGGCGATGGCGATGCTGTCGCCGATCGCCACCCCACCCAGGGGCAGACTGCCGGCGTCGATCGTGAGACGCACGCCCGCGTTCGGGTCCGCAGATTCGGGGACAACTCGGGTGATGCGGCCCACGGCCGCGATGATTCCGGTGAACATGATTTTGGTAAAGAGTGTTTACTGTGGGGTGAGCCGTGCATCATCGGACGAAGCGTGCGCGGATCCGCAGATCGTCGCCTATGCGGCAGACGTCATAGTAAGTCAGGCCTAGCCGTCCACTCAAATCGTCGATCGCCGGCAGCTCGATCATCGGCATGCCTGGCCCGAGCAGCGTGGGCGCGACATAGAGCAACAGTTCGTCGACGCAGCCCGCGCGCAGCAGCGATCCGTTCAGCTTGCTGCCCGCCTCCACGTGCAGCTCGTTGACCTCGCGACGACCCAGCTCCGCGATCAGCGCGACCAGATCGACCTTGCCGGTGTCGTTCGCCAGCACCAGCGTCTCGCACCCCGCATCGGCGAGGGTCTCGCGCCGTCGCCCATCGTCGACCGCGCCCACCACCAGCAGTCGCCTGTCTTCGGCGATGTTGCGCACGATGCGGGCATCGAGCGGGACCTCGAAGCGGCTGTCGACGAGGACGCGCCAGGGTTGCCGCGCCGGATGATCGATGTCGCCGATGCCGCGCACGTCCAGACGCGGATCGTCGAGCCTCACCGTGCCGATGCCGGTCAGCAACGCCGAGGCCCGCGCGCGCCATGCGTGTCCGTCCTGCCGCGCTGCCTCGCCGGTGATCCACTGGCTCTTGCCGTTGGTTAGCGCCGACTGGCCGTCGAGGCTGGCGGCCAGCTTCATCCGCACCCAGGGTCGTCCCCGCGTCATCCGCGACACGAAGCCGATGTTGAGTTCGCGCGCCTCGTCGACGAGCAGTCCGCACTTGGTGGCGATGCCAGCGGCCTGCAGGCGCGCGAAGCCCCGACCCGCCACCAGGGGATTCGGATCTTCCATCGCCGCGACCACTCGAGCGATACCCGACGCGACCAGCGCATCCGCGCACGGCGGCGTGCGTCCGACATGGCTGCACGGCTCGAGCGTCACGTAGGCCGTCGCGCCACGCACGTCGAATCCGCGCTCCTGCGCGTTCTGCACCGCCCCGATCTCGGCATGCGGGCCGCCCGGCACCTGCGTCGCGCCCTCGCCGAGGATCAGGCCGTCGCGGACGATGACGCAGCCCACGCGGGGATTGGGATCGCTGCGATACAGCGCATCGCGTGCGCGCTGCAGCGCCAGCCGCATCCACTGCTCGTCGATCGTGGCCAGAGTCATGTGAAGGGTCGACGGCGGAGCCGTGAACCGGAAGTGAGGTCTGAGAACGGCGGATTGTCGCAAACCCGCGCGTCGTCAGCTGCAACCTGCGCGATCGGCGATCACCCGCACCCGTCCATAGGACGCCAGACAGACCGTCCGCAGAGACACGGACGAGCCGGTGCGATCGGCGACGACGACGCTGCCGATGTTGAGCCCGCCATTGCGTTGTCGCGGATAGCCGTGGCCGTCGAACATCACGTAGGTCCGCTGCGGCGATCCGACATCGGTGAATGGTTCGCGCGCCGGATTGGTGGGATGCGTCATCGTGATCGAGGGCGGCAACGCATCGTGCAGCGCGATCAACTCGTCACCCGCACCGCCGACCAGCGGATCGAAGACGCGATTGTCGTTGCGGTCGACGAAGATGGCCCATCCGTTTCGCCAGCGACCGTCGAGCGGCGCCAGGTACACGCGCCGGCTGCGCTTGAGGGCTTCGCTCCGTGTGAAGGCCAGCGCGTGCATGAAGTCGTTGGTGGCGGTGGTTGCCCGATGTCGGGACAGCATGCGGGACAGGCTGGGTACCGCGGTCGCGAGAAGGATGCCGACGATGCTGAGGACGATCAACGTCTCGATCAGCGTCATCCCGCGACCGCAGGATGGATCGCGAAACCGATTCGGGTCGGTCGAGGGCGGCAGGCGCGGGGCAGTCGAGGCATGTGGATCCATGCACCCGATTCAAGTCGATCCGCGGGAGCGTGGAATCGACCACGTCGACTAGGTCGTTCGGACTCGCCTCTGCGCCCCGACGGCGAGAATGCGACCGATCTACGCTGGCTGGATGGGCCGGGCCTGGATGCCGAACTGGAGGTAGTACATGTCGTCGAGCGCACGCCCCGAGAGGCGATTGATGATGGCCATGAAACCGGGCAGCGCCTGCCAGTTCAATCCTTCCATGCGCGTCACCGACAGGCCGCAATCGCCGAACAGGCGTTGCATGCTTTTCTTTGTGAAGAAGCGCAGGTGCGTGCGATCGAGGATGCCCGCTTCCACATAACGGAAATCGCCGTCGAACATCAGCGACTTGAGGACCGGGAAATGCCTCAGGTTCGGAATGGACGCGACGATCACGCCATCCGGCGCGAGCTTGGACTGGATGGATCGCAACATGCTCCACGGATCGACCATGTGCTCGAGCACGTCGTTGAACGTGACGCAATCGAAATAGCCGTCCGGCAACTGTTCGATGGCCGCTTCGGCCGGCCCGCAGATGACCCGCGTGAGTCGCCCTTCCGCGACCGTCGCTGCCTTCTGCACGGGCTCGACGCCCCACACCTCGATGCCCGGACGCGCTTTCATGATGCCGGCGCCGAAGGTCCCCTCCGCACAGCCGACGTCCAGCAGCCGCTTCGTTTCGGCCGGGACGAAAGCGAAGAGCTCGCTGCGCACGTGGCCGTAATATTTTCCGTCTTCCGACGTGCCTGTACTCGTGGTCATGCGGATCCTGTGGATGGGTTCGTGCATCGCATCGGGACGACCCCGATCTGGTCAACCCGCCGTGCAGGCATTCGCGTCCGTTCCCGTCAGGATGCGTGGTCGACCGATATTTGCCAGGCACAACGTGCGGATGTTGGGCGCGATGTTGGCATTGACCCCCGTGCTGTCGGTGATCACGATCCCGCCGCTGAGCGCGGCGCCGGACAACAGGCGGGGATAACCGGTGCCGTCGAACTGCACATAGGTCTTGGTGCCGTCGGTGAACGCCTCGCCACCGCCCGCGCCGGCGGTCGTGATCGATGCTGGGAGAGCGCCGTGTTGATAAATCAACTCGTCGGGCACGGTGGGAAGGGCGGGGGCAGTGGTCTCGAAACTTTGATTGTTGTTGTTGTCCACGAAGACGGTCCATCCGTACATCCATTGACCGGAGGTGCTCGGCGTGCCGGTGCTCGTGTTCGGCACCATCAGGACCTTGCGCCCGCGCTTGAGCGCCTCGGAGCGCGTCGCGGTCACGCCCTGGAGGAAATCGTTGATCGCCGCGGTCGCCCGATAGTTCGAGATGAACGAGACGAAGCTGGGTACCGCGATCGCCGCGATGATGGCGATGATGGCGACCACGACCATCAGCTCGATCAATGTGAAACCTGCGCTGCGGCGACCCACGATCAGTTCCAGCAGCCCGCGTTGACGACCGCCGACTGCTTGAGACCGGTCGTGTCCAGGTACAGCTTGTCGCCGCACTTGGGATCGGCGTTGCCCTGGGCCGTCGCCACCACGCGGATGCATTTGGTCGCGTCGGCGGCACTGCACGACGTGCCTTGCGCGTTGGTCAACGGGGTGGACTCGACGCTGATCAGGTAGTGCGAACTGCTCGCGTTGTCGACCGAGTAGATGCTGAACGGCGTGTTGGCGGTCTGGGCACCCGTGGAAAACAACAGGTAGGTATTGTTCTGCGTGTAGTAACGCTCTTCGGATTGCAGCGTCCTCATGATCGCCGTCTTGGCTTCGCCACGCTTGCCCTTCCAAACCGAGTCCTGGTACGACGGAATGGCGATCGCGGCCAGGATCGCGACGATCGCCACCGTGATCATCAATTCGATCAGCGTGAACCCGCGGGACCGCTGATTCATCAGCCTGTTGTTCAGCATGGGAAGCGCCGGTCAGTGACGATCGTTGTAGTTGGTGATCTCGCGCCAGCTGATACGGCCGACGGGAGGTGCCTTGGTGGCCGGCGGCGTACCGATGCCCGCGATCCCGCCCGAAGTTCCCGACACCAGCGTCGTCTGGGTCTTCTTGTTGATCTGTTCCCCGGTGCCGCGCGACTGGCCGGCCGTCACGGTCAGGTCGACGATCACCGGCGGTCCGGGAATACCGACCGTCGACGTGTAGCCACCGATGCTGCCGACGAGCGGCAGGCCGCTGAGGGGATTGACCTGGTAGACGTAGCCGCCGCCGCTGCCGCACAGGCTACCCGCCAGCGTCAGCGACGTGAACGTCAGCAGGCCCGGCGCGACCGCGGCCTTGTTGACCATGCGTTCGCCCTGCGACGTGCTCGACGGGAAATCGATGTACCAACCCTTCTTGGAGGAAGGCCCGCTGTACGTGAAGGCGCTTCCGGTCACCGACACCTGCGTTCTGCTCACCTCGGCGGTGCGCTGCTGCAGGTCGGTCGAACGCGTGATCAATGTGCCGCCGTTGGTATCGATCAGGGCGTACTGGCTTTGCGCGGCATACGGCGTCGACAGGTCGCTCTGCCCAAAATACGCGCCGGTGCCAAAGATCACCAGCGTCGAACCATAGGGACCGCTCGCGAGTTCGGGCCGCGCCGTGATCGGCTGGTAGACGTTGGTCGAAGGCGATGCGACGAAGAGGGGTAGCGGCGAAGCGACACTGCCCCGCGACGGCGTCCAGGCCGACGGGATGCCAATGGTATTCAAGCGCCACAGCTGTCCCTGCAGGTCGCCGAAATACAGCGCGGCCGCCGCGCCGTCGCCGGCGGAGCTGGGCAGTGCGGACACCGCGCCAAGGCCATTGCGCGAGGACGCGCTGATCGCCGGGAAATAGAACTTGTAGTAGTTGCCGTTCCTGACCCACGGGGTGCCGACCGTTCGATCGAGCGAGAGCAGGAAAAGCACGCCCCGATTGGTCGTGTCGGTACTGACGTAGGCGTCGGCCTGCGAATTGCTGGTACAAGCCGGCGTGCTGTTCAGCTGAGCAGGACTGAGCAATGTTGTCAGCAGGTTGACGTTGCCCGGCGACTTGCAGACGGGTCGGCGATTGTTGTAACCCGTCACCGCGGCGAAATAGCCGAAGGTCGGAGAAGTGACTCCACCCAAGGTCGTCGTGCCGGTCTGCAACTTGACGATCTGCGGCGCGAACAGGACGTTGCCCAGGTCCGCGTCGTCCGCGTCGCTGAATTCGAAGAGGACGTTGGCCGGGCCGAACGCCGTCGGGTTCGTCACATCGAGTGCGAAGACCCCTTGCCCACCACCGCCTGCTCCCGAGACCAGGACCGTCTTGTAGCTGCCGTTGACCTTGGCTTCCTGGACGGTGGGGATGGCATCGACGAACGGGTCGTGCGCATAGTTGGTGCTCGTCAGGTCGCCCAGATAGGACGAGACGAATCCCGGGATGTAGGCGAAGAGCTCCGAGCCACCGGCCGTGGTGTTGGACGCATTGAACGCATGCAGCATGCCGTCGTTGGCCCCGGTGTAGACCGCGGGGGTCCGCCCGATGTTGGCGGCATAGAACGACTGATAGGCCGCGTCGGTGATCCCGGTAGCCGGCGCGCCGACGTAGGTCGGAGCCGAATTGATGATGTCGCCCGCCACCGAATCCCGGGTGCGGAACGGCACGGCGTTCGATTCGTCGGCCCGGTACCCGCGCAGGTAGTTCACGCGTTGCTGGCCGCGGCCGTCGAGCACACCAGTGTCCGGGTTGACGTTGAGCGCACGCGTGTAATTCAGGTCGGAGGCCAGGTTGCCAAAGGCAAAGTCGATGGCCGATCGAACGCCGCCCAACGAGGTGATCGTGGTGACGATGTTGCGTTTGCTGGTCGAGGTATCGGTGTCGGTGCAGACCGTGGAAAACGGCGGCGTCACCCCGCAGCGCGTGGTCAGCAGCATCCCCGCATCCCAGATCGGCGTCGTGCCGACGGTGAATACGCCGCCGATTGACGACACGGTTTTATAGAGCACCGTACCCGACCAGCGTGCCGACGAGAACTGGGAGATGTAGGTGCCAGCGGCTCCGTAGTTGAGGTTGGCCGACGTCACGGCACCCCCGGCCGCCGTGCCGGAACTCGCGCCGATGCTCGCGAAAGCCGACTGCAGACCCGCGATCAGCTTCTGCGGCGAACTCGCACGCAGGTAGTTGGCGGGCATCCCCGAGGAATCCGCCCATTCCGCATTGGAGCGAATGCCCGCACCGCCCGGATTGACCGGATCGGTCGCATAGAAAGGATTTGCCTGGGTGCCGTCAGAGCGGCTGATCGTCGGCACATTGAAACCGCCGTATTTGCCCATCAGATACAGCTGCCGGTCCCAGACCGGCCGAGTCTGACCGCCCGTGTCAACGGAGATCGTCTTGATGCTATGGATCTTGCCACCGCCCAACGCGGGCAAGTCGGGACGGATCTCGTTGGTATTCGCCCAATAAGCAGCACCTGCCGCGAGATAAGTCGCGGTATCGAACGACCCAGTCAGAGTATCTTGAATCTGGGTAGCTGCTATCGCTGTTGACGCGGACAGTGGATTCCGATCGTTGTAAGGGAACATTTGCGGTCGCACGTCATTGGGCACGAGAGACGGTGTGCCCGCCTCGAGCACGCCGATCTTTCGCGTCCACTCGTGTGCGTCCAGGCCATCCTCCGTGACGGGCCGAGCAGAAGGTCTTATGGGGCCCAAAGGATCACCACCACCGCCCAAAGGCGCCGGACTGCCTCTGTATCCGGGTAGGTAACTGTCATCCCAGGTATCGGTGTCGGCAATGTTGATGATGTAGTTGGCCGCACATTGCGCGACGATCGGATCAGCGGGCCAATTGGTGGAACTGAGCACCGGAAAGTATCCGGCGACCTGATTTGGATAGATGCCTTGATAGGTCTCGGGCGTGGGCGGACGATTCCTGTACTGAAAATAGCGAATGGCCTCGTAATACATCTCACCCATCGTATCGTAACGCTTGTATTCGCCGGCACCGCCCAGCGATCCGGCAGGTGGACTGACCTGCCTCACAGTTCCGAATCGATTCAGATAATTGATAAACCCCGAATACTTTCCACCGAATGTCGCGGCATTGTGTTCAGGGTCGTCGACCAGCGTTCCATCCGCGTTGATCTCCGCATTGACGTTATTGGTCGCGACGCCGTTTGCGTCGTAGGTCGTGGGCCCGACATATTTCATCGGCGCTCGTAGAACACCACCCACGCGACAGCGATTCCATGGGTCATTTAAAAAGATGTTGTCCCGACAATTGGAAGGAACCGTATAGGCCGGCGCTAATTCCGACGCCGGTAAAGATCGATCAACCAGATAACCAAAAATGGCGAAGCGCATCTTCGCCGCATTACGCTGGACCGTTCCCACGGGCTTGTATTTTCCACTCGTTCCGCCGTATTGCAAGCACAGGTCGGGGCGGGCCGGCCCCTCGGCGCTGTCGCACACATTGACGCGGATGTTGTAGACGCCCTCGTCCGTCGCCGGCTTCGTGCAATTGCCGGAGCTGCCATTGTTACTGGTCGACAAATACATGAATGTCTTGCAGTTATTGATATAAAGGGTCGAACCCGCGTTCGAAAAAGTGTTCCCGGGTAGCGACAACGTCGGGAACAAGCCGTCAGAAGCGTAAAAATCGGGAACGCCTGGTACGGCCGAGTTGCCCAACGAACAGTTACCGTCAGGCGCGCCCGACGTGGTGCAGCCAGTCAGGTAGGCGCGCTGAACGATCGTGCCGCGACTGGGTCCGCTTTCGTTGACGCGATTGCCGCCGGTCAGCGCATAGCGAAACTCGTCGAGTGAGCCCATCGTGGCCCAATTCAACGCATTGCCGCTGAACAATGGAAAGGCGCCGCAGCCATGATTGGCACCCGCAATGCCGGTGGGACCGGTTTGCACAGCGAAATAGCCGTTCGGATCGCCCTCGTTGTTGGCGATCGCCGAGTTGTTCGAATCCGGAAAGAGGGAAGTGACGGGAGAGCTGCTTATGTAGACATAGCACTTGGTCGAATCGAAAAAGCCGGTGTAGGTATTGGCTCCCGAGTAGATGCTGGCGCCGTTGGCGGAATAGCCCACGCAATTCGGCGGAACAGGTGAATTCGCCGAGCTGCAGATGTAAGCCTGACCCGCCGTCGGGAATTCGAGCGATGCCGAGATCACGACATTCGGGGAAGGCGTCGCGCCGGCGTATAGCGGGCCCGTGGAGATGTCGACGATCTGGGCGGACGCAGCGGATGCGGCGAGCAGCGCCAGCGAGAAAGTCGCGATCAAATTCGCAACGCACACAGGCCGACTCCAACGCAGGACGCAATGGAAGAATTTCATGGACTAATCCTGTGTGCTGACGATGCTCTGAAGAACGACTTGCGAGTTGGCGTTGGCGCCGAAGCCCATGGCCGTGATGCGAAACATTGATTTACAGCCGGCGCCCGCCGCCGCAGTCGGGCCGGTGCACGAGTCGAACGCGACGTTCTTCGGAACGATTTCGATGATGTAGCGCGGCGGGTACTTGGAGAGCGGGAGCGCGCCCATCGCCGCAGTCGCCTGGGACGGATAGATGGCGCCCGTGTACTGGCCGTACTGCACGGTGTTGGGCGATACGTTGCTGCCTGACGCGTCGGCGAAGAAGTTGACGCCGGCGCTCAAATAGGCGGGAGCCGCGGCGTTGTAGGCGCACAGCCCCTGTCCGAGCGAAGGCGCCGCGCCGCAGTCGGCGACGAAATAGACACCGCTAGCTTCGTTGAAGCAGATCTGCGAGGTCGCCCGGCCATGCCCATGCTGCAAGGGAACGCCGCAAGCCGGCGATGCCGGGTTGAGGATTTCGGCTTCCCCGTCCTTGAGGGCCGCCTCGGCCGCCTGGAACGCGATCTGGCGATCGCGGTCGTTGCGCGCACCGCGCTCCTCGTTGATCGCCATCTGCGAACTGCTGATGCCGAGGATGATGATGACGATCAGCATCATCAACGCCACGATCAGCGAGAAGCCGCGCTCGGCACTTCGAAGACCCCATGAGGACCTGTTTCGTGAAAGCTTCATTGCAGGCTGGGCCAGATCGAGACACGGTTGCGGACGAAGACGGTGGTCTGCACGACCCGGCGCACGCGCGTCCGCTCGGCAGCCGCCAACGAGGCGGTGCTGAATTGCGTCCCCGCGTCGCCGCTTCCGGGGTAGGAAGGCCCGAACAGCTGGTAGGTCTGGGCCGTCGCATCGGGCTGTGCACCGATGTTGCTTCGCAGGAGCATGGCGATCCGGACCGACCGGACGTTCTGCCAGTTGGCGACCGGGTTCACGCCGTTGACGCCGGTACGATAGACGAGGTTGAGCGGAGCGTCGGTGTCCGGATCTCCGGGTGGCGGCCCGACCGCGTAGATCGCCTCGCCGAACAGCACCTGGAAACTTTCGACGCCGCGGATTAGGACCTGCTGGTCGTAGGTTCGTAGTCCCGTGATCGGATCGTAGATCGAGCGCTGGCACACCAGCGAGGGCTCGCCGTCGACATCGGGTTGCACGGAGAGGATGTTTCTTTGGCGCGCATTGATGTAGGCATCGGCGGTCGCGGCCGGGCCCGGGACCGCCACGCCGGCGCAGTCGAGCACGTTGCCGTCGGCCGCGCCGCCCGGTGGGCCGCTGCCGTAGTAATAGGTGACCAGCGCATCGCTGCCGTTGATGACCGCGTTGCCGCTACCGCCCGCGTCATGATCGACGCCCCCGATGCTGGGCCAGCCGTCGAGGTAGGGATTGGTGCCGCTCACGAACGTGTAGGTCGCCGGCGGCGCGTTGCTCTCGCCGAAGTCCGTATAGCCGGCCAGGCGGACCAGGCGGTTGACCAGTTCGAGCGCGAAGCGTCCGTTCTCGGCCACGCGCGTGGTTTCGTCCTGGCTTCGATAGGTTGCCCGTGACGTGACGACGAGCGATGTCGCCGCGAGCACCACCAGCAGGCCGAGCACCAGAGCGATCATCAGCTCGGTGAGCGTGAAGCCCGCCTCGCGCGGCCTGTAAAGAGTCGGGATGGACATGGCTCGAACGCTCAATACGGTTGCACGGGAAGGACCAGATTCGGCTTGGTCGAATTGCCGGGCTGATCGGCGACGTAGGTGCCGTTGTTGAATTTTTCGTCCCACTTGAGCTTGACCACGAGCGGTGACGTGGGCAGGTTGTCGCAAGCGGTCATGTTGCCCAGGTTGACGGTGTCGCGGCAGATCTTCCAGCTCGAGTTAGGCAGTCCGAAGACCGGCGCCGTCGTCGACTGCAGCTTGACGACCCACTGCGCGAAATCGCTGGTGGCCATCTCGGACGGGGAACATCCATCGACGTAGCAACCGGGCACCACGGTGCCGACGGCGCCGGTGAAGATCGCCTCCCGCGCGGCCCGTTGCAACGGGTCAGGCTCCGCGTTGGCGCGCATCAGGTCGGCGAGCTCATAGGCCAGGCCGGACGCTTGCGAGCGAAGGGCCGACTGCTTGTTGTCGCGCAGCGAATTGAGGGTCATCGCCGCAGAGCCGAGCACGCCGAGCACGAGCACGATCAACGCCACCATGACCTCGATGAGCGTGAAGCCGCGCTCTCGCGACGACGAAAGGGACGGACGGACGGAACCGGGAATAACCGAGGATCGGCGAGACTTTTTCACAACACTATTTTGGCCGGACCCTTAGGTCCGGCATGCGCCAAGCATCGGCACAGAACCGCC
The DNA here is from genome assembly GCA_025356395.1 of Betaproteobacteria bacterium. GTDB lineage: Bacteria > Pseudomonadota > Gammaproteobacteria > Burkholderiales > Burkholderiaceae_D > CAHJXF01. The sequence continues at coordinate 35,734 of JANXTA010000092.1, forward strand.
ATTCATCGCCGGAAGGCCCGCAGTTACCGCGACTTGCGGTGTCGCCGCCCTTCTAAGTCACCTACGGGCGTGGCGGCCTGGTGCGCGTCTTCACGGCCACCTCGCGGATCACGTCGGCGAACTCGTCGACGTCCTCGAAGCTGCGGTAGACCGACGCGAAGCGGATGTACGCGATCTTGTCGATTTTCTTCAGCTCGCGCATGACCAGCTCGCCGATGCGGTCGCTAGGCACTTCCTTGTCGCCCGACGACATCAGCTTGTCCTCGATACGCTCGATCGCCGCATCGATCGCTTCCGCACCCACCGGTCGCTTGCGCAGCGCGAGGTGCAGGCTGAACGACAGCTTGCTGCGGTCGTAGTCGGCCCGGCTGCCGTTCTTCTTGACCACTGCCGGCAGCGCGATCTCGGCGCGCTCATAGGTCGTGAAGCGCTTCTCGCAGGACTCGCAACGCCTGCGACGACGGATCGAATCTCCGGTCTCGGAGATCCGCGTGTCGAGCACCTGGGTGCTCGCGTGCGCGCAGTAAGGACAATGCATGGGCGTTCCTGGTGTCAGAACATCTTGCGAGGATCGAGCGACGTCAGATGGTCGGCGAAGAGGCGATCCTCGATCAGGTAACTTCCTCCGGGCTTCGCGAGGATGCCGGCGCGCTTGAGGCGCTCCAGCGCCGCCCGCACCTTCGCCAGCGTGACCGGCGTGGCCGCGAGCAGGCCGAGCTCGTCCAACAGCAATTGTCGTCATCACGACACGGAACGACAACGCGTCAGCCGTAGACCGGGAACCGTGCCGTCAGCGCCGTGACCCTGTCGCGCACGGCAGCGATCGCGGCGGCATCCTGCGGCGCATCCAGCACGTCGGCGATCAGGTGCCCGACCTGCTCGGCCTCGGCGATGCCGAAGCCGCGCGTCGTCATCGCCGGACTGCCCAGACGGATACCGCTGGTGACGAAAGGCTTCTCCGGGTCGTTGGGAATGGCGTTCTTGTTGACGGTCAGGTGCGCCTCGCCAAGGACCTTCTCGGCTTCCTTGCCGGTGATCTTTTTCGCGCGCAGATCGACCAGCATCACGTGACTCTCGGTACGACCCGACACGATCCGAAGGCCACGCGCGATCAATGTCTGCGCCAGTGCATTGGCGTTCTTCACCACCTGCTGCTGATAGGTCTTGAAGGCCGGCTCGGCCGCTTCCTTTAGCGCAATCGCCTTGCCGGCGATGACATGCATCAGCGGACCGCCCTGGATGCCGGGGAAGATCGCGGAGTTGATCGCCTTCGCGTGCTGTTCCTTCATCAGGATGATGCCGCCGCGCGGGCCGCGCAAGCTTTTGTGCGTCGTCGTGGTCACGACATCGGCATGCGGCACTGGGTTCGGATAGACGCCGGCCGCGACGAGTCCGGCGTAGTGCGCGACGTCGGCCATGAAGTACGCGCCGACATCCTTCGCGATCCTCGCGAAGCGCTCGAAGTCGATCCGCAGGCTGTAGGCAGACGCGCCCGCGAGGATCAGCTTCGGCTTGTGCTCATGGGCGAGCCGCTCGACTTGGTCGTAGTCGATCGCCTCGTTCGCATCGAGGCCGTAGCTGACCGGGTTGAACCATTTGCCGCTCATGTTCAGCGCCATGCCGTGCGTGAGGTGGCCGCCTTCGGCGAGGCTCATGCCGAGGAAGGTGTCGCCGGGCTTCAGCAGCGCGAGAAACACCGCCTGGTTGGCCTGCGAGCCTGAGTTGGGCTGGACGTTGGCGGCGTCGGCACCGAACAACGCCTTGGCCCGGTCGATCGCCAGCGTCTCGACGATGTCGACGTACTCGCAGCCGCCGTAGTAGCGCTTGCCGGGGTAGCCCTCGGCGTACTTGTTGGTGAGCTGACTGCCCTGCGCTTCCATCACGGCCGGGCTGGTGTAGTTCTCCGACGCGATCAGCTCGATGTGATCTTCCTGGCGACGGTTTTCCTGGGTGATGGCCGACCAGACTTCGGGGTCGGCCTCAGCGATGTGGCGATTGCGTTCGAACATGACGCGGTCCTCAAAAGAATGCCGCCGGCAGGGCGGCACGAATGCGGGGTGGCAACGAGCGGGGGCGGACGAACGCGGAACGAGGACGTCGCGACAGCCGTGCATTGCACGTCATTCTCGGCTGCCCAGGCGATCGGCGGCGGGCTCGAGTGACTCGGTCCGCGTGTTCCGCGCTCCCCGGTGGTGCCCCACCTCGACGGACCTCGAAGTGCGGGAGGACCGTCCATCGCCAGTCGCGCGGAATGGAATGTGGACGGAGTTTAGGGGACGCCCGGCCGAGCGGCAACCGAAGGGCGCCGACGATTTGCGACAATGCGCGTTTCTCACACATCCAAGGTCCGCGCAAATGATCGTCTTCGTCACTGGTGCAACGGCAGGCTTCGGCGCCGCGATCACCCGCAAGTTCGTCGCCGAAGGGCACCAGGTCATCGCCGCCGGACGGCGTGCCGACCGTCTCGAGGCCCTCGCGAAAGAGCTCGGATCGACGGTCCTGCCGTTCACGCTCGACGTCACCGACCGTGCCGCGACCGAGGCCGTCGCGAGCCGTTTGCCCGCGGCCTTCGCGGCGGTCGACGTGCTCGTCAACAACGCCGGCCTCGCGCTCGGCCTCGAACCCGCCCAGAAGGCCGACCTCGACGACTGGGAGACCATGATCGAGACCAACGTCAAGGGCCTAACGCGGATGACCCGCAGCCTGTTGCCCGGCATGGTCGAGCGCGGTCGCGGCCACATCGTCAACCTGGGCTCGGTCGCGGGCCAGTTCCCGTATCCGGGCGGCAACGTCTACGGCGCCACCAAGGCCTTCGTCGACCAGTTCAGCCTCAACCTGCGCGCCGACCTGCTGGGCACGCCGGTGCGCGTCACCAACGTCGAGCCGGGCCTGTGCGGCGGCACCGAGTTCTCGAGCGTGCGTTTCAAGGGCGACGACGAGAAGGCCGCGAAGATCTACGACGGCACGCAGCCGCTGACTTCCGAGGACATCGCCGAGACGGTCTTCTGGGTGACGGCGCGTCCGCCGCACGTAAACATCAACAGCATCCAGATGATGCCGGTCTGTCAGGCGTTCGGTCCGCTGGCGATCAAGCGGGGCTGAGACGAATCGCAGTGGGCCGGCCGGTCCGTAGCAACGGCACACGTTTCGTTTCAAAAAGTTAGTACGCTGTTGTTTGCAAGTCGGCGAACGCCGGGACCTGCCGATTTCACAACGGATTTTGACAAGATGCGACACCTGTTCGGCATCATCCGGCGACGAGCCGCGAGTCCGATCGCGGCCATTCGAGCGGACCTGTAATGTGTGGAATCGCCGGCTCGCTGGGCATCGACCCGGCCAGCCATTCTTCGATCGTCGAAAACGTGGAGCGCATGGTCGCGTCGCTGGCCCACCGGGGCCCCGACGACGCCGGCGTTTGGGCTGACGCGTCCTGCGGCATCGTTCTCGGCAACCGACGCCTGGCCATCCTCGACCTCGGCGCCGCCGGCCACATGCCGATGCACGCCCCGTCGGGTCGCTACGTCGTCACCGTCAACGGCGAGATCTACAACCACGCCGCTCTGGTCGCGAAGCTCGAAGCCGAGGGCCGCTCGCCTGCCTGGCGGGGCTCGTCCGATACCGAAGTCCTGACGACCTGCCTCGACGCGTGGGGCATCGAGGCCACCATCGCCGCGTGCGTCGGCATGTTCGCGATGGCCGTCTGGGATCGCGAGACCCGCCGCCTCACGCTGGCGCGCGATCGGCTCGGCGAGAAGCCTCTGTACTTCGGGCGCTTCGGCGGGACCTGGCTGTTCGGCTCGGAGACGAAGGCGCTCGTCGCCCACCCACGGTTCACGAGGACCATCGACCCGCAGGCGCTCACGCGCTACATGTCGCTCGGCTACGTGCCTGCGCCCGGCTGCATCTTCAGCGGTGTGCGCAAGGTCATGCCCGGCACGCTCGTCACGCTCGAGACCGGCGACGCGCAACCGCGCGAGCAGCGCTACTGGTCCGCGCTCGAAGAAGCGAAGCGGCCGGGCCGGCATCACGCGAGCGACCACGCGGCCATCGACGAACTCGAGCGCCTGCTCACGCAAGCCGTCTCGCAGCAGATGGTCTCGGACCGTCCGCTCGGCGCGCTGCTGTCGGGCGGCATCGACTCTTCGAGCATCGTCGCATTGATGTGCGCGCAGCGGACGTCGACCATCAAGACGTTCAGCATCGGCTTCGCGCAGAGCTCGTACAACGAAGCCCAGTTCGCAGCGCGCGTCGCGACCCACTTCGCGACCGATCACACCGAGCTGTACCTCGATGCGCGCGACGTGCGCGACACCATCCCGCTGCTGCCACAGATCTACGATGAGCCGTTCGCCGACATCTCGCAGATCCCGACCTTTCTGGTGTCACGTCTCGCCGGGACCGCCGTCACCGTGGCATTGACCGGGGACGGGGGCGACGAGTTGTTCGGCGGCTATCCGCGCTATGCGCTGGGCGCCCGGATGTGGCCGACGATGCGCCGCGTGCCGCGGGTGCTGCGGCCGTCGATCGGTCGGCTGCTCGCCAGTGCCCCCGCTGCGATCGACCACGCCTTTGCTTGGGCCTTCCCGCACGACGAGGTCTCGGGCGTGCGCGGGCTGCGGCCGGCGCAGAAGCTCGGCAAGCTCGGTCGCGCGTTTCGCAGTCGCGACATCGAGGCGTTGTACTGGCAACTCCTCGCCCCGTGGGCGGAGCCGAGCCTGGTCCGCACGCGTTCATCGCAGTCGCCGTTCCCGCCCGATCTCAAAGCGCCGGAGGCGACCACGGTCGAAGAGGACTTCATGCTGCGCGACATCGTGGGCTATCTGCCCGACGACATCCTCACGAAGATCGATCGAGCCTCGATGGCCGTCGGCCTCGAATCACGCGCGCCGCTGCTCGACCACCGCATCGTCGAGTTCGCGCTGCAGCTTCCCTACGCGATGAAGTTCCGGGGCGGCGTCAGCAAATGGCTGCTGCGCCAAGTGCTGTATCGCCACATCCCGCAGGCGCTGGTCGATCGGCCGAAGATGGGCTTCAGCATTCCCATCGCCTCCTGGCTGCGCGGTCCGCTGAAGGAATGGGCGCACGACCTGATTGTGGCAAGCGACGGCGAGATGGCCCATATGCTCGACCTGAAGGCCCTGCGTCGCCTTCTGGACCAGCACGCATCCGGCGTCGGCGATTGGCACCAGCCGCTGTGGACCGCGCTGATGTACCTCAACTGGGTGAAGAGCATCGACCAGCCGGCACCGATCACGAAGCCGATATCGCCACGGATTCTGCCGACGCTGCCGATCGCGGTCGACGCCTGAGCCGGTCAGAGGTCCTTCGGACCGAATGCCCCAGGCAGCAGTTCGTCGATGGTCCAGCGATGTCTGCCGTCGCCATCACAGCCACTGACGACGACCGCTTTCGATCCGAACTCGTGGATCACCTGGCGACAGGCGCCGCAGGGCGACACCGGTTCGGCGGTCGGCGTGTGGATGGCGACCGCGACGATCTTGCGGACACCCGCGAACACCGCAGCGAACACCGCGTTGCGTTCCGCGCACGACGTCAGTCCGTACGACGCGTTCTCGACGTTCGCCGCCGTGAAGACCCGCCCGTCGTCCGCGAGTACGGCGGCGCCGACGTGGAAGCGGCTGTAGGGCGCGTACGCCTGCCGGCTCGCGACACGGGCCTGGGCCAGCAGCGCGTCCAGGCGCGCCGGGTCATCGGGTTCTGCACAAGGCTTCATAGAGGGGCGGCACCGACGCAGGAAGACGCCGTAGCGACGGGAAACGGGGAGGCGAATTATGGCCGACCGCCTCTCTGCCATGCGCCCCGTCAATGCGCGGCGTCGGGGCGCATCCCGTGCGAACTCTCGTCCGCGGCCCAGATCTCGGCGACCACGGCGGCATTGGCGCGCACGCGGTCGACCGCCGTGAGCCGTGCCGCTTCGTCGAGCGTCGTCGGCGCATGGACCGTCGCCGCATGGGCGACCTGCGGATGCGACAGCCCGGCCGTCGTCGAGACACCGATGACGGTAGCGCAGACGACGCCTGCACAGACGATGGCCTTGCCGAGCAGCCTTGCGTCGAAGCCGCCACGGACCTTGCGGGATCGGTCTTCCATGCATTCGCGGGCGTTCATCGCTGTTCTCCTGGGGGTGGGCCGGGGTGGAGCAGGCGAACCGAAGAGAGCTGCTCCTGACAGTGACAGCGGAAAGCGGCCGACGAACCCGCCAGGTCCGACGTGTGAACCGTTGCGGACGTGAAACACCTCGCCTCGATCAAGCCCGTCGCGCGCATGGAACCGGGCTTTCCGCTCCATGGCGTCAACTATGATTCAGCGCTTTGCAACCGGCTTCCGGTCGAGCACCTCATCCAGGGAACCCATGATCGACGTCGTGCGCAGCATCGGTGGCATCGTCGGACTGCTCGTCATTGCGTGGCTGCTGTCGATGAACCGTCGGGCGATCCGTCCGCGCGTCGTCTTCGCGGCACTCGGTGCCCAGATCGCGATCGGAGCGCTGATCCTGTTCGTGCCGATCGGCAAGTCGGTGCTCGGTGCCACCGCGATCGGCGTCAATCACATCCTCGAGCACGGCAACAAGGGCATCGAGTTCATGTTCGGAGGCCTCGTGTCGCCGAAGATGTTCGAGATCTTCGGCGGCCTCGGTTTCGTGTTCGCGCTGCGCGTGCTGCCCGCCATCATCTTCGTCACCGCGCTGATCTCGGTGCTGTACTACCTCGGCGTGATGCGCTGGATCGTCAACGCGCTGGGCACGTTGTTCCAAAAGGTGATCGGTGTCTCCAAGATCGAGTCCTTCTCCGCGGTCGCCACGATCTTCCTCGGCCAGAGCGAGATGCCGGCGGCGGTCAAGCCCTTCCTCGGCCAGCTGCGCGGACCCGAGCTGTTCGCGATCATGGCGAGCGGCATGGCGTCGGTGGCCGGCTCCGTGCTGGCGGGATACGCAGGTCTCGGCGTACGCCTCGAATACCTGATCGCGGCGTCGTTCATGGCGGTCCCCGGCGGCCTGCTGTTCGCCAAGATGATCTGCCCGTCGACCGAGCCGTCGACCATCGACTTCGAGCATCTCGAGTTCGAGGACACGCGTCCGGCGAACGTGATGGACGCAGCTGCGGGCGGCGCGACCATCGGCCTGAAGATCGCCGTCAGCGTCGGCGCGATGGTGCTGGCCTTCGTCGGCCTGATCGCGCTGGTCAACGGACTCGTCGGCGGCGTGATGGGCCTGTTCGGACACCCCGAATGGAACCTCGAGGCGATCATGGGCGTGGTGTTCTCGCCGATCGCCTGGCTGATCGGCGTGCCGTGGGAATCGGCCGGTATCGCGGGCAACCTGCTCGGGCAGAAGCTGATCCTCAACGAGTTCGTCGCGTACATCGGGCTCGCGCCCTATCTCAAGGACGCCGCCACCGTGACGGCGGCCGGCCTGCACGTGCTCAGCCCGAAGACGCTCGCGATCCTGTCGTTCGCGCTGTGCGGCTTTGCCAACTTCTCGTCGATCGCGATCCTCGCCGGCGGCTTCGGCGCGATCCAGCCGTCGATGCGTTCGGAGGTCGCGCGCTATGGATTGCGCGTGGTCGCCGCGGCGACGCTGTCGAACCTGATGAGCGCGACGATCGCGGGGTTGTTCATCGGCTTGGGGTCGACATGATGAATACGGGAAGGGTGTACGTCCATACCGACGTCGATCCGTGGCGGTCGATCTTCGACATGGACCGCGTCGCACCGATTGCGCAATACCGTGGCGACTGCAACGCGGTGGATGCCTACGTCAAGGACCATGCGGGGTTGGCAAGCGGGATGCCTTTGACTACCAAAGCAGTGGCCGACCGGACGGAGAAAGCGATGGGATCGACGTCGCCCTCCACGAACGACAGCAAGCCAGGCAACTAGCTCTTCCCGAGCTCGGCGCGCCTATGAAGAGCTGGACGATTGCGGGGCCGTTGATCCGGGTGGCGTGCGCGTCAGTTGTCGATTCGGCACTCGTGAAGATCCAGTAGCGGAAAGTCGGACGCGCCATATGTACGTTGCGAATAGGATTTTTACTTCCGACTCTTACTCAACTGGAGACATTTCGTGCTCGTCACCGAGAAGGGTCAAGTCACTATTCCCAAGCACATCCGCGTGGCTGCCGGCGTAGCGCCAGGAAGCGGGGTCGCGTTCAGTCTCGCGGGAAGCAATATCGCCATCACGCCCCTGGCAACCGGAGTGAAGGGCAATCGCCGTGCCAAGTTGCGGGCTGCAGCGGCCAAGGTTCGGAGCAGCTTGAGTCCCGAATTCAGGCAATTGGGCGCGCAGGAAATCATGGACTTCCTGCGAGGGGACAACGCGGCCGTCAAACGTGGCCGGCGCTAGCCTCGCAAGCCACGACGGCAGCGCCGGAGCTCTGGTCGACACGAACATCTGGATCGACTGCATCGACCCTCGCAGTGCGTGGCACGAGTGGGCGGCCGATCAACTGCAGACCTGCAGCGAGCGCCTTTAACTGCACGTCAATCTGATAATCTACACCGAGCTACTGGTTCCCGGGCCGAACGTGAAGGCGCTGGACGCGATGCTGGATGTCTACGACACCCTGCGCAGCCATCTTCCGTGGGCAAGCGCGGCACTGACGGCCAGTGCGTTGTCGAAGTACAGGCGCCAGGGTAGCATCCGATCACTGCCGATGCCCGACTTCTACATTGGCGCACACGCCGCTGTCGCGAACCTCAGCGTGCTGACTCGCGATCCCGATGGCTACCGGAGTTACTTTCCCCGGCTCGAGCTGATCGGTCCGTGATGGGCGCATCCCTCATGGCGCCAGAAGGGCAAAGGAGTGTCATTGCTTCGCATCCTGAAAGTCGGCCTTGAGATCGTGGTCGGCGCCATCGCGATCGTTGCCGCGCTGCTCGGCTGGTTCGTCTATTCCCCCGATCCGGAAGTGCCCGTGCTGTCGGGAGACTTCACCCGCGGTTCGATCGATGTCGGCGGACTGACGCGGACCTATCGCCTCTACGTTCCGCATGCGTTGCCGAAGCAGGCACCACTGGTCATGGTCCTGCATGGCTCGGGCGAGAACGGCGCCCAGATCCGCATGGAGACGGGCTATGGATTCGATCGCCTCGCCGACCAGCACGGCTTCGCGGTCGCGTATCCCGATGCCGCCAGCTTCGACTGGAACGACTGCAGCCGCGTCGGTGACTTCGTCGCAAATGGGCGCGAGGCCGACGACGTCGGCTTCCTTCTCGCGCTGGTCGATCAACTGGCGGCCGAACGGGATCTAGGCCGCGACCACGTGTTCGCGACCGGCGTCTCGGCCGGCGGATTCATGGTGCTGCGTCTGGCCCTCGAAGCTCCATCGCGTTTTCGAGCGGTGGCCGCGGTCTCCGCGAACGTGCCGGCGCCGGGCCACTTCAAGTGTCGACCGATACCAGGCACGTCGGTGCTGTTGATGAACGGCACGAAGGACACTCTGGTCCCTTACGGTGGAGGGGAAGTGAATCTGCTCGGTCTCTTCTACAAGACCGGCAACGTGATCTCGTCACTGGAGTCGGGGCGTTACTTCGCAGAGCTCGACAGGATTGCGGGAGCCGGGCAGGCCAGCCGGATCCAGGGCGAAGTCGAACAACGTCTCTGGCGCGGCAACACCGGCATCGAGGTCGCGCTCGTCACCATCGTGGGTGGCGGGCATGGCATGCCGCAAGCGGCATGGCGCCGGCCGCGGCTGCTGGGTCCGTCACCGATGGCACCAGACGGACCCGCGTTGATCTGGGACTTCTTCGAGAGGCAACGACGCCGAGGAGACGAGCCCATCAACAGCGTGGGCCCGCTCTCGCCTCACCCGCCGTGAAGATCGGCACGTTCACTCGCCTGCCACGTTCATCGGCGCATCCTGCGAATAGACGATCCGGGCTTTCAGCTTTCCGTGGTCGACCGTCTTGGCGATGGTCACACCGCGGTACACGACCAGCGACCGGCTCTCGTCGTCGAAGACACCGTAGAAGGTATCGACCATCAATCTGATCACCATGCTCGACGCCTCAATCCCGAGCTCCGTCAGTCGACAAGGGGCAAAGTGATCTTGCACGATGGGTAGCGGTATCGCGGACTCCAGCGCCTTGCCATGGCTCGCGCGGCGCGGCGCGGTCACGCCCTCGTATCATTCGCGCAATCCAACCATCTACCCGAGGAGTCGAAGATGTTCAGCCACGTCATGATCGGCAGCAACGATGTCGAACGATCGAAGCAGTTCTACGATGCCCTGCTCTCCGCGATCGGCGGCAAACCCGCCAAGACCGATCCGGCGGGCCGACTGGTCTACCTGCACCGCGGCGGCGTGCTGATGATCACGAAGCCGATCGACGGCAACGCTGCGACGAGCGCCAACGGCGGTACGATCGGCTTCGCGGTCGAGGGCCCCGACGAAGCAGAAGCCTGGCATCGCGCCGGCCTGGCGCACGGCGGCACCGCCGTGGAGGATCCGCCGGGGTTGCGTGACGGGACCTACGGTCCGTTGTACCTCGCGTACCTGCGCGACCCGGATGGCAACAAGCTGTGCGCGATACATCGGCTGGCGAAGTGAGTCGAACAGGCCGATGGGGCATCGAGAGTTCGACGCTGGATCACTGCTTCACGGTCATGCATTCGATGCGGCGTGAATATCGCTGACGAACCACCGAACGAGCCATGCGCCGCTATTGCAACGTGCCCCAGCGCGCGACCGCCGGTTCGGCCGCGGCCCAGCGCCACTGCCCATCGGACTGGCGGCAGGTCTGCGTGACGAAGCATTGCGCGTCTCCTTGCCGGCGATGGCCGTACCGGTCACGCCTGCCGTCGTGGCCGCACCTTCACTAAAAAAGGGAACTGCAGACGGAAAGACCGAGCGTGCCGGCGGTACACATGACCACGAGAATGCCGGCCGATGGGGATTAGGAATGATGAAATGGCATGGGCGATCGGTGCTCGAAAAAAACCGAAGGTTCTATGTCAGTGACGGACCGACGCGATGGAGCGGCGTTCTGCACTTCGCGTTAGCCAGCTTGCGTTGCGTTTCACCGAGTGACGTGATGCTCGATGTCGCTACCGAGGCATCGACCAACCCTACGCAGGCCTCACATCGACCGCTCGTCCGCGTCTCCGATTGCAAAGTAGATGACAACCTTTGAAGCGGCGTGTGGCGAGCGGCTCGGTAGAAGTATTCGGTTGCTATCCGCCCATCTTCCGCAAGATCGCCAGCGCCACGATCGTCACGCCGGCGGCCACGATCAGCGCGTCCTCGATCAGGCCGCTGCGCGTCTGGCCGATGCGCGCGATGGCGCGCTCGCGGCCGGCCAGCGTGAGATAGGCGAGAGGGACTGCCGTCGCCACCGCCGTCGCCGTCGCCGTCGCCGCGCCAGCCTGCTCGCTGCCGCGGGGCGCCAGAGCGGCGCCGGCGATGCCTGCGCTACTGACCCGTTCCAGCAGTCCCAGGAAGACCGTGCGATCGGGCGCGGATTTCATCTTGTCGCCGAACAGCTCACCAACGCCCATGGCCAAGGCGCCGAACCTGAACAGAGGGCGGTCCAGCAGGACCAGTCGTCCCGGCGTGCGGCGGCCCAGCAGCCGTGCGGCCGCGATGCAAGCCATCGGCGTCATCGATCGCGCACTGGCCACCGCGCCGATCAGGCTGGAGAAAAGCAGTCCATGAATTTTCATGTTTCGTCCTTGGTATTGCCGCTGCGGCGATTGCCCCTGGACCTTCTGGCACCAGTCGCGGGCAAAGCACTCGATTGCGTGTAGCAAGCAGGTCAAGGCTGATTGCGCCGAGACGTCGTCTATCCATGCCGCAGAAGGCACTGATCGGCGATGCCGCTGACGATGTACCGCAGCGTCTCACCACGCTGCTCGGTTCGGCGGGACGTGTCCGTCGTCGATGTACCTTGCGATCCTTGCGACGACGAAGTGCATGGAGCGTCGCGTAACTTTTCATGCGTTCGAAAGTCCGGCGTTACCGGGTGCTTTGGCGACCGTCTACTTGAGGACAGATCGTGCGCAATGAGAGTTCGACCAGCGGAAGCGTCTTGCTTGTCGGAGCCTCCCGCGGTCTCGGCTATGGGGTGGCCGTCGAGTTCCTGCGACGAGGCTGGGACGTCACGGGGACCGTGCGTGGTCATGGCCAAACCCAGCTCCATGAGCTTGTCGAGGAGCACGCCGGTCGTCTTGCGATCGAGTCTCTCGATATCATTGATCGGCTTCAGATCCAGGCACTGCGCGGCCGACTTGCGGATCGCTGCTTCGACGTCCTCTTCGTCAGTGCCGGGACTGGCGACCAGAATCAGGACCAGACGATCGAGGAGGTCTGAACCGACGAGTTCGTGAGGGTGATGGTGACGAATGCGTTGAGTCCGATGCGCGTGGTGGAAGCCCTGCAGGACCGGGTGTCCGCAAGAGACCTGATCGAAGTCATGTCGTCCGGACAAGGCAGTGTCGGCAACAACGAGAAGGGCGGCCACGAGGTCTATCGCGGCACCAAAGCGGCTCTCAACATGTACATGCGCAGCTACGCAGCGCGTCGCGCCAGAGACACGCGTGCACTTCTGCTGATGGCGCCAGGCTGCATCCGCACCCAGCTCGGTGGACCGGATGCGCCGTTGAGCATGGAAGAGACCATGCCGGACATCGTGACTGTCCTGCTTTCACAGATCGGCACGCCTGGTTTGAGGTACCTGGATCGATATGGGAAGACCGTGCCTTGATAGGCGTGTCATGGTCTGCTGTCGGCCAGGAGCGGACTTAGGGATGGTCTGCGTAAGTCAGCATTGAGGTCGCGACATTGAATCGATGGTCAGCGATCGATGGAATCTTGAATTGGCGACCACGAACTGCTCGAATCAAGGCGGTATTGATCGATTGATCGGCTCGTTTCTGAATTACGGACAGACTGGTCCCACCGCTGGCATCAATCGATGACGCACCATCCACAGATTCGACAGCGCAAACAGTGTGATCGATTGCGCCGTGTTCTTGGCCACGCCGCGATAGCGAACCTTGACGAAGCCGAACTGCCGCTTGATGACGC
>JANXTA010000095.1 GCA_025356395.1 Betaproteobacteria bacterium
CTTCGCGATGACGGCCGTGTCGGCGGCTTCGGTGCCGACGGCACGCCCTGCCGCGACGACCTGCGCGACCTCGTGGATGGTCGAACCGGTGTAGATGCCGTAGGCCTTCTGCGACAGGTCGAACAGGTGGAAGCAGCCGACACGGCCGTCATCGCGAAGATGGTCCGCGTGATGATGCTGGCGCCGTTCCTCGTCATCCTGTCGGCTTGGCTTTCGCGCCATCCCGAAGCAGCCGACGTCGAAATGAGCACTACCGCACAGAATCCCGGACGCATCGTGGTCCCCTGGTTCGCGCTGGTCTTCGTGGTCGTGGCCGGCATCAACTCCCTGCACGTCCTGCCGCAGCCTCTGGTCGCCGGAGCGACCGAGGTCGACACCTTCCTGCTGGCGATGGCGATGGCTGCGCTCGGTCTCACGACCCGCGTCTCTGCGATCCGCACGGCCGGCATCAAGCCGCTGGCTCTCGCAACGGTGCTGTTCGCATGGCTGATCGTGGGCGGTCTCGCGATCAACCTGGGTGTCGCTGCGCTGACCCGTTGAGACAAGTTTCCGCGCAGCGGGGAATGACCGCTTGTCCGAAAGCGTTCAGCATGCTGTCGCGATGGCCGCGGCCCTGCATGATGCGATGCCAACCACGAGGAGACTGAAGATGAACGACGCGATCGGCAGCAGACGCCGGTTTCTGCAGGGAACGGGGCTGTTCGCGATGGTGGCGTCGCCGCTCGCCGCGCTGGCCGCCATCGACACCGATGAAGGCGTGACCTTCGCCGCCGGACCGCGTCCCCTGGTGAACTATCCGCAGAAGCGTCTGATGATCCGGGTGCACACGCGACCGCCGCATCTGGAGACACCGTTCGAATACTTCAACGAAGGCGCGATCACGGCCAACGACGCGTTCTTCGTGCGCTATCACCTCGCGAGCATTCCGCTAGCCGTCGACCTCGCGACCTATCGGCTGGAGATCAAGGGATTGGTCGACCGACCGTTGTCGCTGTCGTTGTCCGATCTGAAGGCCCTCGCGCCACCGGTCGAGGTGGTCGCCGTGAACCAGTGCTCGGGCAACAGCCGCGGCTTCTTCTCGCCGCGCGTCTTCGGCGCGCAGCTGAGCAATGGCGCGATGGGCAACGCGCGCTGGGTCGGCGTGCCGCTCAAGGCGGTGCTCGAGAAGGCCGGAGTCGGTACCGGTGCGAAGCAGGTGACTTTCAACGGCCTCGACAAGCCGGTGCTGCCGAGCACGCCGGACTTCCGCAAGGCACTTGACATCGATCACGCTTTGAACGGCGAGCCGCTGCTCGCGTGGCAGATGAACGGCAAGGACTTGCCGCTGCTCAACGGACATCCGGTCAAGCTGATCGTGCCGGGTTACTTCGGCACCTACTGGGTCAAGCACCTGTCAGAGATCGAGGTCATCGACCACGTCTTCGACGGCCACGACGCGTTCTTCATGACGACGGGATATCGCGTGCCCGACAACGACTGCCAGTGCGTCGCGCCGTGGAGCGCCGCGGCCAAGACCCGTCCGATCTCGACGCTGCCGACCCGCAGCTTCATCACCAGCGTGGTCGACGGCGGCACTTTGCGACGCCGCGCCGAACTGAAGGGCATCGCGTTCGATGGCGGCAGCGGCATCCGCAACGTCGAGGTCTCGATCGACGGTGGGCGGCAATGGCTGGATGCAGCGCTCGGCAAGGACCTCGGCCGCTTCTCGTTTCGCGAATGGCGCATGCCGGTCACGTTCCTGCTGAAGGGGCAGGCCACGCTGATGGTCAGGGCCACCAGCAACGCGGGCGAGACGCAGCCGATGACCGCCGACTGGAATCCGGCGGGCTATCGCCGGCATGTGGTCGAGTCCACCACCGTGACGATCGCGTGAGGCCGACCATGAAGCGCATCGCCATGCTGTTCGCGACGGTCGTCTCGACCCTGGCCTTCGCCGCGCCGGCCGATATCAAGCTGCCCGACGAGACTGCGAAGTTGAAGAGTTCACCGCTGGCTGGCTACGCGGTTGCGCAGCAGAAGTGCGGCATCTGTCACTCGGCGGACTATGTCGACTACCAGCCGCCCGGCATGACGAAGGCGCAATGGACGGCCGAGATGGCGAAGATGCAGCACGCCTACGGCGCACCGATCAGCGACGAGGACGTGAAGCTGCTCGGCATCTATCTGGCTTCCACCTACGGCGACGCCAAGTCGGTCACCGACGCGGACCGGGCGCTCAAGCCCGCCGAGGTCGATGCCGTCGATGCTCCGAAGGCCATCGACGTCCAGGCATTGCTGACGGCGAATGGGTGTCTCGCGTGCCACGCCATCGACAAGAAGGTATTCGGCCCGGCGTATCACGACGTCGCGGCGAAGTACAAGGCTGATCCGCAGGCGCTCGCCCAGGTCGCGACCAACATCCGGCAGGGCGGCAGCGGCAAGTGGGGCAACCTGCCGATGCCGGCCTTCGCAAACCTGAGCGCGGACGAGGGCAAGGCGCTGGCGGAGTACGTCCTCAAGCAGTGAACCGGGGCACTATCGCGCGTTGAGCGACGCGATCTCGTTCGGTCCCTTCGTGCTCGCCACACCGACGCTGCTGGTCCTCGTGTCGTGGGCCCTCGGCTGGTGGACCGGCAGTCGGCTCAACCGCGACGACGACCCCGGCGTCGCGAAGCTGCTGACCCGCGCGTTCATCGTCACGCTGGTCGCGGCGCGCGCGGCTTGCGTCATCGAATGGTCCGGTGCGTACCTGGCCCATCCGCCCGACATCGTCGACCTCCGCGACGGTGGCTGGAACCTGCCGGTCGGCCTGTCGCTGGGCTGGCTGTATGCGCTCGCGGCGCGGCCTCGCCAAGTGCGTTCGGCGCGTGCCGTGCATCTCGCGCTGGCGATCAGCATGATGGCTTTCGTCGGCGGCACGGTCGCGCTTCATGCGATGTCGGACGACGACCGGCGTCTCGCGCTGCGCGACCTGCTGATGACGCATCTCGACGGCACGCCGACGACCCTGCAGGCCCACGAGGGCCGCATGACCGTCGTCAACCTGTGGGCCACGTGGTGCGGTCCTTGTCAGCGCGAGATGCCGTTGCTCGCGGATGCGGAAGCCACTCATCCCGACATCGACTTCGTGTTCGTCAATCAGGGCGAGCCGGCGGAGCAGGTGACGCGTTACCTGTCCGACCAGCACCTGAGCCTGAAGCACATCGCGCTCGACAGCGCGTCGCAGGTGGCACGTGCGATCGATCTGAGGGGTTTGCCGACCACGGTCTATCTGGATGCGGGCGGACGCGTGCTGGCGATCGCTGTCGGCCGCGAAGCTCGACCAGCGAATCGCATCCTTGCGATATCGTAAGACTTTGCAACGGCAAACAACGACGACGGGAAGACGACATGCCTCTATTCAGCACCCTCAGGATCGACAAGGACGCTAGCGAACCGCGGATCGCGAGGCTGACCTTGAGCCGACCCGAGAAGCTCAACGCGATCAACAGCGTGATGCCCGACGAGATCGCGATGGCGATCCAATGGGCCGAACGCGACGACGAAGTCCACGTCGTCATCGTGCAGGGTGAAGGGCGCGCGTTCTGTGCGGGCTTCGACATGCAGGAGTACGCCGAGGACAGCCCGGCCGACGGCAGCGACCATCCCAATCGCCAGGAGCAGCAACCGTGGGACCCGATGGTCGACTACGCGGCGATGATGCGCAGCACCCAGGGGATCATGTCGCTGTTCCGCTCGCAGAAGCCGACCATCGCGAAGGTGCACGGTTATTCGATCGCGGGCGGCAGCGACATCGCGCTGTGCTGCGACCTGCTCGTGATGGCCGACGACGCGAAGATCGGCTACATGCCGACCCGCGTGTGGGGCTGTCCGACGACCGCGATGTGGACCTATCGACTCGGTGCGGCGCGCGCGAAGCAGATGATGTTCACCGGCGACCTGATCGACGGAAAGCAGGCGGCCGCATGGGGCCTCGCCAATCTCGCGGTCCCCGAAAGCGAACTGGAGGACGCGACCTTCAAGCTCGCGAAGCGCATCGCGGGCGTGCCGCGTTCGCAACTGATGATGCACAAGCTGGTAATCAACCAGGCATTGATGTCGATGGGCCTCGAGCAGACGCAGATGTTCGCCAACGTGTTCGACGGCATCACGCGGCACAGCCCCGATGGCCTCTGGTTCCGGCGCCACGCCGAGGTCGAGGGTTTCAAGAGCGCCGTCGAGTGGCGCGACAGCGGCCGGCCGATCCCGGAGGGCGACGAGGCACGCGCCCTGATCGCGGATCTCGACAAGCGCCGCAAGCCTCGACCTTGAATGGGTTCGTCAACGTTGCGGTCGGTGTAGGACGGGCGATGAGACGCGTCGGGCGTTGAAACTGCGCGTCGCGTGGTGCCGTAGCTTCCTCATCGAAACACGAGGAGACGCGGTGTGGCCGATGCCTATGACTTGTTGCGATTTGCGATCCGTGGGCACGGTGCCGTGCGGCTGCGCGTACTGCGTGCGGCCGAGGCGCTGTGCAAGGGCGATCCGAGCGCGGAAGCGATTCAGCCCCTGCTGGAAGAGTTCGATCTCGCGCATCAGCGCCTGATGGGCACGATGGGTCTCGCGTCGCGCAAGGGGCCGGCGCCCTTGCCGCTGATCCCGCAACCTTCGCACGTCAAGGGACGCTGACGGCAGGCGGATCGCCGCCCAGTTGTCGCGACAACGCCTCGGCGCAGTGCCGTATCGCGATGGCGATCTCGCCGTCCCACGCGGCGTCGAAGGTCCCCGAAGGACCGAGGGCCGTGATGGCCAGCACGATCTTCTTGTCGAAGTCGAAGACCGGGGCGCTCAAGGCGTTGATCCCGGGGATCGGCTTGCCGACTGCCCGTGCGAGGCCATGGCGTCGCACTTCGTCGAGCGTGCGCTTGATCGCCGCTTCGGAAGGGCGCGTACGAGGATCGCTGCCGTAGAGCCGGATGGCTTCCTGCTCGAGCATGTGCGCGACGACGGCCTGTGGCAGATATGCCGCAAAGACCAGGCCGGTCGCCGTGTTGAGCAGCGACATCACGGTGCCGGTGCGCATGTTGACGTGTAGCGCATGGGCCGACTCCTCGATGCGGACTACCGTGGGCCCGAGATGGCCGTGGGCGGCGATCGCGACTGTGTGACCGATCTGTGCGACCAGTGTCTCCGCGGCGCGCGTCGCCTCGCGCAAAGGGTCGAGGCGTTGCAGCGCGGCGAGTCCGAGTTGTGCCGCCAGCGGGCCGAGATCGTAGGTGCCCGTGCGCGGATCCTGGCGCACCAGCCCGAGCTTGCCGAAGCTGACCAGGTAGCGATGCGCCTTCGACGCGTCCATGCCGCCTTCCCGCGCCAGCTCGCCGAGCGCCATCGCGCGGCCCGCGGCGGCGAGGGCGAGCAGCAGCTGGCCGCCGACCTCGATGGACTGGATGCCGCGCTGCAGCTTGGTCATCGTTCGCCGGAATGCGATGCTGGGTGATGCATGTTAGGAAATTGCCTATTGGGCAACGCGTTGACCTTACGCCAATCATTGCATAGGATGTGCGACTCGGGGCGATCACGTCGACCCATGGAGACGACGATGCACACGCAGAAGACATTTGCCTCGCAGGCGGACCTCGAAGAAAAGAAGGTCACGTTCGAGCAACTCTCGGAACACGCCTGGGCTTACACCGCCGAGGGCGACCCGAACACCGGCATCGTGATTGGCGACGACGCCGTCCTGGTCGCCGACACGCAGGCCACGCCGGTCATGGCGGCCGACGTCATCCGGCGCATCCGCACCGTCACCGACAAGCCGATCAAGTACGTCGTGCTGACCCACTATCACGCGGTGCGCGTGCTCGGCGCCTCGGCCTATCACGCGTCCGAAGTGATCGCGAGCCAGGACACCTACGACCTGATCGTCGAGCGCGGCGAGGCCGACATGGCCAGCGAGATCGGGCGCTTCCCGCGTCTGTTCCAGTCGGTCGAGAGCGTGCCCGGACTGACCTGGCCGACGATGACCTTCAAGGGCGAGATGACGCTGTGGATGGGCAAGCTCGAGGTCAAGCTGATGCAGCTCGGCCGCGGCCATACCAAGGGCGACACGGTGGTGTGGCTGCCCGAGGAGAAGACGCTGCTGTCGGGCGACCTCGTCGAGTTCGGCGCGACGCCGTACGCGGGCGACAGCTACTTCGAGGACTGGCCGACGACGCTCGATGCGGTCGCCGCGCTGAAGCCGTCGGCGCTGGTTCCGGGCCGCGGTGCGGCGTTGAAGACGCCGGCCGAAGTGGCCGAGGGACTGGCCGGTACGCGGGCCTTCGTCTCCGAGCTGTACGCGGCCGTCAAGACCGCGGCGCAGAGCGGCAAGGATCTCGGCGCGACCTACAAGGAGACCTACGCGAAGCTCAAGCCGAAGTACGGCCACTGGGTGATCTTCGACCACTGCATGCCTTTCGACGTGACGCGCGCCTACGACCTCGCGACCCGGTATCCCGATCCGCGCGTGTGGACGGCCGAACGTGACCAGGCGATGTGGGAAGCGCTCGAAGGCTGAGTCGCTGCGACCGCATGCCGCTCGACTACCAAAGCCTGACCTTCGCCTACCGTTCTTCATCGGACCAGCGGAACGCCACGCCGGTGCGCCATCCGGTCGTGATCGTCGGTGCCGGTCCGGTGGGTCTGACCTGCGCCATCGACCTCGCCCGTCAGGGCATCCGCGTGATCGTGCTCGACGACGACGACACGCTGTCGACGGGCTCGCGCGCGATCTGCTTCGCCAAGCGCACCCTCGAGATCTGGGACCGCCTCGACTGCGGCGACCGCATGGTCGACAAGGGCGTGTCGTGGAACGTCGGCAAGGTCCACTTCCGGGACGACCTGGTCTATCGCTTCGACCTGCTCGACGAGCCTGGCCATCGACGGCCCGCGTTCATCAACCTGCAGCAGTACTACGTCGAGGGCTTCCTGTTCGAGACGGCCGCGGCCGAGCAAGACATCGAGCTGCGCTGGAAGAACCGCGTGGTGGCCCTCGAACAGGATGCGACCCACGCGACGCTGACGGTCGAGACGCCCGACGGCCCGTACCGGCTGGCGTGCGACTACGTCATCGCCTGCGACGGATCGCGCTCGCCGATGCGCGACATGCTCGGTCTGAAGAGCAAAGGCCATTCGTTTCGCGATCGCTTCCTGATCGCCGACGTGAAGATGACGCCGGAGGCCTCGGCTCGCTTCGCGGCCGAGCGCTGGTTCTGGTTCGACCCGCCCTTCCATCGCGGCCAGTCGGTGTTGCTGCACCAGCAGCCCGACGACGTGTGGCGCATCGACTTCCAGCTCGGCTGGGACGCGGATCCGGTGGTGGAGCGTGAACCCGGGCGGGTGGCCGCGCGGGTGAGAGCGCTCCTCGCGCAGGACGACGGCGCGGACGCCGAGTTCACCTTCGAGTGGATGAGCGTCTACACCTTCTCGTGCCAGCGGATGGAGCGCTTCCGCCACGGCCGCGTGCTGTTCGCCGGCGATGCGGCGCACGGCGTGTCGCCGTTCGGTGCGCGCGGCGCCAACTCGGGTGTGCAGGACGCCGACAACCTCGCGTGGAAGATGCGGCTGGTCCTGCAGGGCCGGGCGCCCGACCGGCTGCTCGACAGCTACGACGAGGAGCGCGTCGCCGCGGCCGACGAGAACATCCTCAACTCGACGCGCTCGACCGACTTCATCACGCCGAAGAGCGAGATCTCGAAGACCTTCCGCGACGCGGTGCTCGAGCTCGCGAGGGACCATCCCTTCGCGCGCAAGCTGGTCAACAGCGGACGCCTGTCGGTGCCTTCAACGCTGGCATCGTCGTCGCTCAACACGCTCGACCGCGACGCCTTCGAGGGCGCCCTGGTGCCGGGTGCGACCTGCGTCGATGCGCCGGTCACCGTCGATGGCCAGCCTGCGTGGCTGCTCGATCAGTTGCGCGAGGACTTCACGCTGCTGTGCTTCGGGAATTCCTCGCTCGAGGACCTGCGCGACGCCATCGTTCCCCTGCGCTTCGTCGTCGTGCTGCCCGCCGGCGCCGTGTCGTCGACCGCCGCGACGACCCTGGTGCATGATCGCGAAGGTCGTGTCGCGACCCGCTACGATGCGGCCCCGGGCACGGCTTATCTGATCCGTCCCGACCAGCATGTCTGTGCACGCTGGCGCTCGTGGGATGCGGACGATGTCCGTGCCGCACTCGCGCGAGCCACCTGCAATGACTGAGCGATGCAGACTTTCCTGAACATCGAGCCCAACCTGGCGCGACCCGATGACTTCTACGAGTCGCTCATCGACATGCATCGCGACCTGACACGCGAAGAGAGCGAACGCGTCAACTGCAAGCTGATCCTGCTGCTCGCGAACCACATCGGCGACGCGGACGTGCTGCGCGAAGCGATGCGGCGCGCGCGCGATGGATCGGCAGAACCTCGAATGGAGCATTCATGACCGCGACCATCCTTCATCCTTCATCGATCACGTTGGCGCTGACCTACCAGTCGGGCTTCGGCAACGAGTTCGCGACCGAGGCGGTGCCGGGTACGTTGCCTGTCGGTCGCAACTCGCCGCAACGCGTCGCGCACGGCCTGTATGCCGAACAGTTCTCCGGCACCGCCTTCACCGCGCCGCGCAGCCACAACCGGCGCTCCTGGCTCTATCGCATCCGGCCGGCCGCGGTGCATCGGCCCTTCGTCGAGATCGACATGGGCCTGATCCGCACGAAGTTCGACGAGGTCGCCACGCCGCCCAACCAGTTGCGCTGGAACCCGTTGCCGATGCCGACGACGCCCACCGACTTCGTGCAGGGCCTGACGACGATCGCCGGCAACGACGGCTGCGGCATCCATCTCTACGTCGCCAACCGATCGATGGAAGGGCGCTTCTTCTACGACGCCGACGGCGAGTTGCTGCTCGTGCCGCAGGAAGGCGCGCTGCGGATTGCGACCGAACTCGGCACGCTCGACGTCGAGCCGCAGGAGATCGTCGTGATCCCGCGCGGTTGTCGCTTCCGCGTCGAGCTGTTGTCGGACGAAGCGCGCGGCTACGTCTGCGAGAACTACCGGGAACTGCTGCGACTCCCCGACCTCGGTGTGATCGGCTCGAACGGCCTCGCCAATCCACGGGATTTCCTGACGCCGCACGCACGCTACGAGGACATCGAAGGCTCGTTCGAACTGGTCGCCAAGTTCGGTGGCCGGCTCTGGTCCGCCGAGATCGATCACTCTCCGCTCGATGTCGTCGCGTGGCACGGCAACTACGCGCCCTACAAGTACGACCTGCGACGCTTCAACACCATTGGCTCGGTGAGCTTCGATCACCCGGACCCGTCGATTTTCCTCGTGCTGCAGTCGTCATCGGCCCTGCCGGGCGTCGACTCGCTCGACTTCGTGATCTTCCCACCGCGCGTGCTGACGGCGCAGGACACATTCAGGCCGCCCTGGTTCCACCGCAATTTCGCGAGCGAGTTCATGGGGCTGATCCACGGCGCCTACGACGCGAAGGCCGAAGGCTTCGTGCCCGGCGGCGCATCGCTGCACAACTGCATGTCGGGTCACGGGCCCGATGCCGGGACCTTCGAGAAGGCGTCGCAGTCGGACACGAGCAAGCCCGACTACATCAAGGACACGATGGCGTTCATGTTCGAGACGCCGGCGATCCTGCATCCGACCCGCTTCGCACTCGAGACCTCGCAGTTGCAGGCCGAGTACTTCGAATGCTGGCAGGGGCTCGGGAACAACTTCAAGGCACCACGATGACGACGCTCAACGAAACCCACGATCCCGCGCTGCAGAGCTGGGTCGCCTCGGCCAACGCGCCCGACACTGACTTCCCGATCCAGAACCTGCCCTTCGGCGTATTTCGCAGGCGCGAGGCGATGGACGCCTTCCGCATCGGCGTCGCGATCGGCGATGGCGTGCTCGATCTCGCGGCCGCGACGAAGACCTCGACGGCCCTGGCGCAAGCCGTTGCCGCGGCACTCGACGATCCGGCTGCCACGACGCTCAACGGGCTGATGGGCAGAGGCAAGTCGACGTGGTCGGCCCTGCGCCTCGCGCTGTCGCGTGCCTTGCGCAATGGCTCCGCAGAAGCATCCGCGCTCGAGGCCTGCGTCGTCGCGCAGGCTGACGTGGAGATGGCGCTGCCGGCGCGGATCGGGGACTACACCGACTTCTACGCGTCGGTCTATCACGCGACCAACATCGGCAAGCTGTTCCGTCCCGACGCGCCGCTGATGCCCAACTACAAGTGGGTGCCGATCGGTTATCACGGGCGTTCGTCGACCATCGGCGTGAGCGGCGAGAGGTTCCATCGACCGGTGGGGCAGACTCTGCCGCCGGGTGCGACGGAGCCGATCTTCGGGCCCAGCGAGCGACTCGACTACGAGTTCGAGGTCGGCATCTTCATCGGCGCCGGCAACGACGCGCCGATTCCGATCGCCGAGGCCGAAGATCACGTCTTCGGCCTGTGCCTTCTCAACGACTGGTCGGCCCGCGATATCCAGGCCTGGGAGTACCAGCCGCTCGGACCCTTCCTCGCGAAGAACTTCGCCTCCACCATCTCGCCGTGGATCGTGACCACCGAGGCGCTGGCGCCGTTCCGCACGAGCTGGCAGCGACCCGACAGCGACCCGCAGCCCTTGCCCTATCTCGATGCACCGTCGGTGTGGGCGGAGGGGGCCTTCGATGTGCAGCTCGAAGCGAGCCTGTCGACGGTGAAGTCCCTGGCCGCGATGAAGCTGACCCGCACGAGTTTTCGGCATTCGTATTGGACCGTCGGGCAGATGGTCGCGCATCACACGGTCAACGGATGCCGGCTGATGCCGGGCGATCTGTTCGGCAGCGGTACCGCGTCGGGACCGACCTCGGACGAGGCCGGTGCGCTGATCGAACTGGTCGAAGGCGGCAAGAAGCCGTTCACGCTGAGCAACGGCGAGACGCGAACCTTCCTCGAGGACGGCGACACGGTCGTGTTCAAGGCATGGTGCGAGAAAGCCGGCGCACGACGGATCGGGTTCGGCGAGTGCCGCGGAACCGTCCTGCCCGCACGTTGAGGCGCATCATCACGCCCTCATTGCAGGTTCACCCCACGAGGTCTCGATGAAACACAAGGTAGAAGAAGGCGCGCTGAACTTCGGTCACGAATTCCACGGGCACGAGCATCATTTCCTGCTGACGCGCGAAGCGCTCGAATTCATGGCCGACGAGAAGGGCCTCGGCGAGACAGCCGTGATCAATACCTACAACGCCCATCTCAAGCGCATCCATGCCGTCGCCGAGCGCCTCAGCAAGGGCGCCGATCCGCTCGATCGCATCGTCCTCGAGCGTTCGGCGTTCGACTGAGCGTCAGAAGACACCGAAGATCTTCAGCAGGATCAGCACGCCGACGGGCACACCCAATAGCCAGAGAATGATGAAGCGCATGGGATCTCCGTTGAGGTCTCGAGGCCATCAAGTCGGCGGCTGCCGGCTCGCAAGGTGATCCAGTTGAACCGCGCGACGCGCGCAAGCCTGTCAAGGAATTTCTCATCCTTGAACGGCTTGCGGCGACTTCTCGAGCGCTGCTTCAGGTCGCTCCGTCGGAGACGTTGGAACTGCCTTCCTTACGTTCGGTCTCGGCATCCTCGTCCCTGTCTTTTTCGCTCAGCGCATCCGGATCGTCGAGCTCGTCAGCGGCCGATTCGATGCCGGGCCGCAACGTCGTCTGCTGGTCGATCGACATCGTGTCGAGGCCGGCCGAGCCGCGTTCACCGGTCCCGTTGCGATCGCTGTCGGAATCGAGGTCCGCGTCACCGAGGTCGCGACCGCTGCCCTGCGCGCTCGACAGCGGCATGCGTCTTGTCTGCTCGTCCGAGAGACCTTCATCCATGCCGGGACCGCCGACGACATCGCTACCGGTGTCGGAGCTGTCGCTCGGGCCCAGTGCCCGTGTACCGTGGCCGATGCCAGTCACCGGTTCTTCTTCGCCGGTCAAGTCGAGAGTGCTGCTGCTCATGGTGTGACTCCTGGAAGTGGCGGATGGGGCTAACCGTGCACCGTCCATCGCTGTAGTTTGGTCGGGCGCACGGAGTCGCATGAGCGATCGATCGCCTATAGCGATGTCGGACAACACACGACGCTCGCGGTGCGTCCTTATGGACGCGCCGCGAGAATCAGGCTTTCGCCTGTAGCGGTGAAATCAAAGCCTCGTTTAGGTTCCGATCACGATGAATCGCGCCGCAGATCGCGATCGATGCCCGTCTGGAGACCGCCCATGAGCAACATTGCCCCCCAACCGCGCACGCAGGACGCCGAAGTTCGCATGGGTTCCGAATACGCGAGCGCGAAGACCTATCTCGCGCAGATTCCCCGGCCCGTCCCCCCACACCGCAAGAAGCCCGAGCCGCAACACGGCTCGAACGATTCGGACTTCGGCTTCGCGGATCAGCTTCCCGACTGAACGTCCTCAGCCGGCCATGACCTTGTCGAGCGGGATCGGCAGGTCGCGCACCCGCTTCCCTGTCGCGTTGTAGATCGCATTCGCCACGGCGGCGACCACGCCGGTGATGCCTATCTCACCAATGCCCTTGACGCCGAGCGGGTTCACGTGGGGATTTGATTCATCCACGAACGACACGTCGATGCTGCCGATGTCGGCGTTCACCGGCACGCGATATTCGGCCAGTCTGACGTTGACGAAGCGGCCGTTGCGCACATCCAGCACGCTCTCCTCGAACAACGCCATGCCGAGGCCCCAGACGATGCCGCCCATCAACTGGCTGTGCGCGGTCTTCGCGTTGAGGCGGTTACCGACCCCGTAGACGCCGACGACCCGTGGCACGCGGATGCGACCGAGATCGGCATCAACACGGACTTCGGCGAAGACCGCGCCGAAGGCGTGCATCGCGAACTTCTGCTTCTCGTCGCCGGGCTCCGACGCCGCCTCGACCTGAACCGGCGTCGCGCTTCTGCGCATCACGGCGGCGACCGACTCACGCTTCGATGGAGCGGCGATCGAGCGTAACCAGCCGTTTTCGATCGTCATGTCGGCCACCTCGACGTCGACCAGTGGCGACGCACAATCTTTCGTAGGCAGCAGCATCAGTTGACCGCGAGCTTCGAGACAGGCCGCCTGCACGGCCGGCGAGACGCTGGCCGCACTCTGCGAACCCCCCGAGCCCGGTGCGGGTGGATAGCGCGAGTCGCCGAACTCGAAGCGGACCTTGTCGAGCGGGAAGCCGAGCGCGTCGGCCGCGACCTGGGCCATCACGGTCCAGGTGCCGGTGCCGAGATCCTGCGTGCCCGACTGCACGATCGCGATGCCGTCGTGGCCGACCGTCACGCTGGCGGCGGCCTTTGATCGATTGGTCGGATAGGTCGCCGTGCCCATGCCGTAGCCGACCCATTCGTGACCGTCGCGCTGGCTGCCGGCCTTCTCGCTGCGTCGCGACCAGCCGAAGCGTTCGGCACCCGTTCTGTTGCAGGCGAGCAGCGACTTGCTCGACCACGGCTATCCCTCGGGACTCTGGTCGGTGTGATTGCGGATGCGCATCTCGAGCGGGTCGATGCGCGCCCGTTCGGCCATCTCGTCGATCGCCGATTCGAGCGCGAAGGTTCCGGGCCCTTCACCCGGTGCACGCTGGAACGTCGGGCTGCCGACGTTGAGCTTGACCAGCTTGTGCGAGGTCGCCCGCGCATCGCTCGTGTAGAGGGTGCGGGTCGCCAGCGCTGCCGGCTCGACGAAGTCCTCGAAGGTCGAGGTGTGCGAGCCGCCATCGCGGCCAGCACGACGTGCGACCAGGTCGAGCCTTTGCAGCCGAAGCTGCCACCGACGAACGGACACACGACGCGCACCTTCTTCAGGTCGATGCCGAGCGCTGTGGCGACCACGCGCTGGTCGCCGCTGATGGCCTGCGTCCAGTCGCGTGATGCGGCCGGACGCGATGGTGCTGGTGACCATCACCGCGTGCAGTACGCTACGGATCGGATGGTCGGCAGCGTACAGCGCGGTGCCCATCACCTTCGTGCGACGATCACGGCGGTCGATGGGCTTGCCGATGACGGCGTTGGGATCGGGGAGCGTGGCCATGTCGATGTCTCTCGTCGGATTCAGGCGCGTGCTGCTGCCGTGGTCAATGCGCGGACGACCGCCTTCCGAGCCAGCGTGACCTTGAAGCGATTCTCCTTGCGCGGTCGCGCGTCGCGGGTCAGCAGCGTCGCGGCGCTCGCGACGCCGTCGGCTGTGAACGGCTTGCCGATCAACGCGGCCTCGACCTCGCGAGCACGCCAGGGCTTGTGCGCCACCCCGCCGAGCGCGACCCGTGCATCGACGACCGAGCCGTCGACGATCTCGACCGCCGACGCGCACCGTCGCATCTAGCGCCGCGAGCGCGACGTTCATGTCCGACGGGTTGGTGGCGACGCAGGTGTCGCTCGCGCCTTGGATGGCGTGGATGCGGTTGTGTCCTTCGAGCGCGCCGCAGCCCGGACCCGGCACGTGCTTGTTGCACATCGTGAAGGCCGGATCCACGAAGTAGTCGCAGCGGGTCCGCTGCAGCAGGTTGCCGCCGACAGTGGCCATGTTGCGCAACTGGCCCGATACGCCGGCGACGAGCGCTTCGCTAAGCAGCGGATAGCGGGTGCGGATCGCCGGGTGATCGGCCAGGTCGCTGTTGCTGACCAGCGCCCCGATGACGACGCCGCCGTCGGGCGATTCGTCGACGGACGCGAGCGGCAACTGCGTGATGTCGATCAGCAGCAGCGGTTTCTCGATGCCGCCCTTCATCAGGTCGAGCAGATTGGTACCGCCGCCGATGTAGCGGGCGTCTGGTTGCTGGCCCGATCGGATCGCGGAGGCGACGTCGGTCGCGCGTTCGTCGCTGAAGGCCATCTTCGCGGCGCGCACGTCCGGCGTCGCGGCGCTGACGCGGCCGTCCTTCAGGACTGCGGTCGCCGAACAGAGCTGGCCCGGCGTGCAGAAGCCGCACTGGAAGGCGTCGTATTCGATCAAGGCCGCACTGGCCACGGTCGCAACCCTTCTTGGTCCCGCTCAGGCCGATGACCTCGCGCAACGCGTCGAGCAGGGTGACGCGAGGCTCGACCTGGATCGTCAGGGTCTGACCATTGACATGCAGGCTGACCGATCGGACCGCGGCCGACGCGACGGTCGTTGCAGTCGCACTCGTCGCGGTTTGTCCCTGGGCAAGCGGTGCGGTGGCGACGCCGGCGACCGCCACGGCCGTCTGCAGGAAACCGCGCCGCGTGACGGTCGGGCCGCCATCGTCTCGAAACGTACTCATCGACTTCGCCGTGGGTCCGCCGGGATCGCGGAAGCACGCCTGTGAACGCGCGGCTGCATGGCGTGTTCGCGCGTTCGGGTCAATTCAGATGATGTCCTACATGCATCATCGATCTTGCAGCGGATCCACCAACGTCAGGGTGTGGCGAGCGCGCGGTTGAGGATCGTGGCCAGTCGGACACCTGCCTTCGACAACTGCTGCGCGACGATCTGCTCGGAGCTGGCGACCAGGGTCGGCGGCAGCAGGTAGCTGCCATTCGACTGTGGCTTCGGCAGCTTCGCGTAGATCTGCGCCTTCGACACGCCGAAGGATTCCGTCGCCCAGTCGGTGGTCTTGCCGCCACTCCACTGCGCGATCTGCGCAGGAGTCATCTTCGCGATCAGCATCGTCGCGACGGTGGCCGGATCGGTCCCCAGCGACTTCACGAACTGGGTATCCCAGAACGCGTGCAGCGATCCCGAGCCGAGTCCCGCGGCACTGACTTGCTTCGCATTGCCGCCGGCATCGTGGTCATCGCTTGCATGCAGCGGCTGATGGATGTCGCCGACGAAATGCAGGATGAACTTCAGGGCCAGCACGCGCTCGGCGGCCGAGGTGCCGGGTGCGGTCAGCTCGGCCGTGAACTGATCGATCTTGTCGACCGCGCAATCGGCGGCCGGTCCGGCCGAAACGGCGGTGCCTGTCGGAATGGCCGGATGCTGGAAGCACGCGGCGTCGAGGTCCGCGAGCGTGATCTCGATGTCGACGAAGTGCCACTGGCGGGTCTGGAGGTAATGCACCTTCGTGCCGTTGCGGTCCGAGTCCCGATAGCGATCGGCCCACGTGGCTTCGGCCACGAAGTCGTGCGCGGTCAGCGTCGATGGATCGGCGGCGAGGATCGCGAAGGCCTTGTGACGCGCGACGGGATCGAGGAAGTGCTCGGCGATGGTGGCGACGATCTCATGACCTTCGTCGCCCCACGCGAGAGCCCGTTCAGCGTGCAGCACAGGCGCGATGCACAGGGCGACGCGCAGGAGAAGATGGGCGAATCGCGCCGTCGATGTTGAAGTGGCTGCAAGCATGGAGCGCCTCCCGGACCAGCGATCGGCGTGGCAGGCGACGCGCGTTCAGCGCATGCGCGCCGGGACGTGCAGGAAGCCCCTGAAGCGCGCCCGGCCGCCGCGAACGGGCGCACCTTCGAGATGATAGCCGGGGAACCGTTCGAGGAAGCGCGACACCGCCACGCGACCTTCGAGCCTGGCGAGCGCGAGGCCGACGCACTGGTGCGGGCCGGAGCCGAAGGCCAGGTGCCGGTTCGGGGAGCGGCCCACGTCGAGCCGATCCGGGTCCGGGAACTGCGCGGGATCGCGATTGGCCGCGCCGATGCACAAGTGCACCGGCGTGCGAGCTGCCAGCGTCACGCTGCCGATCTCGACGGCCTCCGTCGTGATGCGGTTGCCGAGCTGGTTCGAACTCTCGAAGCGCAGGAACTCCTCGATCGCCTGGTTGATCAGCGCGGGCTCGGCCAGCAGGCGCGCGCGTTGATCGGGCCATTCGCTCAGCGCGACCAGTCCGTTGCCGATCAGGTTGGTGGTGGTCTCGTGGCCCGCGTTGAGCAGGAACACGCAGTTGTGCATGAGCTCCTCCGCAGTCAGCCGTTCACCGCCTTCG
>JANXTA010000147.1 GCA_025356395.1 Betaproteobacteria bacterium
CTTCCCCCTCTGGGGGAAGGTTGGGATGGGGGCTCGCCGCAAGGCGAGCGACTGTCGCTCGCTTCGCTCACCTCCGCTCCAACCCTCCCCCAAGGGGGGAGGAAGTTTCTTTGTTCGGGTCGGTCAGTGTCTCTTGCTGACCGTCTCGCTCCTCATGCTCCCCCCCGCCCAAGCCGCCCTCGACGCATCGCTCGTCAAGCTGCTGGCCAGCGATGATTCCGACATGAAGGTCGCGGCGATCGCCAAGCTCGGCACGCTCGCCACGCCCGATTCCATCGCGATGCTGAAGGCCTTGCGCGACGAGACCGTCTACGTGACTTCGGAAGGTCGCGTGCTGGTCGCGGATGCAGAGAGCAACGCGGTCGACCCCATCACCGGTGAAAAGCTCACACTGCCCGAAGGCGCGGACAACATCACCATCAACAACCGCTTGCGCGGCGCGCTCGATGCAGCCGACTCCGGACTGCAGCTGCTGTCGCCCGATGTCTCCGTGCGACGGGCCGGCGCCAAGGCGCTCGAACAGGCGGCAGACG
This sequence comes from Betaproteobacteria bacterium, assembly GCA_025356395.1. GTDB lineage: Bacteria > Pseudomonadota > Gammaproteobacteria > Burkholderiales > Burkholderiaceae_D > CAHJXF01. Next base: position 534 of record JANXTA010000147.1, read on the forward strand.
TCGAGCAGCTGCCGCTGATCCAGCGCGCGCTCGTCGACGAGAAGGACGGACAGACCCTCGACTCGCTGGTGCTCACCGCCTCGGTCCTCCAACTGAAGAGTCCCGATGCCGCGGTCCGCAAGGTCGCCGCAGAGCGACTCGCGGATAGCCCGAACGCCTCGGTGCGCCCGTTGCTCGCCGCGCTTGCGGAGCCGGACGCCAAGGGCCAGTACGCCGAGCCCGACACCAACGTTCGCCGCGCCGCGGCGGCTTCGCTGAAGGCGGTCAACGCGCGGGTCACCCGCGCCGAATATCTCGGCAACGCCTTCTACGGAATCAGCCTCGCCAGCATCCTGCTGCTCGCGGCGCTCGGCCTCGCCATCACCTTCGGGTTGATGGGCATCATCAACATGGCGCACGGCGAGCTGTTGATGATCGGCGCGTACTCCACTTATCTGGTGCAGAGCGTCTTTCGGCACTGGTTTCCAGCGGCGATCGAGTGGTACGTCATCGCGGCGCTGCCGATCGCTTTCATCGTCTCGGCTTCGATCGGCATGGCCCTCGAGCGCAGCGTGATCCGCTGGCTTTACGGCCGGCCGCTCGAGACGCTGCTCGCGACCTGGGGTATCAGCCTGATCCTGCAGCAGGCTGTGCGCTCGATCTTCGGTGCGCAGAACGTCGAGGTCGCGAATCCCGACTGGATGTCCGGCGGCGTCACAGTGCTGGGCGGCGTCGTGCTGGCGTGGAACCGCCTGGTGATTGTGGTGTTCGCCGCGCTGGTCGTGCTGCTGGTGTGGGCGCTGCTCAACCGCACGCGGCTCGGCCTCTTCGTGCGCGCCGTCACGCAGAACCGTCGCATGGCCGACTGCGTGGGCGTGCCGACCGGCCGCGTCGACATGCTGACCTTCGGCCTCGGCAGCGGCATCGCCGGACTGGGCGGCGTGGCCCTCTCGCAACTCGGCAACGTCGGTCCCGATCTCGGGCAGAACTACATCGTCGACTCGTTCATGGTCGTCGTGCTCGGCGGGGTGGGCCAGCTCGCCGGCACGATCATCGCGTCGCTCGGTCTCGGCGAAGTCAACAAGTTCCTCGAGCCCGTCGCGGGCGCGGTGCTGGCGAAAATCATCATCCTCGTCGTCATCGTGCTGTTCATCCAGAAGCGTCCACAAGGCCTGTTCGCCCTCAAGGGCCGGAGCGTGGACTGACATGAGAACGATTTCATACGCGCCCCCGAAGCCGCAGCTCTTCACGAAACCGGTCTGGACGGGACTGATCGTCGTCGCCGCCTTTCTGGCCGCGCTGCCGCTGCTCAACGTCTTCGTCGCACCTGACAGCACGCTGCACGTGTCGTCGTATGCCGTCGCGCTGATCGGCAAGTTCATGTGCTACGCGATCGCCGCACTGGCACTCGACCTCGTCTGGGGATACACCGGCATCCTGTCACTGGGACACGGCGTGTTCTTCGCGCTCGGCGGCTATGCGCACGGCATGTACCTGATGCGCGCGATCGGTCGCGAAGGCGCCTACCAGTCCGACCTGCCCGACTTCATGGTCTTCCTCGACTGGAAGGCGTACCCGTGGTTCTGGTCGTTCACCGACCACTGGTGGTACGCCATGCTGCTGGTCGTGCTGGTGCCCGGCCTGCTCGCGTTCGTCTTCGGCTATTTCGCGTTCCGTTCGCGCATCAAGGGCGTGTACTTCTCGATCATCACGCAGGCCATGACCTTCGCCGCGATGCTGCTGTTCTTCCGAAACGCGACCGGCTTCGGCGGCAACAATGGCTTCACCGACTTCAAGCGCATCCTCGGCTTCCCGATCACCGCTTCGTCGACGCGCGCCGTGCTCTACTTGACGACGCTGGCCTTCCTGTTCGCGACGCTGCTCGCCGCCCGCGCGCTGGTGCGATCCAAGTTCGGCCGCGTCCTCACTGCGGTCCGCGATGCCGAGAGCCGGCTGATGTTCGTCGGCTACGACCAGCTCTGGTTCAAGCTCTTCGTGTGGACGCTGTCGGCCGTGCTGTCCGGCATCGCGGGCGCGTTGTACGTGCCGCAGGTCGGCATCATCAACCCGGGCGAGATGTCGCCGCCGAACTCGATCGAGATGGTGATCTGGGTCGCGACCGGTGGCCGCGGCACGCTGATCGGACCGATCATCGGCGCGGGTGTCGTCAACGGGCTCAAGACCTTCCTGACGACGACCTTCCCCGAGATCTGGCTGTACGCGCTCGGCCTCGTGTTCGTGCTCGTCACGTTGTTCCTGCCGCAAGGCATCGTGGGCCTGTTCCGCAAGATCATCGGCGCCCGCAAGAACGCGTCGAGCATCGCGGCCGACGCGCCACCCATGCGCAAGGAGCCCACCAGCGCCGTGGCGTCGGGATCATGAGCAAAGACACCATCGGCTACCAAGCCAACCTCGCCGACGACGACGGCAAGCCCGCGTTCGGCGACGGGCAGGCGAGCTACGGACGTGTCGTCGGCGACGGGGTCGACACGACCCACGGCGCGATCCTGTATCTCGACGCGATCAGCGTCAGCTTCGACGGCTTCAAGGCGCTCAACGCTCTCACGCTCGACATCGGTGTGGGTGAACTGCGCTGCATCATCGGGCCGAACGGCGCGGGCAAGACGACGATGATGGACGTCATCACCGGCAAGACGCGGCCCGACAGCGGCACCGTGTTCTTCGGGCAGACCATCGACCTGACGAAGCTCTCCGAGCCGCAGATCGCACGCGCCGGCATCGGCCGGAAGTTCCAGCGGCCTACCGTGTTCGAGAACCATACGGTCTACGAGAACATCGAGCTGGCGATGAAGACCGACAAGCGCGTCAAGCCGACGCTGTTCGCGAAGCTGTCGGGCGAGCAGCACGATGCGATCGACGCGATGCTCGAACTCGTCAAGCTCGAAGGGTCCGCATCGCGATCGGCCGGCCTGCTGTCGCATGGCCAGAAGCAGTGGCTCGAGATCGGCATGCTGCTGATCCAGGAGCCGCAACTGCTGCTGCTCGACGAGCCGGTGGCCGGCATGACCGACTCAGAGACCCAGCGCACCGCGGAGCTGCTCAACGAGTTGCGCGGCAAGCACTCGATGATGGTCGTCGAGCACGACATGGACTTCGTCACCGCGATCGCCGGCACCGGCAAGGTGACGGTACTGCACGAAGGATCGGTCCTCGCGGAAGGCCGGATGCACGAGGTGCAGGCGCACGAGCGGGTGATCGAGGTTTATTTGGGGCGCTAGCGCCGGGATGACAGAGTCAGATGCTGAGCGTCGAGAACATCAACCAGTACTACGGCGGCAGCCACACGCTGCGCGGCGTGTCGATCACGGCGGACAAGGGACGCTGCACCGCCCTGCTCGGCCGCAACGGCGTCGGCAAGACCACCCTCCTGAAATGCATGATGGGCGTGCTGCCAGTGGCCAGCGGCAAGATCCTGTTCGACGGGGCCGACATCACGAAGATGTCGCCGCACGCGCGTGCACAGCGCGGCATCGCGTACGTCCCGCAAGGCCGCGAGATCTTCCCTCGGCTCACCGTCGAGGAAAACATCCTGATGGGCATGGCGACCAAGTCGTCCAGCCACGCCGGGCGCATCAATGGCGAGGTCTTCGAGCTGTTCCCGGTCCTGAAGGAGATGCTCGGTCGGCGGGGCGGCGATCTGTCCGGCGGTCAGCAGCAGCAGCTCGCGATCGCCCGCGCGATGGTCGCCGAACCCAAGCTGATCATCCTCGACGAACCGACCGAAGGCATCCAGCCTTCCATCATCAAGGACATCGAACGCGTGATCCGCATGCTGCGCGAACGCGGCGACATCGCCATCGTGCTGTGCGAGCAGTACTTCGATTTCGCGCGGGCGCTGGCGGACCAGTTCGTGGTGCTGTCGCGCGGCGCAGTCGTACGCGCGGGTACAAGGGCCGAGATGGAAGGCGACGAGGTGAGCGAGTTGCTGTCCGTGTGAGTTCGCCATGTTCCGCAAAGTCCTGATCGCCAACCGCGGGGAGATCGCAGTCCGGATCGCCCGCACGCTGGACAAGAGGAAGGTCCGCAGCGTCGCGGTGTATTCAATTGCCGACCGCGACAGCATGTACGTGACGGCCGCGGACGAGGCGGTCGCGATCGGGCCGGCGGCGCCGTCGGCCAGTTATCTGAACGTCGCGGCCATCCTCAGGGCCGCGAAGGACACCGGCGCCGACGCGATCATTCCCGGCTACGGCTTCCTGTCCGAGAACGCCGACTTCGCCGAAGCCTGCGAGAGCGCGGGCATCGCCTTCATCGGACCCACGCCGGATCAGATGCGCCGCTTCGGACTGAAGTACGCGGCACGAGAGATCGCCGCGCGGGCCGGTGTCCCGCTGGTAATGGGGACACCGCTGCTGAAGAGCCTCGACGAAGCGCTCGAAGCGGCACGACACATCGGCTATCCGTTGATGCTCAAGAGCACGGCGGGCGGTGGTGGCATCGGCCTGCGGCGCTGCGACGACGAGGCCGAACTCGACGACGCGTTCGAGACCGTCAAGCGCATGGGCGCAAGCTTCTTCGACGACGCCGGTGTGTTCATCGAACACTTCATCGATCGGGCGCGCCATGTCGAGGTCCAGATCATCGGCGACGGCAGGAGCGGCGTCATGGCGCTCGGCGAACGCGACTGCTCGATCCAGCGTCGCAACCAGAAGGTGATCGAGGAGACGCCTGCGCCGCGTCTGCCCGCGAAGACCCGCGACGCGCTGCTGACTGCGGCGGTAGCGCTCGGCAAGTCGGTTTCCTACCGCTCGGCCGGCACCGTCGAGTTCGTCTACGACGAAGCAGCCGATGTCTTCTACTTTCTCGAGACCAATACTCGCCTCCAGGTCGAGCATCCAGTGACCGAAGCCGTGACCGGCATCGACCTGGTCGAGTGGATGATCAGGATCGCCGCGGGTGAAGACCTCGCGCTCGAGCGGCCCCCCTTGAACGGCGCGGCGATCGAGGTGCGTCTGTATGCCGAGGACCCGTCGCGCAACTTCCAGCCGTCGCCGGGCACGCTGACCGAAGTCGTCTTTCCGGCCGATGCCCGCATCGACACCTGGATCGCGACCGGCACGGACATCACGCCGCACTACGACCCGATGCTCGCGAAGATCATCGTGCACGGCGACGATCGCGCCGACGCCGTGGCCCGCATGCGGCGCACGCTCGCGACGACCCGCATCTCCGGCATCGCGACCAACCTCGAATACCTGCGCGCGATCCTCGCGACGAAGCGCTTCGAGGACGGCCACGTCACGACGCAGTTCCTCGACCGCTTCGAGTACGTCCCCGCGACCATCGAGGTCGTCGCGCCCGGCACCTACACGACCGTGCAGGACTATCCCGGCCGCGTCGGCTACTGGGACATCGGCGTGCCGCCTTCGGGCCCGATGGACGACTTCGCGTTCCGGCTCGCGAACCGCATCGTCGGCAACCATCGATCGGCCGCCGGGCTCGAGTGCACGATCGTCGGCCCGACGCTCAAATTCCACAGTGCCGCGACCATCGCGCTGACCGGTGCGCCGACGCCGGCGAAGCTCGACGGCGCAGCGGTCGCGTTCAATGTCCCGGTGGAGGTCGCTGAGGGACAGACCCTCGTGATCGGTCGCGCCACCAGCGGCTGCCGCACCTATCTCGCGGTCCGTGACGGCCTCGACGTGCCGGACTACCTCGGCAGCAAGTCGACCTTCGCGCTCGGCCAGTTCGGTGGCCATGCCGGGCGGCCGTTGCGCACGCAGGATCAACTCAAGTTGATCAGTGGCCTGTCGCCCGAAGGTCGTGCCGTCGCCCATGCCCCGATGCCGTCCCATCAAGCCGCGGCCGCTCCCGCGGCGATGATCGCCGGCTATCCCACGCGCTGGGCGATCGGCTGCCTGATCGGTCCGCACGGCGCGCCCGACTTCTTCACGGTCGACGCGGTCGAGACCTTCTTCGCCGCCGCCTGGACCGTGCACTACAACTCCAACCGGCTCGGCATCCGGCTCATCGGCCCCAAGCCCGAGTGGAGCCGCAGCGACGGCGGCGAAGCGGGCCTGCATCCGTCGAACGTGCACGACTGCGAGTACGCCATCGGCAGCGTCAACTTCACCGGCGACATGCCCGTGATCCTGACGCGCGACGGACCCAGCCTCGGCGGCTTCGTGTGCGCCGTCACGATCGCGAAGGGCGAGCTGTGGAAGGTCGGGCAGGTCAAGCCCGGCGACACGATCCGCTTCATGCGCATGAGCTTCGACGCGGCACTCGCGCTCGAGCAGGCGCAGGACACCGCGCTCGACAACCTGGCCTGCCACGACGGCGCGACGATCGGCCTCGTGGCGGATGCGCCGGTGCACGTCACCCAGCCGACCCGACCCGTGTCCGTCGCAGATGCCGTCCTGGTCTCGATGTCCGCATCCGCTGACGGCCCCAAGGTCGTCTATCGCCAGGCCGGCGACCACTACATTCTCATCGAGTACGGCGAGGCGGTCCTCGACCTCAACGATCGCTTCCGCGTCCATGCTTTGATGGAGGAGCTCAAGGCCGGACCGGTGCCCGGCATCCTCGAGCTGTCGCCCGGCGTGCGCTCCCTGCAGGTCCACTACGACAGCCGCGTCATCCCGCAGGCCAAGCTGGTCGAGGCCTTGCTCGCGGCCGAGTCCCGGCTGCCGCGGGTCGGCGAGATGCGCATCAACTCGCGCGTGATCCATCTGCCGATGGCCTTCGAGGACGCGGCCACGCTCGAGACCGTGTCGCGCTATCGCCAGTCGGTGCGCGACCAAGCGCCATGGCTGCCGAGCAACACCGAGTTCATGCGACGCATCAACGGACTCGACCGCGTCGACGAAGTGCGCGACATCATCTTCAAGGCGAGCTACATGGTGCTCGGCCTCAGCGACGTGTACCTCGGCGCGCCGTGCGCGGTGCCGGTCGATCCCCGTCATCGGTTGATGACGTCGAAGTACAACCCGGCACGGACCTGGACGGCCGAGGGCACGGTCGGCATCGGCGGCGTGTACATGTGCATCTACGGCATGGACTCGCCGGGCGGCTATCAGCTGGTCGGGCGCACGCTGCCGATCTGGAACAAGTTCCTCACCAATCCGGTCTTCGTCGGCGGCAAGCCGTGGCTGCTGCGCTTCTTCGACCAGGTGCGCTTCTATCCGGTCGACGAAGCAGAGCTGACCCGTCTGCGCGACGCATTTCGCAGCGGTCGCGCGAGCATCGCGATGACCGACGAGATCTTCGACCTCGGCGAATACAACCGCTTCCTCGGCAGCATCGAACACGAGCTGGTCGGGTTCCAGCAGAAGCATAAGGCGGCGTTCGACGTCGAGGTCGCGCACTGGAAGGCCGAGGAAGCAGCGGCGGAATCCATCGTCGCGATCGCGGAGGCACCGGTGGATGGCGGCGACATCGACGGACATGTGGTCTCGGCCGACATCAGCGACAGCGTGCGGAAGATGCTCGTCGACATCGGCGCGACGGTCGCTGCCGGCGATCCGATCCTGGTGGTCGAGGCGATGAAGATGGAGTTCGCCGTCAACGCGCCGGTCGCCGGTCGTATCAGCAGCGTGCACTGCCGACAGGGATCGGTGATCGCTGCGGGCGATACGCTGGCCGTGATCGAGGTCGCCCGATGCGTGGATTGATCTTCATGACGAGGGCCGCATGAACAGCGCGTCGGCCACCACGGTGCGGGCGCCGGCCAAGCTGGCCGACGGCGCCTATGTGCAGCTCAAGCAGGACATCTTCGACTTCCAGCTGGTGCCGGGCGACCGCTTCTCGGAAGCCGAGGTCGCGGAGCGTCTCGGCATCTCGCGGACGCCCGTCCGCGAGGCGCTGTTCCGCCTGCAGCGCGAGGGTTACCTCGACGTCACGCCACGCAGCGGCTGGATCGTCCGGCCCTTCGACTTCGAGTTGTTCGAGCACCTGTACGACCTGCGCATGGTGCTCGAGACCAAGGCCGTCGAGCGCCTCTGTGGACGCGCCCTCATGGTCGACGGCGAGCCGGCATCGGCGCAGGGCACGGCGATCGCCGACCTGCGGGACATCTGGCTGGTGGAGCGCGAGGACCGCCTCACGGACGGCCAGCGCGTTGCCGGCCTCGATGAGCGCTTCCACATGGCCCTGGTCGAAGCCGCGGGCAACCCCGAACTCGCACGCGTGCATCGCGAAGTCACCGAACGCATCCGCATCATCCGGCGCCTCGACTTCACGCAGGCCGAGCGCGTCGGGATCACCTATGACGAGCACGGGCACATCCTTCGAGCCATCGTCGAGCACCGGGCCGACGAAGCGACCCGTTTACTGCGCGATCACATCGAGTTCAGCAAGGCGGAGGTCCGCAAGATCACCTTGCACTGCCTGCACCAGGCGATCCGAAGCCGTCCCCGCCCGTCGCCCATCGCCGAGCGCTGATCTGGCATTTTGCGGAAGGCTGGCTTAGATTCCGCGCTCCACGACGCCGGTCCCGCGCAGTCGTTGGCGGTTGGACGGTGTCACGCACACTCGTGCCCTGGGAGCTTCGATGAGCATCAATTCGCTGGCCAATGCAGCCGCTGCACGGCGTCCCGACACGGGTCCGACGATCGCGCCGCCCACCACGCTGCATGAGATCGCTGAGGCGTCGGCGACGTCACCGTCCAAGGGCCGGCCTGGTCATCCAGGCAGCAACGATGTCGCCACGCCGGCCTCGGTGGACACCGCCTTCAACGTGCTGTTCGGCTATATCCCGACGGAAGTCATCACGCTCTACGTCGCCGTGCTCGCGGCCATCGAGAACCCGGACCCGAATGCGCCCGGCAACCGCGGCGCGGCCTCGTCCCTGATCAGCGACGGGGACTGGATCACGTTCTGGAGCTTCCTGCTCGCCACGCCGATCGTCGTCTGGCTGGTCTACGGCGCGAAGCTCAAGATCGCGCAGAAGCCGGTGCCCCTGCATCTTTCGACGTGGCCCATGTGGGAGATGACCGCAGCGACGATCGCGTTCTCCGCGTGGGCATTCGCACTGCCCCATTCGCCCTTCTCGTTCTTCACGTGGTACTCGTCGGCCCTGTCGGGCGTCGCAGTCCTGATCGTGTCGACGCTGCTGGGACTGCTGTCGCCGTTCTTCCAGCGGCCGCTGAAAGTGGGCCCCGACGTGAAAGTCGGGCCGTAGGTAAGCCTGGGCAGGGCACCGCCGGCAAACCGGCAGGACTCCGATACAAAGATCCGAAGACGAGACCGGCCGCGAAGCTTCAAGCGAAGAAGTCTTTCACCTTCTCAGCCCAGCCCTTGGTCTGGGGACTGTGCTTCGCCCCGCCTTCCTTCGTCGACGCGTCGAATTCTTTCAGCAGCTTCTTCTGATGCTCGGTGAGTCGCACCGGCGTCTCGACGGCCACGTGGCAGTACAGGTCGCCCGGATAGCCAGCCCGCACGCCCTTGATGCCCTTGCCGCGCAGGCGGAAGGTCTTGCCGCTCTGCGTGCCTTCGGGGATCGAGATCGCCGCGCTGCCCGACAGCGTCGGGATCTCGAGCTCGCCGCCCAGCGCGGCTACCGCGAACGAGATCGGCATCTCGCAATGCAGGTCGTCGCCGTCGCGCTGGAACATCGCGTGCTGCTTGATGCGGATCTCGACGTAGAGATCGCCGTTCGGTCCGCCGTTGACGCCTGGCTCGCCGTTGCCCGACGAGCGGATGCGCATGCCGTCGTCGATGCCCGCGGGGATCTTCACCTCGAGCGTCTTGGTGCTCTTGATCTTGCCGACGCCTTCGCAGGTCACGCACGGCTCGGGGATGATCTTGCCGGTGCCGTGGCAACGTCCGCAGGCCTGCTGGATCGAGAAGAAACCCTGCTGCATGCGGACCGTTCCGGTCCCTGAACAGGTCGGACAGGTCGTCGGCTTGGTCCCCGGCTTCGCGCCCGATCCCTTGCACGTGTCGCAAGCGTCCCAGGTCGGGATCTTGATCTGCGTCTCGTGGCCGGCGAAGGCCTGCTCGAGCGTGATGTCCATCGCGTAGCGCAGGTCCGCACCGCGGAACACCTGCGGTCCGCCACGCGCGCGTTGCTGGCCGCCCTGCCCCCCAAAGATGTCGCCGAAGATATCGCCGAAGGCTTCGGCGAAGCCGCCCATGCCGGCCGCACCCGCACCAGAGTTGGGATCGACCCCCGCATGACCGTAACGATCGTAGGCGGCGCGCTTGTCGGCGTCGCTCAGCATCTCGTAGGCTTCCTTGGCTTCCTTGAACTTGGCCTCGGACCCCGCATCGGGATTGCGGTCCGGGTGGTGCTTCATCGCCAACCGGCGATAAGCCTTCTTGATCTCGTCTTCGGTCGCGTTCTTCGCGATGCCGAGCGTTTCGTAGTAATCCCGTTTGGCCATGGCGCTTCCGTCTTCCCTGCTTCGTGTGTCTTCAATACAAGAACGCCGGGCAAGTCGGATACCAGTCCGATGTGCCCGGCGAACGGACGGCGCCTAAGCGCCGTCCGCGTTCATGCCCTGCCTCAGCGACCCGGACTGTCAGCCGCGCTTGACTTCCTTGAACTCGGCGTCGACGACGTTGTCGTCGGCCGGCTTTTGCTGCTGGTTGGCGGCATTCGGGTCCTGCGCCGCCGCACCTGCCGCTGCCTGGGCCGATTGCGCGTCGGCCGCCATCTTCTCGCCGAGCTTCTGCGACGCGGTCATCAAGGTCTCGCTGGCCGCATCGATCTTGACCTTGTCGTCGGCCTTGATCGCGTCCTCGACGCCTTTGATCGCATCCTCGATCGCCGTCTTCTCGCCGCCGTCGAGCTTGTCGCCGTAGTCGGTCATCGACTTCTTGACCGAGTGCACCAGCGCATCGGCCTGGTTGCGCGACGTGACCAGTTCTATGACCTTCTTGTCGTCTTCGGCGTTGGCTTCGGCGTCCTTGACCATCTTGTCGATCTCGGCTTCCGACAGGCCCGAATTCGCCTTGATGGTGATCTTGTTCTCCTTGCCGGTCGCCTTGTCCTTCGCGCCGACGTGCAGGATGCCGTTCGCATCGATGTCGAAGCTGACCTCGATCTGCGGCATGCCGCGCGGCCCCGGTGCGATGCCTTCGAGGTTGAACTCGCCCAGCGTCTTGTTGGCCACGGCCAGCTCGCGCTCGCCCTGGTAGACCTTGATCGTCACCGCCGGCTGGTTGTCGTCGGCCGTCGAGAAGACCTGGCTGAAGTTGGTCGGGATGGTCGTGTTCTTCTTGATCATCTTGGTCATCACGCCGCCGAGCGTCTCGATGCCGAGCGACAGCGGCGTCACGTCGAGCAGCAGCACGTCCTTGACGTCGCCCTTCAGCACGCCACCCTGGATGGCCGCACCGACGGCGACCGCTTCGTCGGGGTTGACGTCGCGGCGCGGCTCGCGGCCGAAGAACTCTTTCACCTTCTCCTGGACCTTGGGCATGCGCGTCATACCGCCGACCATGATCACGTCCTGGATGTCGCCGACCGCGATACCGGCATCCTTGATGGCCGTGCGGCAAGGCTCCATCGTGCGTTCGATCAACTCTTCCACCAGCGACTCGAGCTTGGCACGCGTCAGCTTGATGTTGAGGTGCTTCGGACCCGACGCATCGGCCGTGATGTACGGCAGGTTGATATCGGTCTGGGCCGACGAGCTCAGCTCGATCTTGGCCTTCTCGGCACTGTCCTTCAGGCGCTGCAGCGCCAGCACGTCCTTCGATAGGTCGGCGCCCGACTCTTTCTTGAACTCGGTCACGATGTAATCGATGATCCGCTGGTCGAAGTCCTCGCCACCCAGGAAGGTGTCGCCGTTGGTGGACAGCACTTCGAACTGCTTCTCGCCGTCGAGGTCTGCGATCTCGATGATCGAGATGTCGAACGTGCCGCCGCCCAAGTCGTAAACCGCGATCTTGGAGTCGCCCTTGCCGTGCTTGTCGAGGCCGAACGCGAGTGCGGCCGCGGTCGGCTCGTTGATGATCCGCTTGACGTCGAGGCCCGCGATGCGGCCGGCGTCCTTGGTCGCCTGGCGCTGCGAGTCGTTGAAGTAGGCGGGCACCGTGATGACGGCTTCCGTGACTTCCTCGCCGAGGTAGTCCTCGGCCGTCTTCTTCATTTTGCGCAGCACTTCGGCGCTGATCTGCGGCGGCGCGAACTTCTTGTCGCGTACGGCCACCCAGGCGTCACCGTTGTCGGCCTTGGTGATCTGGAAGGGCATCATGTTGATGTCCTTCTGCACTTCCTTCTCGTCGAAGCGACGACCAATCAGGCGCTTGACCGCATACAGCGTGTTCTTGGGGTTCGTCACCGCCTGGCGCTTGGCCGGCGCGCCGACGAGGATCTCGCCGTCTTCCATGTACGCGATGATCGACGGCGTGGTGCGCGCGCCTTCGGAATTCTCGATCACCTTGGGCGTTCCGCCTTCCATGATGGCCACGCACGAGTTGGTGGTGCCGAGGTCGATGCCGATGATTTTTGCCATTTTTCTTCTCCGAACGGGTCGTTCAAGTCAGGGTGGTTTGGTGGGAACGGGACGATGTCGCGTCGAAGGCGCCATAGCGGGAAAGTCCCGGAATCCAGCGTCAAGCCGTGCATGTGAAGCAATCCCATCTGAATTCAAGGGTTATTGCAGGCGCTCGAAGCCGCAGGCCCTGAAACCGCCGGGAGTCGTGTCGGGATCAGCTGGAAACGGTGACCAGTGCCGGTCGCAACACCCGATCGGCGAGCATCCAGCCTTGCTGAAGCACCGCCACGACGTGGTTCGGCGGCAGGCCCTCGGGGGCCGGAACGGCCGAGATCGCCTGGTGCTTGTGCGGGTCGAACTTCTCGCCGACCGGCGAGATCGCCACCAGGCGATTGCGATCGAAGGCGCCCTGCAACTGCTTGCGCGTCAGCTCGACGCCCTCGCGCACCTTGGCGGCGTCGGCCGTGCCGTCCGACAGCGCCGCCTGCAGGCTGTCCATCACCGGCAGCATCGATTCGGCGAAGTTCTCGATGCCGAACTTGTGGGCCTTCGAGACATCCTCCTGGGCGCGACGGCGGGTGTTCTCGGCCTCGGCCTTGGCCCGCAGCAATCCGTCGTAATACTCGGACGCCTTGGCTTCGGCGACCGCAAGGGCCGCATGCAGATCGGGCTCGGGGGAAGGCGGCGTGGCCGCGTTCGGCGTCGTCGGGTCGCCGGCGCGGTCTTCTGGCTCGGTGGCGGGGGGGCGGGCGTCGTGCATCCCTGGTTCCATCTTGAGTGGCCTCCTGCGTTTGGTTTCGGACTCGTGCGAGATTGCACCGCCCCGTTCTATTTCAAGGCGGTCGTGCGCGCTCGCGGGCGACTAGGCGGCGGCGCCCAGCTCGACGGCCCGCTGGCGCGAAGCGCGCAATGCCTCGGCGGCCTCCGACTTCGTCGGCCAGCCCTGCAGGTGCGTCTCCGCCAGCGTGGCCAGTGACGCGATCCACGGCGGCGCATCGTTCAGGCACGGGATGTAGCGGTAGTCCTTGCCGCCCGCATCCATGAACGTCTGTCGCCCCTCCATCGCGATCTCCTCGAGCGTCTCGAGACAGTCGGCCGGAAAGCCAGGGCAGAACACGTCGACGCCGGTCGGCACGGTCTTCGCGAGCGCGACCAGCGTGGCAGTGGTGTAGGGCTGCAGCCACTCCGCCTTGCCGAAGCGAGACTGGAACGAGACGACCCAGTCGTCGGCCTGCATCCCCAGCCGTTCGGCCACGAGGCGCGCGGTCTTCAGGCAATGGCAGTGATACGGGTCGCCCATCGTCAGGCTGCGCTTGGGCACGCCATGGAAGCTCATCATCAGCTTGCGGTGCGGCTCGAGCGCAATCGCTTCCTTCATCCGGAAGGACCGGACCTGCTGCGCGAGCGCGTCGATGTAGCCGGGATCGTCGTGGAAGCTGCGCACGAAACGGAAAGCCGGCACGTTGCGCGTCGACATGCACCAGGTCTGGATCGCGTCGAAGGTCGATGCCGTGGTGGCCGCGGAATATTGGGGATACATCGGCAGCACGAGGATGCGATCGCAACCCTCGGCGTGGAGCCCGTCGAGCACCGACGCGATCGACGGGTTGCCGTAGCGCATCGCATACGCGACCGACACGTCGTGGCCGCGGGCACCGAGCGAACCGCGCAGCAGCTTGGCCTGCTTGTCGGTCCAGACCTTCAGTGGTGAACCGTCCGGGCCCCAGACCAGCGCATATTTCTGGGCCGAACGGGGCGAGCGGAACGGCAGGATGATCGCGTTGAGGATGATCCACCACACCAGCTTCGGGATCTCGACGACCCGCGGGTCCGAGAGGAATTCCTTCAGGTAGCGCTTGACCGCCGACGTCGTCGGCGCGTCGGGCGTCCCGAGGTTGACGAGCAGGATTCCGGTGCGGGTGGGTGTGCCGTGCGCGTAGGCCGGTTCGGGGCGAAAGGTCATTCAGTGGGGAGTTGGCACGGCTTGGACAACACGCATGCTAGCCGATTCGTCACAGCGCCCTTCTGCTAATCGGCTTCGGTCGGCACGCGCGCGGTCTCGACAGCGCGACTTACCCCGGTGCTGATGGGGATCCCCCGCAGGCACCGTCCGACATGGCCGACATCTTCCTGAGCTACAACGAGAAGGATCGTGACACCGTTCGCCGGATCGCCGAGACGCTGACGTCGGTCGGCTGGTCGGTCTGGTGGGATCGCCGCATCCCGGCCGGTGGCACCTGGCGGCACCTGCTCGAACAGGAATTGCAGGCGATGCGCTGCATGATCGTCGTCTGGTCGGCCCACTCGGTGAAGAGCGAATGGGTCTGCGAGGAAGCAACTGAAGGCCGGTCGAAAGGATGTCTGGTGCCGGTGCGCATCGAAGACGTCAAGCCGCCTGCGGGGTTCCGCGAGATCCAGGCGGCCGACCTGATCGAATGGGACGGCACCACGAGTTTCGTGGGCATGCGCACGTTGATCGTCAACCTCCAGCAGCGCATCGGCGAGCCGTCGGTGTCGCCGGGCATGGGCCGTATGCAGATCGAGGAAGCGCGACGCACTCGCCTCGATCCTGTCATTGCGGCGACGACCCGGTCAACGCGCCGCCCTTCGAACAGGATGATCGCCGGCGTGCTGCTGGCCTTGCTCGTGGTCGGCGGCTTGTATGCCGCCAACGACATGAACCGAGCGACGGACGCGAAGCAGCGCGACGCCATGCTGGACGCGGCGAACCGGGCGACGTCCGCGGTCGATGCCGCGAAACCCGCCGAAGCTTCGTCCGATATCTCGTCCGACCCCGCGCCGAACACACGGCCGAAGCGGCCGGCGAATCTTCCGCCGCCGCTCGGTGAGCCAGCCGTGGCGACCAGCGCGAATGCGGTGGAGGTGAAGCTGGCGACGAAACCATCCAAGGCGACCCTCCCGACGCGTTGCGCAGATCTGAGTCAGCGCTTCTCGGTTGGCGAGACCCCGAGCGCCGAAGAAAAGTCTTTCATGCAGAAAAAATGCGGCTCATGAAACGGCCCCTTCGCGGCCTCATGCCGGCCTGCCTGATGGCCACGTGGCTCACGGCCTGCACCAGCCCGCCGACGACCCCGGAACCGGGGCCCGCACCAGTGGCCGTGGCACCGCCACCATCACCCGCAGTGCCACCACCCCAGCTGCGTTACGACAACGCCGTCCTGAGCGCGGCCACCGCGCTCTTGAAGAACGCGCAGCTCGACGAAAGCACGACGCACGCACTTGTCATCGACCCGCTGATCGACGGCATGACCGGGCAGCAGTCGGTGACGACGCGCTCGATGGGCGAACGGGTCGCGACGCTGGTGCGCCAGCAGTACTCGCAATACGCGGTGCAGCCGTTCTCGCCCGCGACCATCGCCCGCAGTCCGCTGGTACTGATCGGAACCTTCACCGGCGTCAACGCGCAGCGCCAGACCTCCGGCACGCGCGAGGCCTATCGCCTGTGCTTCGCGCTGGCCGACCTCAAGACCGGCAAGCTGGTGAGCAAGGGCCTCGCGTTCTCGTTGCCCGAAGGAATCGACGCCACGCCGCTCCCGTCGTTTCGCGACGCGCCGGCGTGGACCGAAGACCCGGCCACCCTCGGCTACATCCGCACCTGCCAGGGCACCAAGGCCGGCGATCCGATCAACCCGATGTACCTCGACCGCATCGTCGCGGCCGCGCAGGTCGCCGAAGCCATCGAGGCCTACGACGCCGGGAAATATCGACAGGCGCTCGACCTCTACTCGAGCGTGCAGCGCACGGCGGCGGGCGATCAGTTCCGCGTCTACAACGGTCTCTATCTCGCCAACCTCAAGCTCGGTCGTCGCGCCGAGGCCGACGCGGCGTTCGGCCAGATCGTGGCCTACGGCCTCACGCACAGGCGGCTCGCGGTGAAGTTCCTGTTCCGACCGGGCTCGACGGCGTTCGACTCGGGGAGCACCCTGACCGCCGCCTATCCGGGCTTGCTGAAGACCATCGCGTCGAGCGCGCAGGGTGGCAGCGCTTGTCTCGAGGTGACGGGACATACCAGCCCGACCGGACCCGAGGTCCTCAACCAGCGTCTCTCGCTGCTGCGCGCCGAGTTCGTGAAGAGCCGCCTCGAAGCCAGCATGCCCACGCTCGCGAAACGCGTCATTGCCAACGGCGTCGGCTCGTCGCAGACGCTGATCGGTACCGGTCGCGACGATGCGTCGGACGCGCTCGACCGCCGCGTCGAGTTCGCGGTCATCGAATGCGGCAAGGCCTGATGGCCACGCGGCCTCTCGATCCGCACGCCCTCTTCAACGCGGAGGCCACGGGAGCGACCTATCCCGAGAACGAGAAATGGCAGTCGCATCTGCTCGATCAATACAAGCTGTATGTCGAGATGGCCGATCGCATCAGCAGCCAGCGCGCGGCAGCGAACACCTACTTCCTCAGCCTCAACTCGGCGATCCTCGCGTTCGTGGGCTACCTGGGCAGCAAGGAGAACAGCCCCTACCTGTGGCTGCTGGCGGTCGGAGGCCTCGCGCTATCGTTCCTGTGGCGCGCGCTGATCGTGTCGTACCGCAACCTCAACACGGCCAAATGGCTGGTGGTGCACCAGATCGAGAAGCGGCTACCGATCAGTCCCTACGACGCCGAATGGGAGGCGATGGGTCGCGGCGAGAACGCCGACCTGTACAAGCCGATCAGCCATATTGAGATGGGCGTGCCGTTGATCTTCGCGGGGCTGCACCTGATCGTGTTGATGACGTCGTTCCCCAACTGGCACATCCTCGCGGGACGCTGAAACGCGGCGTCCCGCAGACTGCCATCAAGGCTTCAGTTCGATCTGCTGCGACGCGAACCAGGCGGCGAGGTTGGCGATGTCGGCATCGCTCAACGGCTTGGCCATCAGCGACATCACCTCGTGCTTGCGGGCGCCGCTGCGGTATGCCTTCAGTTGTGCGCCGAGATACTCCTCGGGCTGGCCGGCCAGGTTGGGCGCGTCCGGCGCGGTCGCGATGCCGCTCTGGCCATGACAGGCCGCGCAGGCCGCGGCCTTGGCCTTGCCCGCGGCCGCATCGGCGGCGACTGCGGATCCCGACAGCATCAAAGCGACGGTGACGGCGACGGCGACGCAACGCATCGTCACTGCGCCGAATACGTGATGCGATAGATCGCACCCGCGTAGTCGTCGGACACGAACAGCGAACCGTCCTTCGCCATCGCGACGTCGACCGGACGACCGCGATAGAGGCCGGTGTCGCTATCGAGCCAGCCGTCCGCAAAGATCTCCGTCTTGTCGGCGGTACCGTCGGCCTTCAGCGACGTGAACAGCAGACGCGCACCGATCGGCGTGGTCCGGTTCCACGAGCCGTGCTGCGCGGAGAAGAAGCCGCCCTGGTACTTCGCCGGGAACTGCTTGCCGTTGTAGAAGGCCATGCCCAGGTCCGCGGCATGCGCATCGGTCATCACCTGGGGATCGACGGCGCCCGCTGGGATCGGATCCTTGTCGTAGCCGTTTTCCGTGATGCGGGTTTTGGACACGATGTACGGATAGCCGAAGAACTGCCCGGCCTTCGTCGCGCGATTGATCTCGCCGAGCGGGATGTCGTCGCCCATGCCGTCGGTCTGGTTGTCGGTGAACCAGAGCGTCTTGTCCTTCGGGTTGAAGTCCATGCCGACCGAGTTGCGGATCCCGGACGCATAAACCTCGCGACTCGTGCCGTCCTGGTTCATGCGGACGATCCCGCCGATGCCGAGCTGGTGATACAGCGCCAGCTTCTCGCGCGGCTGCACGTTGAACGGCTGACCGAGCGCCACGTAGAGCTTGTTGTCTGGACCGACGCGGCAGATGCGGCCGCTGTGGTTGAAGGACTCTTCCTCGGAAGGGATCAGCTTGCCGTCCGCGACGACCTCCGCGACCGCGACGTCGCCGCCCTCGTAGAAGAATTCGGCGGCCGGGAAGGCGTAGATGCGGTTGGTCTCGACCACCATCAGCACGCCGTCGCGCGACCAGCACACCGCATTCGGATTGCGGAACTTGATCGACGGCGCGAAGGCCTTGACCTCGGTCGCGGTGTCGCCGCTGTTGCGGTTGGTCACGGCCCACACGGTGCTCTTGCGCGTGCCGAC
>JANXTA010000168.1 GCA_025356395.1 Betaproteobacteria bacterium
CAAGGTGATCGCAGTAAACCGCGGAAGCGATTTCGCCGCGTTCGAACCGTTGATAGAAGAGGTCGTGCCGGAAAGCGGTCTGGAGTTGATGAAAGGTGAGGCGCGAAAGCGGCTGCCAAGCACGAAGCGCCTGATCGAAATCGGTCTCGATGACAACGCCACCGAGATCAAACAGCAATGCCTTGGCCTCACTCGCAATCATGACGACCAACCGTTTCGAATTCTTGGGTCGCTCGCACAGCATTCCGCACGCGACGAACTGCTGAGCGGACCAGCGACTTGCTGCAAGGTGAACGTCAAGCTTGCCGTCATGCCGTCATGCCGACAGCACGCCGAAGCGCTCCATCAGAATTGCGCTTCCTCCAGCGCCATCACTGCTCCCGAGCCTTCGACGATCCCGGCGCGGATGCCGGGTGCCTTCGACAGCAGGTGATCCGCGAAGAAGCGCGCTGTCGTGAGCTTGGCGCGATGGAAGTCCGCATCGGCGACACCAGCGTCGAGCTTCGCGGCCGCGATCTGCGCCGCGCGTGCCATCTGCCAGCCGCCGAGCACGATACCGGCCAGTTCAAGATAAGGCACCGAGCCGGCGAATACACCCTGGATATCCGACTTGGCGTTGGCAACCACGTAGTCGATCACGTCGGTCAGCGCATCGGCGCCGGCCGCGAGTCGTGCGGCGATGGCCTTCAGCTGGGGCGCATGCGTCGACGATGACGCAGCCAGCTGCTCCGCCGTCTTGCGGACCTGCGCGACGATGCCCTTCGCGGTCGCACCGCCGTCCCGCACGGTCTTGCGGCCGACGAGATCGTTGGCCTGGATGGCGGTCGTGCCTTCGTAGATCGTCAGGATGCGGGCGTCGCGGTAGTGCTGCGCCGCGCCGGTCTCTTCGATGAAGCCCATGCCGCCGTGTACCTGCACGCCGAGCGACGCGACCGTGATCGACAGCTCGGTGCTCCAGCCCTTGACGATCGGTACGAGATATTCGTAGAAGGCCTGGTTCTGCTTCTGCGTGGCCGCATCAGGCGACTTGTGGGCTGCGTCGTAGGCGGCGGCGGTGACATAGGCGATCGCGCGTGCGGCTTCGATCTGCGCGCGCATCGTCATCAGCATCCGGCGCACGTCGGGGTGATGGATGATCGTCACCGGTCCGCTCGAGCCGACGACGTCGCGCGACTGCACGCGGTCCTTCGCGTAGGCCACCGCCTGCTGGTACGCGCGCTCGGCGATCGCGATGCCCTGCATGCCGACCTGGAAGCGCGCCGCGTTCATCATCACGAACATGTACTCGAGGCCGCGATTCTCCTCGCCGACCAGCTCGCCGATCGCGCCGGCCTTGCCATCGACCTGGAAGTTGTCTTCTCCGAACAGCAGCACCGCCGTCGGGCTCGCCTTGATGCCGAGCTTGTGCTCGATCGACGCGCAGTAGACATCATTGCGCTCGCCGAGCGTGCCGTCGGCGTTGACGAGGACCTTGGGCACGGTGAACAGCGAGATGCCCTTGACGCCTTCGGGCGCGTTCGGCGTGCGGGCGAGGACGAGGTGGACAATGTTGTCGGCCATGTCGTGCTCACCGTACGTGATGTAGATCTTCTGGCCGAAGACGCGATAGGTGCCTGCATGTTCACCCTCCTGCGGCACGGCGCGCGTGCGCACCTGCGCCAGGTCCGAGCCCGCCTGCGGCTCGGTCAGGTTCATCGTGCCGGTCCATGTGCCCGCGATCAGGTTGGCGAGATAGGTCTTCTTCTGCGCGTCGCTGCCGGCCGTCATCAGGGCTTCGATGGCGCCGTCCGTCAAGAGCGGACACAACGCGAATGACAGGTTGGCTGCGTTGAGCATCTCGATGCACGGCGTCGCGATCAGCTTGGGCAGGCCCTGGCCGCCGTACTCCACGTCGTGCTGCACGCCCTGCCAGCCGGCTTCACCGTACTGCTTGAACGCGGCCTTGAAGCCGGCCGTGGTCGTGACGACGCCGTCCTTCCACGACGACGGCGCCGTGTCGCCGGCGCGGTTGAGCGGCGCGATGACATCCCGGACGAACTTCGCGTTCTCCTCGAGCACGGCCTGCGCCGTCTCGCGCGTCGCGTCCTCGAAGCCGGGCAGGTCCGCGACGGCGTCGAGGTCGGCGAGTTCGTTGATGACGAACAGCATGTCTTTCAGGGGGGCGGTGTAGGTCATTGGGCGTTCTTTTCCGTTGGTTTGTTCTTCGAGTGCAGAGCGCGATGCGCTACCGGTCGCGACGCATCCACAAGCCGGGTTCGCGTCCCTGATGCGAGACAGCGAGCATGCGGATCTCGGTGGGCGTCAGCCGGTAGGCGATGTTGTAAGGGAAGCGACGAAGCGGCAGGCGGCGGAAAGGCCAGTCGCACGGCGCTCCAATTTCGGCATGTCTTTCGAAGAGCGCGATCGCATGCTCGACTTCGTCAATGAAAGACCGCGCCAGCGCCGGATCTGAAGTTCGCGCATAGAACGAGGCTGCCTCACCGATCTCTCGTCGCGCTGACGGCGTCAGCGTGACTTTCAAACGACGGCTCGACGCGCATATGCAATCGCTTCGTCGGCGGGAATTAGCGTGACCAGCCCGGCATCGACTTCCTTGTCACGTCGCGCGACTTCGATCGCCCATGCGCGGTCCACTTCGGTTTCAGTGACGCTCGACAACAGGGGATCGGCGAGGACCACACGTTCCTCGAGTGTCAGCTTTAGCGCTTTGGTTTCGATCGATTCCAGCAGCATGGCCATCGCAAGACTCCGGTAAAGAACACAGATGTTAACGCGGCCTCACCCAACGCCGCATCTTCGAATCGACCGATGCGAAGGACCCATCGATGGTCAAGCAATACGGTCCCCGTACTCGATCGACTTCAAGCGCCCCGACTCGAACTTCAGCGTCGTCATCAACTGGCCCGAGCCGGGCCGGTAGGTCCACACGTCGACGTTGTAGCAGGCCGTGTTGATAGACGGCTGCGCCGTCGATCCGGGCACCACGATGTTCTTCCCGACCTTGCAATTAAAGAGTCGGTGGCGATCGGCTGACCGCACTTGGCCGCGACCGAGGCCTTGGTGTCGCCGACGCTGGCGAGAGCGTTCTTGCAGCGCAAGGACTGTGCGGACGCGTTGTCCGTGAGCACGAGCACGGCGACGCAAAGCAGGGTGTTTGCGAGCCTGATCATGTTCGGATCCTTCACTTTTCTGATACGTGGTCTTGAAGGACCACGCGCCGCATCAACGATTCCGGACGAACAGTCCGCGAGTGAGTGGCCAGTCGACGTTGGTGAAAGACTTGCCGGACAACTCGACGTCGATCCCCGAGAAGACGATGTTGTGCCCGAGCCCCGTGTTGAACGTCGGCGTGTCCTGCACGTGCATATGGACGTGCGGAAAGTCGGTGTTGCCCGAGTTGCCGCAGCGGCCGAGCAACTCGCCGCGCCTGACGGTCTGCCCGGGTCGGACCGCGACCGAACCGCGCTGGAAGTGGGCGAGCCAGACGACTTGGTCTGGCGCGGCCTCGAGCACGACGTGGTTCCCCGCCGCGTGCACAGCATCCTTCTGGCCGCGCGGATTGTCGGGCAGGTCGTCGACCAGGCTCAGCACGGTGCCGTCGACCGGGGCCAGCACGTCGCTGCCCCAGCAGTAGAAGTCCTCGACCGTGCCGCCATCGGTGCGCACGAGGTCACGATCATCGGGGCCGCCCATCTTGCCGAAGTCGATGCCGAACCACTGGGCCCGCAGGCCCATGTGCTGGTTGACGTTCAGCGTGTCGCCGGCCTGCAGCGCGAACCAGCGACCGTCGAACGGCAGTCGGTCTTGCTGTGCGCCGGCTGCCGTGGCGATCAACGCGAGCAGGAGCGCGACCGCCGATCGCATCACTGGACTACAGCGCCGAGACCAGCTCCGGGACGATCGTATTGAGGTCGCCGACGATGCCGTAGTCGGCGACACCGAAGATCGGTGCCTCCGGATCCTTGTTGATCGCGACGATGACCTTGCTGTCCTTCATGCCGGCCAGGTGCTGGATCGCACCCGAGATGCCGACCGCGATGTAGAGCTGCGGCGCAACGATCTTGCCGGTCTGGCCGACTTGGTAGTCGTTGGGCACGAAGCCCGCGTCGACGGCGGCACGCGACGCACCCATCGCCGCGCCGAGCTTGTCGGCCAGCGGCTCGAGGATCTTGTGATAGTTCTCGCCGCTTCCCACACCGCGTCCACCCGACACGATGATCTTGGCCGCCGTCAGTTCGGGGCGATCGAGTTTGACGAGCTCGCGATTGACGAACGTCGACTTGCCGAAGTCCGCGGCCGCTGCGGCCGACTCAACCGTGGCCGAACCGCCGGAGGATGCCGCCGCATCGAAGCCGGTCGTGCGCACGGTGATGACCTTGACGGCATCGGTCGCCTGCACGGTCGCGATCGCGTTGCCGGCGTAGATCGGGCGCGTGAAGATGTCCGGCGACTCGACCGTCATGATGTCCGAGAGCTGTGCGACGTCGAGCTTGGCCGCCACGCGTGGCGCGATGTTCTTGCCGTAGGCGGTCGCGGGAAACAGGATGTGCGAGTAATTCTCGGCCAGCGAGAGGACTTCGGCCGCGATGTTTTCCGCGAGTCCGTCGGTGAGGTGCGGCGCGTCGACGAATAAGACCTTCGAGACGCCTGCGACCTGCGCGGCCGCCTCGGCGGCTGCTTTCGCGCCGCCGCCGGCGACGAGGACGTGCACGTCACCGCCGCAGGCGATGGCGGCGGTGATGGTGTTGAGGGTCGAACCCTTGAGGGTTGCGTTGTCGTGTTCGGCGATGACTAGAGCGCTCATGGTCTACCTCTGACTATGTCATCCCGGCGAAGGCCGGGACCCAATTGGGTTTGGGCGGGAAAAATAGGTCCCGGCCTCCGCCGGGGCGAAAGTGATTTTATCAGTCCGATCAAATCACTTTCGCTTCGTTCTTCAGCTTCGCCACCAGCGTCGCCACGTCCGGCACCTTGATGCCGGCCTTGCGCGACGGTGGCTCGCTGACCTTCAGCGTCTTGATGCGCGGCGCGATGTCCACGCCGAGATCGGCCGGCTTGAAGACGTCGAGCGTCTTCTTCTTGGCCTTCATGATGTTCGGCAACGTCACGTAACGCGGCTCGTTGAGGCGCAGGTCGGTCGTGACGATCGCCGGCAGCGTCAGGCTGATGGTCTCCAGACCGCCATCGACTTCCCGCGTCACGGTCACCTTGCCGTCGGCCACTTCGACCTTGTTGGCGAACGTGGCCTGCGGGTACTCGCACAGCGCGGCCAGCATCTGCCCGACCTGGTTGCTGTCGTCGTCGATGGCCTGTTTGCCGAGGATGATCAGTTGCGGCTGTTCCTTGTCGACCAGCGCCTTCAGCAGCTTGGCCACGGCCAGCGGCTGCAGTTCGTCGGTGCTCTCGACCAGGATGCCGCGATCGGCGCCGATGGCCATCGCGGTGCGCAGCGTCTCCTGGCACTGCGTGAGGCCGCACGACACGGCGATGACCTCGGTCGCGATGCCCTTCTCCTTGAGACGGACGGCTTCCTCGATCGCGATCTCGTCGAAGGGATTCATCGACATCTTGACGTTGGCGATGTCGACGCCGGTCTGGTCCGATTTCACACGCACCTTGACGTTGTAGTCGACGACGCGTTTGACGGGCACGAGGATTTTCATAACGGTCCTGTACTTGAGTGCTGCCGCAGATTCAGGCGGCGGATGGACGGGGCGCGGCAGGGTTCAGCCGCTCGGGCGCCGCACAGAATAGCACGACCGTTCGCAAATTTTCCAGCAGGTGGAGATGCCTAGTTCTCGCTCAGCGCCTTGACGTGCGCGGACACGCTGCGGCCGAGCGCCGAGAGGTTGTAGCCGCCTTCAAGGCAACTGACGATGCGTCCCTGCGCGTGGCGATCGGCAAGCGCCATCAGCTGTTCGGTGATCCAGACGTAATCGCCTTCAACGAGCCGCATCTGGCCGAGATCGTCCTCGCGATGCGCATCGAATCCGGCCGAGATGAAGATCATCTGCGGCCTAAACGCTTCGAGCGCCGGCAGCCACTTGCCCTCGACCACGGCCCGCACGGCCGCTCCGTCGGAATACGCGGCGAGCGGCACGTTGATCATGTTGCGCGCCGGATGATCGACGCCGCTGTACGGATAGAACGGATGCTGGAAGAAGCTCGTCATCAGCACCCGCTCGTCGCCGGCCAGGATGTTCTCGGTGCCGTTGCCGTGATGCACGTCGAAGTCCACGACCGCGACACGTTCGAGGCCGTGCACGTCGAGCGCACGGCAGACGGCGACCGCGATGTTGTTGACGAAGCAGAAGCCCATCGCCTGCGTGCGTGTCGCGTGATGTCCCGGTGGACGGATGCTGCAGAAGGCGTTGCGGGCGCGACGCTCGATCACCGCGTCGGTAGCGGCGATCGCGGCACCGGCCGCGCGCCATACTGCGCGGATCGTGGCGGGGCACATCATCGTGTCGGCGTCGAGCGCGGCATAACCGGCCTCGGGCGCGCAGGCGCGCAGTCGATCGAGATGGTCCTGCGTGTGGGCGCGCAGGAGATCGGCGTCGTCGGCGAGAGGAACGTCTTCATGTGTGACCAGTTCGACCAGTCCGCTGGCGATCATGCGGTCCGCGATCGCGCCCAGTCGGGCGGGGCACTCGGGATGCCACGGGCCCATCTCGTGCGCGGCGCAGTCGGAGTGCGTGTACCAGGCCGTCACGCCGGAGGTCGCGTCGCGGGTCGCCGTCGGGTTGTATTCGACCGTCGCGTCGATGGCGCCGACTGCTTCGTCCATGGAAGTTGCCTGTGGTCGTTTGCTGCGGGGCGCACGCGCCTGGAGGAAGTGCCGGAGCGCGGGTTCGAGGGACGATAATTATGCCCGACCGAGACAAGCGCGGGCAACGCGGGCACCGGTGGGATTTCCTGCGCAGATATCCCCAGCCCTGGCCGGCGAGCAGCCTTGCCATGTTGCATCCGCGCCCCGTCGCCGGCCCCTTTCGCGATCCGCGCGTCGACGCTGTATGCGGCGTCGTGCATGCTGCGGGCGCGACCTCCCCGCCACCGCGGCACTCCCCCGCCAATCCATGCAGAGAAACGCAGTCCGTCTCAGCGCCTCCGACTGGCTCCTCAGCCGCTTCACGCACCGGACCACGCGGACGCGGGCCGTGTCGGTTGTCATCATCCTCGGCATCCTCCTGGCGATCGCCCTGCTCGACTACGCGTCCGGCATCCACATCTCGCTCGCTGTCTTCTACCTCGTCCCGATCCTGCTCGCCACCGCCTGGCTCTCGCCACGCGCCGGCGTGGGCATCGCGGTGCTCAGCTCGGTCCTGCGGACGACGGGCGACATCGCGTCGATCGGCGTTCAGGCGCTGCCGCTGTACAGCTGGTGGAACGCGTTCACCGCGCTGCTCGTCTTCCTCTTCGTCATCTGGATCTTCGGCAATCTTCTCGGCCTCTACCGCAGCCTCGAGGCGCGCATCGTCGAGCGCACCGCCGAGCTGATCGATGCCGTCGACCGGCGTCGACGCCTCGAGCACGAGTTGTTGACCGTCAGTTCGCGCGAACGCAACGCGATGGGCCAGGAACTACACGACGACATCTGCCAGCACCTCGTGGCCACGGCCCTCGCGGGCAAGGTCCTCGCGCAACGCCTGTCGCAGCAAGGCAGCGGACTGGTCTACGAGGCGCAGGCCATCGTCGGGCTGATCGAGGAGGGCGCCGGCAAGACGCGCCTGCTCGCGCGCGGGCTGCTGCTGTCGGAGATCGAGCCCGACGTGCTGGTCGAGAAGCTGAGGGAACTCGCCGACGAGGGTTCGCGGTCGGGCGTGCTGTGCCGCTTCAGTCATGCGGGCGACGTGCTGGTGCCGGACGCGTCCGTGGCCGCGCAGCTGTATCGCATCGCGCAGGAGGCGATGCGCAACGCGATCAAGCACGCCCAGGCCCGGCGCCTCGACATCTCGCTGGTGGGCGACGCGCAGGCGATCTGCCTGATGGTCGAGGACGACGGCCACGGCATGCCGGATGCGGAGAGTTCGGGGATAGGCCTGCCGATCATGTTGCATCGGGCGGCCTTCATCGGCGCGCGGCTGTCGCTGATCCCGTCGACCGGCAGCGGCACCAAGGTGATCTGCCATCTGCCGATCGGGGCGTCCGCATGAACGTCGGCCCGTCGATCCGCGTCTTCGTCGTCGACGATCACCCGCTGGTGCGCGACTGGCTCAAGAACCTGCTGCAGATGGAGAGCGACTTCGTGATCGTCGGCGAGGCCGACGACGCGGCGACGGCCCTCAGCGCGATGAGCGCCTGCGAGCCCGATGTCGCCGTCGTCGACCTGTCGCTCAAGCGCAGCTCGGGACTCGACCTGATCAAGGCGGTGCGCACGCGACTGCCGGACGTGCGCGTGCTCGTGCTGTCGATGCACGAGGAAATCGGCGACGTCGAGCGCGCGTTGCGGGCCGGCGCTCGCGGCTACGTGATGAAGGGCGAATCGAGCAGCCAGATCGTGCCGGCGATCCGCTGGGTGCAGGCCGGCAAGATCTACGCGACTCCCGAGGTCTTCTCGCAGCTCGCGGAACGCATGAGCGGCAGGCAGCCGATCGGCGACGCCGATGCGACCGAGGTCCTCAGCGACCGCGAGCGCGAAGTGTTCCGGCGCATCGGCGAAGGCCAGAGCACGCGTCGCATCGCCGACGAACTCTCCCTCAGCCAGAAGACCGTGCAGACCTATTGCGCGCGGATCAAGGAGAAGATCGGACTCGACGACGGCGCGGAGCTGTCGCTGACCGCGATCCGCTGGCGCGAGGGCAAGCGGTTTTAAGTGCGCGATGTAGGGCCGCGCCCTACACATCCTTCTGGCCCCGCTGGACAGACAGCGGCGCAGGAGGCTCCTACGCTTCGGGCATGTCCTCGCTGCCTGTCTTCCGTCGTGCGCTCGGCTTCGAGGAGCAGGCCGTCGCTCGCACGACAGGCACGTGGCGGTCCGACCTGGCGACCGACCAGCGCATCAGCGCGACGATCCTCACCCGCGACAGCGCGCGGCGCCTGCGCGAGGTGCTCGAGGCGTTGGCCTGGTGCGACGAGGTCGTGGTCCTGGACACGGGATCGACCGACGACACCGTCGCCATCGCGCAGGCATATCCGAACACGCAGGTCCACCGCCGGACCGGTCCCTTCCCGGGGTTCGGGCGCGCGCATCGCGAGGCGGTCGCGCTCGCCCGCCACGACTGGATCCTGTCGATCGACAGCGACGAGGTCCTCTCGCCCGAACTGG
>JANXTA010000072.1 GCA_025356395.1 Betaproteobacteria bacterium
GGCGGGGGCGGCGGGTCCACGGCCTCGACGCTGTCGAATCCCTTCGGCTCGACGGGCGCGGCGTCGGGCGGCGGCAACAGCGGCTACATCCAGGCCGACGTCGGCACCAACTCGCTGATCATCACGGCCCCGGACCCGATCTACCGCAACCTGCGGACGATCATCGACAACCTCGACGTGCGTCGTCCGCAGATTTTCATCGAGGCGCTGATCGTCGAGGTCACCGCCGACAAGGCCGCCGAGTTCGGCGTGCAGTGGCAGGACTTTAACGGGCTCAGCAAGACCGGCGCGAACATCGTCGGCGGCACCAACTTCACATCGACCGGTTCGAACATCATCTCGGCCAGCACGCTGACCGGCGGCATCGGTCTGACCTCGGTCGGCCAGGGGCTCAACATCGGGCTCGTGCGCGGCACGGTCACGGTCGGCGGCGTGCAGATCCTGAATCTTGGCGTACTGGCCCGCGCGTTCGAGAGCGACAACAACGCGAACGTGCTGTCGACACCCAACCTGCTCACGCTCGACAACGAAGAGGCGCAGATCGTGGTCGCGCAGCAGATCCCGTTCGTCACGGGCTCGTACGCGCAGACCGGCACCACCGCGAGCGTCACGCCGTTCCAGACCATCGAGCGACGCGACGTCGGTCTCACGCTCAAGATCAAGCCGACCATCTCGGACAACGGGACGGTGAAGCTGCTGATCTATCAGGAAGTGTCCAATGTCGTGAATTCGACGATCTCCTCGCCGGCCGGCCCCACCACCAACAAGCGCGCCATCCAGACGGTGATCCAGCCCAACGAGGATGAACTCGTGGTGCTCGGCGGCCTGATCCAGGACCAGGTCGAGAACGGCACCAGCCAGGTCCCGGTGCTGGGCAACATTCCGTATCTGGGCGCACTTTTCCGCTACCAGACCCGCAGCCGGACCCGCACCAACCTGATGATCTTCCTGCGGCCACACGTGATCCGTGACGAGGCGAGCAAGGGCGTCTACGCAGAGAAGTACGATTCGATGCGCAAGGTGCAGATCGAGGCGCAGGCGCCGCATTCGCTGGT
Source organism: Betaproteobacteria bacterium (assembly GCA_025356395.1). Classification (GTDB taxonomy): domain Bacteria; phylum Pseudomonadota; class Gammaproteobacteria; order Burkholderiales; family Burkholderiaceae_D; genus CAHJXF01. The sequence continues at coordinate 1,056 of JANXTA010000072.1, forward strand.
CCTGCCCGACATGCCCGGCTCGGTCCTGCCGCCGCGGACCGAGACCCCGTCCGGGCCGGCGCCGTACAAGTCGCCCGTGCAGCCGCCGATGCCGGCGCTGCCGACGACCGTCAAGCCGCAATGAGTGCCACGCCGCAGAACGTCGGGCGTTTCGGCGGACCGGCCACCTCGGCGATCGGTGCGCTGGCGGGGCGGCCCGGCGCGACCATTCCGGTCGACCTGCGCATCGCCCGGGAGGTGCCTTATGCCTTCGCCCGCGACCAGCACGTGCTGGTCGCACGCCGCGACGACGCCGATGTGGGCGGTAGCGGACCGAGGACCGTCTATATCGGTCCGGCGACCTCACCGCTCGCGATCGCCGAACTGCAGCGCGCGCTCGGTCCGGTGCGCATCGTCGAGGTCTCGCGCGACGCCCTCGACAAGGCGATCGCCAAGGGCTACTCCACCGACGACGGTGCGTCCGCGCGCGTGGTCGACGAGGTCGATGCGTCGCTCGACCTGTCGCGCCTGATGCAGGACGTCCCCGAGATCGAGGACCTGCTCGAAGCCGAGGACAACGCGCCGGTGATCCGCCTCATCAACGCGCTCTTCACCGAGGCCGCGCGCGAAGGCGCCTCGGACATCCACCTCGAGCCCTTCGAGACCCATTCGGTCGTGCGCTTCCGGGTCGACGGCACGTTGCGCGACATCGTGCGGCCCCGTCGCCAGCTACATTCGGCGCTGATCTCGCGCATCAAGATCATGGCCAACCTCGACATCGCCGAGAAGCGTCTGCCGCAGGACGGCCGCATCGCGTTGCGGGTCGCCGGACGTCCACTCGACGTGCGCGTGTCGACGCTGCCCGTGGGCAATAGCCCGTCCCAGCCCGAACGCGCGGTGCTGCGCCTGCTCGACAAGGAAGCCGGGCGTCTCGACCTGACCGCGCTCGGCATGGGCCGCGACGCGCTCGCGACCTTCGACGCGCTGATCAAGCAGCCGCAAGGCATCGTGCTGGTCACCGGACCGACCGGCTCGGGCAAGACCACGACGCTGTACGCGGCGCTGGCGCGCATCGACGCGGCCACGACCAACATCCTTACGGTCGAGGACCCGATCGAGTACGAACTGCCCGCGATCGGCCAGACCCAGGTCAACGCGCGCATCGGCATGACCTTCGCGGCCGCGCTGCGCGCGATACTCCGCCAGGACCCCGACGTAATCATGATCGGCGAGATCCGTGACCTCGAGACCGCGCAGATCGCGGTCCAGGCATCGCTGACCGGTCACCTGGTGCTGGCGACGCTGCACACCAACGACGCGGTCTCGGCCGCGACGCGCCTCGCCGACATGGGCGTCGAGCCCTTCCTGCTGTCGTCGAGCCTGCTCGGTGTGGTGGCGCAGCGTCTCGTGCGCAAGCTGTGCGAGGTCTGCAAGGTGGAGAAGCAGGGCGAGTGGCATCCGGTCGGTTGCCCGACCTGCGGCCACACCGGCTACCAGGGCCGGACCGGCATCTACGAACTGATGCGCATCGACGACAAGCTGCGCGACATGATCCACGACGAGTCCGGCGAACCGGCGTTGCGCGAAGCCGCGCGCTTGCAGGGCATGACGAACCTGCGCGAAGACGGCAATCGCTGGATCCACGCCGGCGTCACCTCGCGTGAAGAAGTCTTCCGCGTCACGCGCGACTGACCAACACCCGTGAAGACGCTCCTGTTCTGCCTCGCCGCACTCGTCGCCGCGTTGTTCGCGTCGATGTTCGTGCGGGCGCTCGCGAAGCAGCGTCACGACGAGCAGGACTGGCCGTTCGTGTCGCAGGAGCCCCTGTCGCAGGTCGAACAGATCCTCTATCACCGGCTGGTCCACACGCTGCCCGACCTCGTGGTACTGGCGCAGGTGCCACTGTCGCGTTTCCTGCGCGTGAAGATGGGCCAGACCTGGCGCGAGTGGCAGGAGCGCATCCGCCCGATGACCATCGACTACCTGATCTGCGATCACGACTTCGCGATCATCGCAGCGATCGACCTCGGCGATCGCGCGCGCGACCTGGTGACGCGCAAGAAGGCCGAGGCGACCATCAACCGCGCGCTCGCCGCGGCCCGTGTCCCGCTGGTCCACTGGCGCGCGACCGAACTGCCCAGCGCGCAGACCATCCGTTCGGTCTTCGACGAGATCCGGCGCGATCGTTATGGCGATGTCGGGGCGGTCGTGCCAGGGCTCGTCGAAGCGGACCTGACCGCGAGCCGCATCGACGCCAGCAACGACCCGACGATGTTCAACGAGGAAACACTGAAATGACCGGCTCTGTTCCGCGCGTCACGCGGGACGTTCATGCTGGCTGCTCCCGCGACCTCGACGAGAGCCGCTCCATAAGAGCCGCGTCGTCCATCGCTGATCGAGCTTCTGCGGATCGCCTAACTTGACCGCCTTCCGCTACGAAGCGGCCGAGGACTCGGGCCGCATCCGCACCGGCGTCGTCGACGCCGACAGCCCGCGTCTCGCGCGGGCCGGACTGCGCCAGCAGGGCCTCACGCCGCTGTCGGTCGAGGCGCTCGGCGCGTCCAACGACGCGCGCATCGGCGACGCGACGGACACGAAGCAGGGCGCCTCACCGCGTGCGCCGGGCAGCTTCAAGCGGCGGCTACCCACCACCGAACGTGCGCTGCTGATCCGCCAGCTCGCGAGCCTCGTCACGGCAGGCTTGCCGCTGGCGCAGGCGCTTGCGGTGGTGCAGGACCAGGCCGAGAAGCCGCGCGTGCGCGACCTGCTCGCTGCGATCCGTGGCGACGTTGTCTCGGGCATGACGCTCGCGTCAGCCTTTGCGCGTCATCCCCGCGACATCCCCGAACTCGACCGCGCGCTGATCGCGGCCGGCGAACAGTCGGGCGACCTCGGCACGGTGCTGATGCGACTCGCCGACCACATCGAGCGCCGCAATGCGCTGAAGGCAAAAGTCACCGCGGCCTTCGTGTACCCGGCGATCGTGACCACCGTCGCGATCCTCGTCGTCACTGCGTTGCTGGTCTACGTCGTGCCGCAGATCGTCGGCGTATTCGCGCAGACCCGCCAGAAGCTGCCCTTCCTCACGGTCGCGTTGATCGGCATGTCGAACTTCATCCGCGCCTGGGGATGGCTGGTCGCGATCGTGCTGGTGGTGGTCGCCATCGTCACGCAGCGCGTGCTGAAGAAGCCCGGGCCGAAGCGTGCCTGGCATGCGCGTCTGCTGACATTGCCGCTGGCCGGGCCACTGGTGCGCCGGGCCGACCTCGCGCGCTTCTCCGACACGCTGGCGATCCTCGTCGGCGCCGGCGTACCGATCCTGCGTGCACTCGTCGCTGCCCGCGACACCATGAGCAACGTAGTGTTGCGCGACACCGTCGACGACGCGATCGTCCGCGTGCGCGAAGGCGCGTCGCTGTCGCGCGCCCTGCGTCCGCCGCGCGGCGAGCGGGGCGAGTTCCCGCCGGTGCTGCTCAACCTCATTGCCAGCGGCGAGGCGACCGGCAAGCTGCCTGACATGCTCGAGCGGGCAGCGACCAGCCAGTCCGACGAGCTCGAACGCCGCACGTTGTGGCTGACAAGCCTGCTCGAGCCGCTGCTGGTCCTCGCGATGGGCGCGATGGTGTTGCTGATCGTCCTTGCGATCCTGATGCCGATCATCGACATGAATCAGCTGATCCGCTGAATCCGCAGCCACGGGCCACGGCCCGACGCATCGTAAGTCGATCCACCTTACATGCTGCACCCGCAGCATCGGGACGCCATTCAATCGAATGAAGGACTTGCAGAAGTGGCGTGCTTTGTGCTTTCTATGATTCGCGCTTTACACATAACGTTCGAAATGTCCGTTCTGGTTCAGACGGTCATTCTCAAAGAACGCGATGCGACGAAAGAAGTCGGGGAATCGACGGCCTGCCATGCGGGTGGTCGATCCGAACGACCTGCGTACCCGCCACCCTGGAGACGACCATGCAATTGCCTACCCTGTCCTCGCCGCGCATTCGCGGCCTGGCTGCTGCTTTCCTGTTCGCCGGACTGCCGCTCGCAGCCACTGCCGCACCGATCACCGTCCTGTTCGTTGGCAACAGCTTCACGTACGGCGAAGCCGCCGGCGGCCCGAACATCGTGAAGCCGTACAACCGCGCCAATGTGACGGACCTGAACAGTCTCGACATCGGCGGCGTGCCCGGCCTGTTCAAGGCGTTCACGACCGAAAGGGGATTGAGCTACAACGTCAGTCTCGAAACGCAGCCGGGTGTCGGCCTCGACTGGCACTACAACAATCGCCTGCCGCTGATCAATCAGTCGTGGGACCACGTCGTGCTGCAGAGCTTCAGCACGCTCGACGCCCAGCATCCCGGCAATCCCGCCAGCCTGATCCAGTATTCGAGCCTGCTGGCCAACCTGCTGGTCGCCAAGAACCCCAGCGTCGACATCCACCTCGATGCTACGTGGTCGCGGGCCGACCAGACCTATCTGCCCACCGGCGCGTTCTACGGCCAGTCGATCTACACGATGGAGAAGGTCGTCAGTGCCGGCTACCACGCGGCGAACGCGGCGAACCCGCACATCGACGACGTCATCGAGACCGGCCGGGCCTGGGCGCGGACCTGGGAGACCGGCTTTGCCGATCTGAATCCGTACGACGGCATCGATGCGGGCAAGGTCAACATGTGGGCGCCGGATTCGTATCACGCGAGCGTGTTCGGCTATTACCTCGAGGCCCTGATGTTCTTCGGCGACATCACCGACACGGATCCCCTGACGATCGGCTACGACCAGGTCGCACGCGACCTCGGTATCAGCGCATCGCAGGCCTTCGTCCTTCAGACGCTGGCTAGCCAGACGCTGCTGGGCGTGCCCGAGCCCGAGACGATGGCGCTGCTATTCACGGGATTCGCGGGCCTGATGTTCTTGCGTCGCAAGACGCGTCCCACGAACGCCTGACCGCTGCGGAATACTTCGACGGCCCGTTCGCGGGCCGTTTTTTTGGGGAGTCAGCGACCGCGTCCGGCCTCGCGTTCACGCAGCACCGTGCGCTGTACCTTCCCCGTCGTCGTCATCGGCAACGCGTCGATGAATTCGATCTCGCGCGGGGTCTCGTAGGGCGCGAGTCGTTCGCGGACATGCTGGCGCAACGCGCTCACGAGTGCCTCGCTGGCTTCGAACCCCGCACTCAACACCACGAAGGCCTTGATCACGTTGCCGCGTTCGGCATCGGGACTCGGTACCACCGCGGCGTTGGCGACGGCCTCGTGGCGAACCAAGCAGTTCTCGATCTCGGACGGGCCGATGCGATAGCCCGCGGCCTTGAACATGTCGTCGGCGCGACCCTGGTACCAAAGGTTGCCGTCCTCGTCGGCACAGGCGAGGTCGCCGGTGCGGCACCAGCCCGCGTCGTCAAACTTGGCCGCCGTGGCCTGCGGATTATTCCAGTACTTTATGAAGAAGACAGGGTCCGGTTCGCCGTGAAGATCGAGCCGGTTCGCCGCGATGTCGCCGGTCTCGCCGACCGCGCAGAGATCGCCCGCGTCGTCGAGGATGGCGACCCGATGGCCGGGATAGGGTCGTCCGATCGAGCCGGGCTTCGACGGCCATTCGCGATGCGCGTTGCCGACGATGTAGTTGATCTCGGTCTGGCCGAACATCTCGTTGACGGCCACGCCGAGCTCATCGCGACACCAGTCGAACACCGCCGTGCCGACCGCCTCGCCGGCGCTCATCAGGCCGCGCAGACGGAGGTCGTATTGCGCGCGCGGATGCGGCACCGCCTTCATCATCATTTTGAGTGCAGTGGGAAAGACAAAGGCATTGGTCACGCGATGGCGTTGCATCAGCTCGAAGGCCGCGAGCGGATCGAAGCGGCCTTGGCGTCGCCCGTCGTCGGCCACGATCGGCATGCCGAAGTAGAGCGTCGGCAGCAGCGCGTCCATCAGGCCGCCGGTCCAGGCCCAGTCGGCCGGCGACCAGAAGACGTCGCCCGTCTGGGGGAAGCCGTTCTGCGACAGGCAGAAGCCCGACAGGTTGCCGAGCAGCGCGCTCTGCGGGATCAACGCGCCCTTGGGGGCACCCGTGGTTCCGCTGGTGTAGATCAGCACCGCGGGGTCGGTGGCTCGGGTGGTGACCGCGTCGAAGGCCGCGACCGGTCCGGCCATCAGCGTCTGCCAGCTGGACAGTGCGTCCGTCGTCGCGGCTTCGATCCCATCGACGACGATCAGGTGGCGCAGGGCGGGGCACGCAGCACGAATGTCGCCCTCGAACGCTGCGAGACCCGATGCATGCACGAACGCGACGACCGCCGCACTGTCCTGCAAGCGGTACTCCAGTGCCTCGGGGCCGAACAGCAGCGACAGCGGCATCGCGACGGCACCCAGCTGATGGATGGCGAGATGCGCCACCGCGGTCTCGGCGCATTGCGGCATCACGATCGCCACGCGGTCGCCACGCTGCACGCCGCGATCGTGTAGCGCGTGCGACATGCGATCGGTGGCGTCGCGGAGCTGACGATAGGTCCAGGGTGGTGCGTCGGCGGTAGCCGGCAGGATCGCCATGCGGTCTTCGTCTTCGGCCCAGCGCAGGCAGGCCTGGCCGATGTTGAAATCGTCAGGCACCTGCCATCGGAAGTCGCGCATCAGCGCGGCGTAGCGGTCGGTCATCGTGCGTCTCCGGTCTTGTCGTCTTGGTCGGGTCCACGCTGGGTGGCCCGAATGGATGCCCTCTTATAATCGCCCGGTGTCGCGCGAGGCAAGCCGTCGCGGTCCGGCGACTCCTTCCGTCCTTCCATCGCGCATGCCAGCCTACGTTCCCCGCAAGACCAGTCGCTCGACCTTCGTCCGCATCCGCGACATCGACTATCACGTGCGCGAATGGGGCGATCCGTCGGCGCCGCTGCTGGTGATGGTCCACGGCTGGATGGACGTGTCGGCATCGTTCCAGTTCCTCGTCGACGAACTCGCGAAGGACTGGCTCGTGGTGTCGCCCGACTGGCGCGGCTACGGCCTGTCGGGCCCCTCGACCTCGGGTTGCTACTGGCTGCCCGACTATCTCGGCGACCTCGACGCGTTGCTCGAACGCGTGTCGCCGGATGCGCCGGTCAAGCTGGTCGCGCACAGCCTCGGCGGCAACATGGCGTTGATGTATGCCGGTGCGCGCCCCGAGCGCATCGAACGACTCGTCAATCTCGAAGGCCTCGGCATGTCGGGTGATGCGCCGGACAAGGCACCGTCGCGCCTCGCCAAGTGGATGTCCGAATTGCGCGAGCCGCCCACTCTGGCCGAATACCCGTCGCTCGCGGCCGTGGTCGCGCGCCTGCGGAAGACCAATCCGCGGCTGCGCGAGGACCGCGCGGCCTTCCTCGCGCAGCACTGGTCGGCACCGACCGACGCCGGAACCTATCGCATCCTCGGCGACCCCGCGCACAAGGTCGTCAACGCCTACCTCTATCGCGTCGAGGAAGTGACGGCGTGCTGGTCGGCGATCACCGCACCGGTACTGTGGGTCATGGCCCGCGACTCCGACTATGCGAACCGCATGGACGCGCTGCCAGGCTATGCGGAGCGCATCGCATCGATCAGGGACGTCAGGCGTCTGTGGGTCGACGCAGCCGGCCACATGCTGCATCACGACCAGCCCGAACTGCTGGCGGTGGAGATCGAGCGCTTCCTTGCGTGACGTCGTGGCGGCGCCAGCCGAAGCGCTCCACTCGAGCCGTATCCCTTATCGCCCGGACATCGATGGCCTGCGAGCCATCGCGGTCATCCTGGTCGTCGCCTATCACTTCGGCGTGCCGGGTTTCGGCGGCGGCTATATCGGCGTCGATTTGTTCTTCGTGATCTCGGGCTACCTGATCGCGTCGATCTTCGCGCGTCAGCCGGACCTGACGTGGCAGGGCCTCGTGGCGTTCTTCGGCCGCCGCGTCAAGCGCCTGACGCCTGCCTTCCTGCTCGTGGCCGTGGTGACGATCGCGGTCGCCACGGCGTTGATGCTCCCCGACGACTACGACGCGTTGCTCAAGAGCATCCGCGAGTCGCTGGTCACGCGCTCCAACCTCTTCTTCGAGCGCGAGACCGTCGGCTACTTCGCGGCCGACTCGAAGGAGATGCCATGGCTGCATACCTGGTCGCTGTCGGTCGAGTGGCAGTTCTACTTCCTCTTCCCGCTGGTGGTCGTGCTGCTGCGACGGCTGCCGTCGGATCGTCTGCGCGCCATCGTGTCGTGGGTGCTCGTGCTGGCCGGCGTCGCGCTGTCGGCCGCGATGGTTTACGGCGATCCGACGCATGCCTACTTCTCGGCGTCGGCGCGATTCTTCGAGTTCTTCCTCGGCGCGCTGGCCGCGTCGTTCGGTGGGTCGATGACGAACGCGTTCAGGGCGCGATGGCTGTCGATCCTCGGCATCGTCGTGCTGCTCGTGCTCGGCAACCGCTTCACCGCCGATACGGCCTTCCCCGGCTTCGCCGCGCTCGCCGTCTGCCTCGCCGGCTTCGTCTTGCTGGTGTCCGGCGGCGAAGGCTCGGTCCTCGCGGCTCGCCGGCTGGTGGGCATCGGCAAGCGGTCGTACTCGATCTACCTGTGGCACTGGCCGGTGGTCGCGCTGCTGAACTACGTCCAGCAGCGCCCCTCGGGCTTTGAAATAGCGCTGTGGTTCGTCGCGATCTTCGCGGCCGCCGATGCAACCTGGCGGTGGGTCGAGGTGCCGGGCATCGCGCTGATGTGGCGACCGGGCAAGGCCTTCGCAGTGTTGTGCCTGCTGCCCTTCGCCGTGATGGCCGTAGGGGCCACATTCGTCAGGAACCACGCCGGCTTTCCGCAACGGCTCGGGCCCGAAGCCCAGCACGCATACGCGAACCTGAAGCGCTTCGACGCGCGTGCCCTCGACCTCTGTCACGACTACCGCGCCGCAAATCTCGAGCCGTGTGCGTTCGGGGATCGAGCGGCACCGACGACTGCCCTGATGATCGGGGATTCGCATGCCCGTCACTTCAGGCCCTTCGTGGAGGTGCTCGCCGACGACGCGCACCTCAAGGTCTATGGACTCACCAACAGTGCCTGCCTGACCCTGGAGGACACCGGCATCGTCGCCGGGCGAATCCGCGAATCGGTGTGCATCGACGCGATCGCGCGCGACTTCGCGCTGATCCGCCGCACGTCTTACCGGTACGTAATTCTGGCCGAGCGATGGATCGGCTACACGCCCGAGGCATTGAAAGGACTCGACCCGAGCCTCGCCGTGATCGTCGCGTCCGGCGCGATCCCGGTCCTGGTCATGCCGGCCGCGGAGGACGGCACCAGCACCAAGGACTGCTTCAATCACCACATCAAGATCCGCCAGGCTTATGCGGACGATTGCGGAATCCGCCGCGACAATGAGTTCGCTGCGGAGGCCAAGGCGCATTTCGCGGCGCTGGCTTGGGAGATGAAGGCGAAGTATCCGACGCTGATCCTGATCGACCCGCAGGCAGTCCAATGCCGCGACGGTTCCTGTCTCACGGTGATCGACCGGACGCCGATCTACACGGACACGCATCACCTCAGTCCGTTTGGCTCGACGATGCTCGGCAGGACGTATCTCCGGCAGTCCGGCAATCCCCTGAAGGGCGGCGCCTAGGAGACCGGGAAGCCACCGGGTGCGACGACAACCGGGACGCGATGCTGCATCGCAAGCGTAAAATACGACGATGTTCTCGAACCGCCGTCGCGACCCCGCGCCCCTCAACGCCGACCTCCACTGCCACTCGACCGTTTCCGACGGCACCCTCGAGCCGATCGAGCTCGCGCAGCGGGCGCATGCGAAGGGCGTGCAGTTGTGGGCGCTGACCGATCATGACGAACTCGGCGGTCTCGAACGAGCGGCCGCTGCCGCGGCCGAACTGGGGCTGCCGTTCATCCCCGGCGTCGAGATCTCGGTGACCTGGCGCCACGAGACGCTGCACATCGTCGGGCTGCGGATCGATCCGACCAACGACGTCCTGCGGGCCGGTCTGCAGCAGACCCGATCGGGCCGCACGATCCGTGCACGCGCGATGGCCGCGCAACTCGCGGAGGCCGGCATCCCGGATGCGTTCGAAGGCGCCCTCAACTATGTCGGCAACCCCGACCTGATCGGCCGCACGCACTTTGCGCGCTACATCGTCGAGATCAATCGCTGTGACGACGTGAAGGAGGTCTTCACGAAGTTCCTCGTCGCCGGCAAGCCCGGCTACGTGCCGATGCAGTGGGCTACGCTCGAGGAGGCGGTGGGCTGGATCCACGCAGCGGGCGGCGTGGCCGTGATCGCGCACCCCGGTCGCTACAAGCTCAGGGATGCTGAGTTGCGCGAGCTGTTCGTCGAGTTCAAGGCGATGGGTGGCGAGGCGATCGAGGTCGTGACCGGCAGCCACAGCAACGACCAGTTCCGCCGTTTCGCCAGCTATGCGAAGGAGTTCGGCTTCCTCGCGTCGCGGGGTTCGGACTTCCATGGGCCCGAGGAGAGCCGCTTCGACCTCGGTACGCTCCCGCACCTTCCCGACTCGGTCGTGCCGGTCTGGCACAACTGGTAGGGCTTCCCACTTTCGACGTTGGTGCGCGGCTCTGTCAGCCCCGTACCCGATCGTCGCGTTAACACTCGATGTCCCAATATTTCGCTCCTCACCCAGACGATCCGCAACCGCGGCTCATCAAGCAGGCCGCGCAGATCCTGCGCGACGGCGGCGTTGTCGCGCTGCCCACCGACTCCTGCTACGCGCTCGCCTGCCAGCTCGACGACAAGGAGGCGATTGCGCGCCTGCGCCGCATTCGCGGCATCGACGACAAGCATCACCTCGCACTGCTCTGTCGCGATCTCTCGGAGATTGCGCAGTACGCGCAGGTCGACAACGTGCAATACCGGCTGCTGAAGGCGACGACGCCCGGGCCCTACGTGTTCATCCTGCCGGCGACCCGGGAGGTGCCCAAGCGCGTCTCGCATCCCTCGCGTAAGACGATCGGACTGCGCGTGCCGCAGAACGCGATCACGCAGGCGCTGCTGCAGGAACTCGGCGGACCACTGCTGTCGAGCACGCTGATCCTGCCCGGCGAGACGGTGCCGATGAACGATGGCGAAGAGATCCGCCAGCGGCTCGAGAAGGTGATCGATCTGGTTCTCGACGGCGGTGCGTGCGGTATCGAACCATCGACCGTGATCGACCTGACCGGCGCGAAGCCGCAACTGGTGCGCGCGGGGATCGGTGACCTGGCGCCGTTCGGCCTCGAACTGGCGGCCATCGAATGAAGCGGCCTCGCGGGTCGGGACACTAGAATGCCGGCCATGAACGACATCATCCAAACGATCACGGTCTATGCCATCCCCGTGATTTTCGCTATCACCCTGCACGAGGCCGCCCACGGTTACGTGGCGAAGTACTTCGGCGACGCGACGGCCTTCCTCCAGGGTCGGGTCAGCCTCAATCCGCTCAAGCACGTCGATCCGATCGGCACCATCGTCATCCCGCTGGTGCTCGCGCTGCTGCCGTTCGGCTTCGTCTTCGGCTACGCGAAGCCCGTTCCGGTCAACTTCGAGAACCTGCGCAATCCCAAGCGCGACATGATCTGGGTCGCGCTGGCCGGTCCCGTGGCGAATCTGCTGCAGGCTTTCCTGTGGGTCGGGATCGGGAGCATCGTCGAGGTCTTCGATCCTAGCGAGTCGTATTTCGCGCGGGTCGTGCAGGCCGGCGTGATCGTCAACTGCGTGGTCTTCGCCTTCAACCTCATTCCGGTGCCGCCGCTCGACGGCGGACGCATCGTGATGGGCCTGCTGCCGGACCGCGCCGCACATTCCTACTCGCGCATCGAACCCTACGGCTTCTTCATCGTGATGGGGCTCGTGGCCTTCGGCCTGCTCGGCGTCTGGATGGGCCCCATCGTCGGTGGCCTGCTGCTGTTCTTCAACTCGCTTGCTGCGATCCTGTAGTCCTTCCTTTCTTCGACCAGCCTCATGGCACCTGAACGCGTTCTCTCCGGAATGCGCCCGACGGGCGCGATGCACATCGGCCACTATCACGGCGCCCTCAAGAACTGGGTACGCCTGCAGGACGAGTACCCGTGCTTCTTCTTCGTGGCCGACTGGCATGCGCTGACGACGGCCTACGACGAGGTCGAGATCATCGAGAAGAGCACGTGGGACATGCTGATCGACTGGCTCGCGGCCGGCCTCGATCCGGAGCGCTCCACGATCTTCATCCAGTCGCGCGTGATTGAGCATGCGGAGCTGACGCTGCTGCTCGGCATGACGACGCCGCTCGGCTGGCTCGAGCGCATGCCCACTTACAAGGACCAGATCGCGAAGCTGTCGCACAAGGACCTCACGACCTACGGCTTCCTCGGCTATCCGTTGATGCAGTCGGCCGACATCCTGATCTACCGCTCGCACTTCGTCCCGGTCGGCGAGGACCAGGTGCCGCACATCGAGATCACGCGCGAGGTCGCGCGTCGCTTCAACCATCTGTTCGGTCGCGAGCCGGGCTTCGAACTCAAGGTCAAGGCCGCCGTCGCGAAGCTCGGCAAGTCCGACGGCAAGACCTTCGAGCTGCTTAAAAAGCGCTACGGCGAGCAGGGCGATGCCGACTCGCTGGAAGAGGGCCGCATGCTGCTCGCGAACGCGAAGAGCCTGGGCTCGGCCGATCGCGAGCGGCTGCTCGGCACTCTCACTGGATCGCAGCGCCAGATCCTGGTCGAGCCGGCCGCGCTGCTCACCGAGTCGCCGAAGGTCCCGGGACTCGACGGCGCGAAGATGAGCAAGAGTTACGGCAACGCGATCGGCATGCGCGAAGAGCCCGCGGTCGTGACGAAGAAGGTCCGCACCATGCCGACCGACCCGGCGCGCGTGCGTCGCGACGATCCGGGCGACCCGGAGAAGTGTCCGGTCTGGGCGCTGCACAAGATCTATTCGAGCGTCGAGACACGCGACTGGGTCGTGAAGGGCTGCACGACGGCGGGCATCGGCTGCCTCGACTGCAAGCAGCCGCTGATCGACGCGATCCTCAAGGAGCAGGAGCCGATCCGCGAACGCGCGCAACGCTATGTCGACCAGCCGGGCCTGCTGCGCGACATCGTCGACGCGGGCTGCGACAAGGCGCGAGCGGCAGCGCAGGAGACCATGCGCGAAGTGCGGCAGGCGATGGGACTGGCCTACGTCTGACGTCCCGTCGCCGTGGGTCGTCCGCTTCGCGGCGCTGATCGCGAGCGGCGGTTCGGTGCTCGACGTGGCCTGTGGGCGCGGACGGCATGCGCGCTGGTTAGAGTCACGTGGCCATCGCGTGACCGGCATCGATCGCGACGCCGATGCGCTCGCGGCGTGTGGCGCGTCGGAGGCCATCGCCTGCGACCTTGAGACCGAGCCCATCGCCTGGCCGCTGGCCACGCGCCGCTTCGCCGCCGTGGTCGTGACCCACTATCTCCATCGGCCGCTGTTCCCGTGCCTGATCGCGTCGCTCGCGCCGGGAGGCGTGCTGATCTACGAGACCTTCGCGGCGGGCAACGGGCGCTTCGGCAAGCCTTCCAATCCGGCGTTCCTGCTCGAACCCGGCGAGCTGCTCGAGCGCTGTCGGGGATTGACTGTGGTGGCCTACGAGGACGGCCTCGTCGCACTCCCCGCACCTGCTTCGGTCCAGCGCATCTGCTGCGTGTGGGAGCCATCCGGCTGCGCTCCGGCGACCTCGACGGCGGTGCGTCACGCGTTGTGACCAGCGCTGTAATTCGCCCCGGTGCCGCGCCGCCTCAAATCCGCTAAAATCGCGTACGTTTTTAGATCGGCGATCCGGTTCCCGCATCGCTCGACCTTTTCCCAGCGCGCGAAAATCTCCGCGCCTCCCGAGCCCCGCACTCCTCGACGCCATGATCCA
>JANXTA010000073.1 GCA_025356395.1 Betaproteobacteria bacterium
GTGCTGTCGCGCCTGATCGCGGGCGAAGGCGGTGAACGGCTGACTGCGGAGGAGCTCATGCACAACTGCGTGTTCCTGCTCAACGCGGGCCACGAGACCACCACCAACCTGATCGGCAACGGACTGGTCGCGCTGAGCGAATGGCCCGATCAACGCGCAGTTGTGCATGAGCTCCTCCGCAGTCAGCCGTTCACCGCCTTCGCCCGCGATCAGGCGCGACAGCACGTCGATCTCGGGGTCGCCCGGATGCGCGGTGCGTTCCGCGATCAGCGTCACGAGATAGCGCAGGAATTCTTCGACGGCGCGATTGCCCAGCGTGTGCTGCCCGGCCGTGAGCACCGGCTCGAGCGCGCCCAGGATCGCTAGCGACCAGTCACGCAGCGGCGCGCGTTCGGCATGCGGAATCGCGAGCAGGTTGCCGATGATCTCGATCGGGATCGCCGACGCGAAGTCCTCGATCAGGTCGACGGTCTCGCCTCGTCGAGTTCGCATCTCCATCGCATCGAGCAGGAACTCGACGCGCGCGTGCAGCGCCGGTTCCATCGCCGCGATGTGCTTCGGGGTCAGCGCGCCGGCGATCAGCCTGCGAACCCGCGTGTGCAGCGGCGGATCGTTGAAGACCAGGCTGGTCGTGTGATGCGCGAACAGCGCGGATTCGCCGTATTTCGGCGCGAACTCCTCCTGCTTGTCGGAGCTGAAGCGCTGCGTGTCCTTGTAGACCGCGACGAGGTCGGCGTAGCGGGTCAGGAAGACTGAGCCGTTCGGCAGGCGCTTGACGGGATCGTGTTCGCGCAGCGCGTGATAGGTCGGGAACGGGTTCTCGTAGAACGCCGCGTCGAGGCGTAGCAGATCGAAGGCGTCGGCCAGCGCGCGCGTCATTCGGCCGCCGCCTTGACGCGTGCGGCCTTCTTCGCGAGGCGTTCGCCCTGCCTCGCGGTGTCGACCACGAAGCGGATGTGCTTCGAGCGACCCACGACGTCTAGTTCGTCGGCCACCTCGACCTCGAAGACCACGCGCGGCAGGGCCAGCTCGACGATGCGCGCCTTCACGCTCACGTGCTGCCCGAGCAGAGTCGGTCCGAGATGGTCGATCTCGACGCGCGCGCCGACCGAGTCCTCGCCGGCGTCGTGATGCTCGACCAGCAGCGCGCGACAGGTGCGCTCGACGTCGAGCACCATCGACGGCGTCGCATAGACGCGCAGCGCATCGCCCATGAAGGAAATCGTGCGGTCCTTGTCGACTTCGAGCAGCGCGACGTATTCGGCGCCGACTTTCAGGGTGTCTTTCATGGCGTCCTCAATCGGCCTTGCGCTCGTGCGCGTTCCAGAACTGCTCGAGGTTACGGATCAGCGCCGGGCTGAAGTGGCAGTACGCCTGCTCGCGCGCATAGACGGCCATGTAGCGGCGGAACGCGTCGAGCGGTTCGTGCGCCACGCGGAAGGACTTGCGATTGCTCGACGCGCTGACGACGCCGGACCGTGTGATCGCATCGGCGATCCTGGCGACCGTCTCGTCCATCTTCTCGGGTTCGACGATGTGGTCGCACACCATGCGGCCTTCAGGGCTGTCGCAGTCGATGCGGCGCTCCATCATCACGGCCTGGCGCGCGACGCGATCGCCGACGAAGCGCGGCAGCCGCAGGTTGGCCGCTCCCGGCACGATGCCTTCCTTGCGCGCCGGCAGCGTCATGTACGCATTGCTCGCGGCGACGTTGACATCCATCACCAGCAGGTATTGGCAGCCGCCGCCGATCGCGAAGGCGTCGATGGCCGAGATCCACAGCTTCTCGCGGGTCTCGCCGAGCACTTCGTCGGGCGAGCGATCGGGGTACGCGACGCCGCGGAACACCTTGTTGATCCAGCCGAGGTCGCGGTTCAGGTACCAGAGGTACGAGACCTTGCCGTGATACAGGTGCGTGAGGTTGATGCCCGTGCAGTAGACGCGCTTGCCGGCGTACTTGCCGGTCTCGAACTTCGCGCCGCGCATCACGGCGATCTCGCTCGCCTCGTCGAGCGTGCACAGGTCGACCGCGAGTTCCTGTGCCTCGACCGTGCTCTCATCCTCGGCGTTGAGGTACTTAAAATTGCGCAGGTTGGCGAAGGCCGTGCGGCCTTCGCGTTCGACGATGACCTGGCCGAGGTCCGCGCGACCGGTCTTCCGGAAGTCGTCGAGCAGGGCCAGCGACTTCGGATGCGGCAGCAGCATCGTGTGGCAGAGATGAATGCCGCACGCCTGGTCGGCGAGGACATGCGCGAGCAGCAGCCCCTGGTCGATCTCGTGGCCGTCCTTAAGGCTCTGCACGCGACTGTTCTCGGTGGTTAGCGTCGCGGGATCGGGCGTGAGGCCGGGCACCAGCACAGCGGCGTCCGCGACCAGTTCTTCCAGGCGCACGAAGCGCGTGCGGCGATCGGTGAGCGCGTCGTAGACCGTGGTCACGTACTCGGCCAGGAAGTCCTCGCGGTTCCGGCGCGTCACGTCGAGCAGGGTCTGTGCGGTGGATTGTTCGATTTCCGAGCGGTGTTCCTTGATCGGCAGCTCCGCGAGCAGGCGCGCCGCCAGCGACCAGAAGCGGCTGAAGGCCTCGCGATCGCGGGCCCAGCCGGAGCCGACGCGGGGCGGTCCAGCCGACCACGCTTGGATGTCTTCTTTGGCGAAGCCGAGTCCCGTGAAGGGGGCGGCCGGGAAGGCTTCGGTGACTGCGTTCATGAAGAGGTCTCCTGGGATGCGGCCGCTGCGCGTCGTTCGTCCTCTATCTCACGCATGCGGAACTTTTGGACCTTGCCGCTCGCGGTCGTCGGAAACTCGTCGACGAAGCGGATCAGCGTGGGAATCTTGAAGCTCGCGATGTGGCCCTTGCAGCGGTTGCGCAGCACGTCGGGGTCCGCGGTCGCACCCGGCTTCGGACGGATCCACGCGCACAACTGCTCGCCGTACAACGGGTCCGGGATGCCGAAGACCTGGGCCTCGGCGACCTCGGGAATGGTATGCAGGAACTCCTCGATCTCGCGCGGGAAAATGTTCTCGCCGCCGCGGATCACCATGTCCTTGATGCGGCCCACGATGGCGATGTGACCGTCCTCGCGCAGGATCGCCAGGTCGCCGGTGTGCATCCAGCCGTCGGCATCGATCGCCTTCGCGGTGGCTTCCGGGTTCTCCCAGTAGCCGAGCATCACGAGATAGCCGCGCACGCACAGTTCACCCTGGCGGCCGATTGGCACGAGCGTGTCGGTACCGGGCTCGACGACCTTGCCCTCGACGTGCGGCAGTGCGACGCCGACGGTTTGCACGCGCTGCTCGAACGTGTCGTCGGGCAGCACCTGGAACGAGATCGGCGACGTCTCGGTCATGCCGTAGAGCGGCGCGATGCTGCGCATGTGCATACCCTCGATCGCAGCTCGCACGACCTCGGCGGGGCAGGGCGCGCCGCCCATCAATCCGCCGCGCAGGCTGGTCAGGCGCGAGGGGTCGAAGTCTGCGTGGTTGAGCATCGCGATGAACATCATCGGCACGCCATAGACCATGGTGCAGGCTTCGCGCTCGACGGCCGTGATACAGGTGCCGGCGTCGAAGGTCTCGCCGGGGAACACGATCGAGGTGCCGTGCATGAAGGCGCTCATCACGCCCACCACCATGCCGAAGCAGTGGAACAGCGGGACCGGCAGGCAGATGCGATCGGCCGGAGTCAGTCCGACGCGACGGCCGATCTGCTCGGCGTTGTTGACGAGGTTGAAGTGCGACAGCGTCGCGCCCTTTGGGGCGCCGGTGGTACCGGACGTGTACTGGATGCTGGCTGGCAGATGCGGCGTGACCTTGCTCGCGAAGCGATCGACCGTCGCCGGGTCGGTCTCGTCGGCGCGGGCGATGAAGGCCGACCAGGTCCACGCGCCGGCGTGCTCGGACTCGTCGAGCAGGAACAGATGTTCCAGCGACGGCGAGGCGGCGCGCACCGCGCGTGCGGCTTCGATGCAGCTGTAGTCGCGAAAGCTCGGCACGAGGAACAGGGCCTTGCAGCGGGCGTGCTCCATCACGTAGCCCAGTTCGGTCTGGCGATACGCCGGGTTGACGTTGACGAGGATCGTGCCGATCAGCGACGCCGCGTACTGGACGACGATCCACTCGACGCGATTAGTGCTCCACACGCCGATCCGGTCGCCGGGTCCGATGCCGTGCGCGACCAGGGCGGCCGCGGCTTGGCGGGCGGCGACCGCGAGTTCCGCGAAGCTCAGCGTGCGGCCTTGCCACGCGCTGATGAGGGCGGGCCGGTCCCGGTGCAGTCGAGCGGCGTCGATCAGAACCTGGCCGATGCCGAAGTTGTTCAGCGGCGTGTCCGTGGGTCCCTTCGTGATCGACGGCATCGGCAGGGCTTTCGCATCAGCGACCATCGACGATCTCCTTCGCGGCTTGCTTCGATACCACGCCCTTGCGCACGAACGACAGCGTCTTGAAGCCGGACGGCGGCGCCACGATCGCGGGTCCTGCGTGCGTCAGTGCGGCGGCGGTCGCGGCTCGCAGCGTCGTCGATGCGTCCTCGTGGCGGTCAATCGCCGGCTGGACGATCGTCGCGACGATGCGGTCGAAGCTGGCGAGGCCGTTGCGATAGGTGCCGCTGTATCCCTTGATGAGTCGCGCCGTCACGGCCATCTCGAGCCCGAACGCGTACGAGATCTTCGCGCAATCCTGCACCGCCTGCAGCCAGCCTTCGATGTTGGCCTGCTCGCAGGCATGGCGATGTCCGTGACGGCGGATGCCGCGCAGCTTGGCCGTGCCCCACAGCAGGCCGAAGCCGAGCACGCTGCTGGTCTTGAGATGCACGCCGACGTTGAAGGTCTCGAGCCGGTCATTGCGTTCGGCCCATGCGAGCAGGCGACGCGCGATGCGCGGGGGCAGGAAGCCGGACAGCTCCTCGAGGCCGGGCTTGAAGTATTCGGTGATGACGACCGGCTCGCCGGGCTTCGCGCCGACCTCGGCACGGACGCGGGCGAAGCGCGTGGCCCGCGCCTTCAGGTCGGCGACGCGGATCAGGTCCTCGAACGACATCCGCAACGCGAGGTGGCGCGCGGTCTCGCGCAGCAGCTTGAAGTCATGCACGCGGCCGCCGATCGGAAGTTCGAGCGACGCGATCGGCGCGAGGCGGTCGACGAACAGGCGCGCGTACGCGAGGTCCTGGTAGTCGACGAGCCGCAGGATGCCCTGCTCGAGGTAGTAATGGCTCTCGATCGGGAACGAGGACTTCACGAGTTCGATCAGGCCTTCGACGTTGCTGGCGGCGCGGCGCCTGTGGCTCGCGGGTCCGGACGTCGCGACCGGCACGTCGTCGTCGGTCTGCTCGAACGCGCGTGCGAACCCGGCGAGGTTGCTCTTCACCGCGATGCCGGACTGCGCGATCACCTGCTCGAAGATCTCGCGCGGGATCGGCAGCACGCCGGAGGCCGCGACGGCGCCGAGCATCACGGCGCTGATCGCGCTGCCCGACTGCCGCTTCGTCGCGTCCATGTCGAACAGGATCGCGCGCTTCGACAGCGTCGTCGCGGCCTTCAGCGCGCGCGTCGCGTCGAAGCGTTCGTCGCCCATCGCCGACTTCTCGGACGTCGCGTAGACGCGGTGCGTCGACGTAATCAGTGTCGTGGTCGCGGGCGACACGTAGCCGTTCTGCACGGCACGCGCGGCCTCGATCAGCTCGGACGCGACGACCAAGTCGACCAGCCCGGGCATCGGCGTCAGCGCGAGCGCGGTGTGGTCGTCGGGCCGCGCGATCTCGAGATAGTAGGTGGTGGCGCCCGTGCGCTGCGCGACGCCGGGGATCGACGTGCACTGCACGCGCAGGCCGCTGCGACGCGCGGCGTTGGCGATCCAGTCGGTCAGCACGCCGCCGCCTTCGCCCCCGAGCGCGGCGATCAGGACCGTGATCGACGGCCGCGTCACGCCACGTCCTCGGTCACGCGGCTTCCCTGCAGCATGTGGATGAAGCCGTTGCGCAGGCGATTCATGAAGCGATCGACCCACGTCGGGTTCTGCACGATCTCGGCCTTGAAGAACGACGGGCACAGCACGGCCGCGTGCGCGACTTCGCCGCAGTTGCCGCAACCGATGCAGCTGTTGTCGATTGCGACCACCGGGTCGGTGCGCAGCGGGTCTGGGTTGGACTTGATCGTCAGCGACGGGCAGCCCGACAGGCGGATGCACGAATGGTCGCCGGTGCAGGTGTCCTCGTCGACGCCGAAGCGCGTGCGGACCACGCGCTCGCCGGCCTTGAGACGCGCGGCGATCTTCGGCTTCTCGCGACGCGTCTTCGCGAGCGCGCATTCGCCGTCGGCGATGATGACCTTGAGCCCTTCGGCCGGATCGTTCATCGCTTCCTTCAGCGTGTCGATCATGCGCGTGACCTGGTAGGACGGCACGGTGCGGACCCAGGCGACGCCGACGCCGCGCAACGCCGCCTCGATGTTCATGTCGACCGGCTGGTCCTTGAAGTTGGTGCCGCTCGACGGGATGCGTTGATGCCCGGTGGCCGACGCGTAGCCGTTCTTCAGCAGCACGAGCACGCCGTCGCCCTTGTTAAAGACGTAGCTCGCGACACCGGTCGTGAGGCCGCTGTGCCAGAAGCCGCCATCGCCGCCGATGCTGATCACGCGGCGGTTCATCAGCGGCGCAATGCCGGCCGACGACGCGAGACCCATGCCGTAGCCGAGGATGGTGTTGCCCGCGAAGAAGGGCTCGAGCGTCGCGAACGAGTGGCAGCCGATGTCGGCGCTGATGTGGACCGGGCCGAACTTCTGCTGCAGCAGGCGAAGGGCCGAGAAGACCGGTCGCTCGGGGCAGCCGGTGCAGAAGGTCGGGAAGCGCGCGGGCACGGGCTTGCCGAGCAGGTCCCGCGCCTGCTTGCGGAGGTCGTCGATGCGCCCGTTGAAGCGGCGGATGTCGCGCGCCAGCGGGTCGAGCGGCAGCGCGAGCTCGACGAAGCGCGTCACGCCGTCGAGCATCACCGCGCCGACGTACTCGCCCGCGAGCGGGAAGACGTCCTTGCCGTGGATGCGCGTCGTGGAGCGCGCGTCGTGCAACATCGCCTTGATGGCCTGCTCGAGGAACGCGGGCTGCCCTTCCTCGACCACCAGCACATGGGCCTTGTCGCGACAGAAGTCGGCGATCTCGTCGGGCAGCAGCGGATAGGTGACGTTGAGGACCAGCAGCGGAATCGAGTCCGCGAGGCCCGCGGTCTGCAGCGCGCGCACCGCACCGTTGTACAGGCCGCCCTGCAGGACGATGCCGACGTTCTCGATCGAGCCGTCGAAGCGCTCGTTGAGGCGGTGCTCGGCGATGTAGCGGACCGCCGCCGGCCAGCGCACGTCGATCTTCA
Organism: Betaproteobacteria bacterium; assembly: GCA_025356395.1. Taxonomy (GTDB): domain Bacteria; phylum Pseudomonadota; class Gammaproteobacteria; order Burkholderiales; family Burkholderiaceae_D; genus CAHJXF01. Next base: position 7,355 of record JANXTA010000073.1, read on the forward strand.
GCTTCTCCTGCGCGTAGGTCGCGGGCGGCAGGCTGATCTTCTCGGGCTCGAAGTGCGGCGTCGTCAGCAGGTTGCGCGTGGAGATCGCCGGCTTGACGTTGTCCTTCGTGGCGAAGCTGCCGGTCATGTGGCAGGCGCGGATGCGCAGCTCCATCATCACCGGCGTGTGGCTCGCTTCCGAAAGCTCGAAGGCACGTTCGACGAGGTCGACGATGTGCGGCAGGTCGGGTCGTGGATCGAGCAGCCAGATCTGCGACTTCATCGCGAACGCGTGGCTGCGTTCCTGGATGATGCTCGACCCCTCGCCGTAGTCCTCGCCGATCAGGATCAGCGCGCCGCCGCGCACGCCGCCCGACGCGAGGTTCGACAGCGCGTCGGCCGCAACGTTAGTGCCGACGATCGACTTGAACGTGATGGCGCCGCGCACCGGATAGTTCATCGACGCGCTGAGCATCGCCGCAGAGCCCGCCTCGTTCGCGCAGTTCTCGACGTGGACACCGAGCTCCGAGAGGTAGTCGCCCGCGTCGGACAGTACGTCGATCAGGTGCGAGACCGGCGCGCCTTCGTAGCCGCCGACGTAGGACACGCCCGATTGCAGCAGCGCCTTGGTGACCGCGAGGATGCCTTCGCCCTCGAAGGTCGATCCGGCGCCCAGGCGCAACTGCGCGACTTCCTGCTTGAACGACCGTTCGGCCATACGTCTCGATCCTGGTGTGCGCCGCGGATCGTGGCCCGCGGCGGCGTGGTCTCCCCGGCACCGTCCCGCGTCCGAGGCGTCGGAGGATAGGATCGGTTGGGCGATGCATCAATCCAATACCTCGTATGTTACAAATCGACCGGATGGATACAGCTCGAGGCGCGGAGCAGGGTCGTCTGGACCTCAACCTGATCCGTTTCTACGTCGCGGTCTTCGAGGCGGGCAGCGTGTCACGGGCCGCCGAGCGTCTCGGGCTGACGCAGCCGTCGGTGAGCTGCGGCCTCGGTCGCTTGCGACGGGCGTCCGGCGACCAGCTGTTCGCGCGCGGCGGTCGCGGCATGGCGCCGACGCCGCTGGCCGAGCAGCTCTGCGAACAGTTCCGCGACGCGCTGGCCACGGTCGAGAGCGCGGTCGAGTCCACGCAGTCCTTCGATGCCTCGACCGCGCGCCGCGTGTTCCACGTGGCGATGTCCGACGTCGGGGCGATCTGCCTCGTGACGCCGCTGCTGGCGCACGTGCACGCGCTGGCGCCCGAGGCGACGCTGGAGATCGCGCAGGTGCCGGTCGACGACATCCTCGACAACCTCGTGGCCGGCAAGCTCGACGTGGCGGTCGGCAACCTGCCGCTGCGACATCCCGCCGCACGCAGCGAACTGCTGTTCCCCGAGCGTTTCGTGTGCCTGCTGGCGACCGGGTATCCGCGCATCGGCAGCGAGATGACGAAGAAGCAGTTCATGACCGAGCGGCACATCGTGGTGGTGTCGCCGTTCTCGCTCCATCAGCACATCGACGAGAGCCTGGTCGAGCGCGGCATCCGGCGCCGCGTGCCCCTGAAGGTGCCGCACTTCGGCATCCTGCCGGCCGTGATTCCGGGCAACAAATACCTGGTCACGCTGCCGTCGCGACTGGGCAAGGCGTTCGAGCGTTTCGCCGGGGTGAGGTCGGTGGAGTTGCCGGTGTCGCTGCCGAGTTTCGAGGTGCGCGTGCTGTGGCATGCGCGGCAGCAGTCGAATCCGGCGAACGTGTGGTTGCGGAGGACGATCGTGGAGGCGTTGGGAGCGTTGTGAGCGAAGCGGCAGAATCGCGGTCCGCGTTCATCAGCTGAAGGATTCCCGTGCCCTGTTACTCGATCGATGGCCTCGTCCCCGTGGTCGATCCCACCGCGCATGTTCATCCGACCGCAGTGCTGATCGGCGACGTCATCGTCGGGCCGCAGTGCTACGTCGGACCCTGCGCCTCGTTGCGCGGCGACTTCGGTCGCATCGTGATGGACCGCGGCTCGAACGTGCAGGACACCTGCGTCGTGCACGGCTTCCCGGGCGCGGTCACGCGCATCGAGGAGAACGGCCATGTCGGGCATGGCGCGGTCCTGCACGGCTGCATCGTCAGGCGCGATGCGCTGGTGGGGATGAACGCGGTGGTGATGGACGAGGCCGAGATCGGCGAGGGCGCGTTCGTCGCCGCGTCGTCGTTCGTGCCCGCGGGCATGAAGGTTCCCGCGGCAACGCTGGCGGCGGGCGTGCCGGCGACGATCAAGCGGCCGCTGACGGACGTCGAAATGGCGTGGAAGCTGAGCGGCACGCAGGGCTATCAGGTCCTGACGGAGCGCTGCCTGCGGTCGATGGTGGAGGTGACGCCGTTGACCGAGGTCGAGGCCGACCGGCCTGCGTTGCCGACGAGCGCCGTGAAGACGCTGATCGCGACGCGGCGTGATCTCGAAGAGATCTGACTACTGGTTCAGGCCCGGCGGCGGCGCCAGGCCGCCCAGTGCCGGAAGCCGCTGCTGCATCGGATTGCCGCCCGCAGGCGGCGGCCTCTGCATGCTGGTGGGCAGCTGCAACTGCGGTGGGGGCGGCTGCTGGATGCGGACTTCGGGGACGTACGGTGCTGCCGGCGCAATCGCGGTGCCGATGATCGTCAGGCCGGTCGCCGACACGCGGGCAGGCGGCAGGCGGAAGACCTGGCGCGCACCGCCCGCCTCGAGCTCGATCTCCTCGGGCCGGATCGCGCTGACGACGCGGCCGTCGAGTGTGTCGCCGACGCGATAGACCTGCGCGGCCTGTCCGTCGACGCTGACGATGACGCTGCCGTTGCCCGAAGCATCGGCGACCACGCCGAGCGCGCGCACGTTGTCCGACAGCACGCCCGGTCGGCGCGAGCCGAACAGCCGCGCGCTGGCGAGGACCGCGTCGACGCGACCGGCGCCCGCGTTGCCGTCGACGGCAGCCTGCGGCGGGATCGCGATGGGCGCGCCCGTCATCAGGCGGGTGGCCCACCAGCCGATCAGCGCACACAGGATCACGACGAGCAGCGGCGTGACGAGTCGGGGCAGTCTTTGCATCGTGATGACAGATGAGCGTGGCGTGTCGCGCGATCGAGACGGTCGGGACTGCAGGCACCGGATCGCACATGGGGTCGTTGCATAATACAGGCCCACTTTGCAGTACCGACCGTGCAGCTGCGCAGCACCGGTGGCCCTTCATGCCGGAAGCGACGATCGGTCCGGCGGACCACGACCGACGAGGCTTGCGCCAGTTCGACGCCCTGCGCGTCCTCGCCGATGGAGAATTCCTTGCAAGCAACGTTTCAAACGCGACGGGGCCAGTCCGGCTCGATCGGTTCACCGGCGCGCCAGCGCGGCTTCACGCTCGTCGAGATCATGGTCGTCGTCGCGATCCTCGGCATCCTGGCCGCGCTGATCGTGCCGAAGATCATCGGGCGCTCGGACGACGCGCGCATCGTCGCCGCCAAGCAGGACGTCGCGACGCTGGTCGCCGCACTCAAGCTCTATCGGCTCGACAACCAGCGTTACCCTACGACCGACCAGGGCCTGAAGGCGCTGACCGAGAAGCCCACCGTCGATCCGATCCCTAACAACTGGAAGGCCGGCGGCTACCTTGACAAGCTGCCGAAGGATCCGTGGGGCAACATCTACCAGTACCTCCAGCCCGGACTGCACGGCGAACTGGATATCTTTTCCTTCGGCGCCGACGGCCAGCCGGGCGGCACCGGGAACGACGCCGACATCGGCTCCTGGGATCAGTGAAGAGCGGCCGCATCGCCCGCGCTCGTGGCTACACGCTGGTCGAGCTGCTGGTCGTGCTGGTGGTGCTGGGCGTGATGCTCGGCTTGGTGTCGCTGTCGATCGTGCCGAACCCGCGCGCCAAGCTGCAGCGCGATGCGGAACGACTCGAGAGCCTGTTCGCGCTCGCGGCCGAAGAGGCGCAGCTCACGTCGCGACCGATCGCGTGGCGCGGCGACGAGAACGGCTACGCGTTCTTCCGGCGTGACCGCGATCACTGGATCGCGTTCGATGGCGATGCCCAGTTCAAGGCGCGTCGCTGGGATCTCACGCCGCTGCGCCTGACGCTGGCCGCGAGCGACGTGCCGCGCTGGTCGACGCCACGCGGCACCGGCATCGGCGGGGTCGACGACGGCAGCACCGCCATCTCCTTCCCGCGCGACGGCCTGCAGACCGCGTTCGACCTCACGCTCGAAGCCGAGGGCAAGACCGTCACGTTGCGCAGCGACGGCGGCGGGCACTACTGGGTCGAGTCGGGCGCATGAAGACCGCACGCAACGGCTTCACGCTGATCGAGGTGCTGATCGCGTTGGTCGTCGTGTCGCTGGTGCTCGCGGCGTCGATGCGCGCCGGCGGCACGATGATCCTCACGCAGGACTCGCTGCGACGCGCGACGCTGGCCGGCTGGAGCGCCGAGAACGCGCTCGCCGACGTCCGGCTGCCGCGGCTCTTCCCGCCGATCGGCGTCAACGAGTCGGCCTGTCCGCAGATCGACATCGAGATGCTCTGCGTCACCGAGGTCCGCGGCACGCCCAATCCCGCGATGCGACGCATCGACGTGCGCGTGTTCGACGCGGCCGACCGCAATCACCAGCTCGCGCATCGCGTGGCGTTCCAGGCGAGCCTTCCCTGATGCGCTCCCGTGACCGCGGCTTCACGCTGCTCGAGCTGATCGTCGCCGCGGGGATCATGGCGTTGATCGCGGTGTTCTCGTGGCGCGGCCTCGACACGCTGATCCGGGAACGCGAGGCGATCGCCGCGTCGCAGGCCGCCATCGACGCGCTCCAGCGTTCTTTCGCGCGACTCGAGCGCGACGCGCTGCTGGCCAACGACGCGCAGCTCGACGAGGGCGGCACGATGCGACTGATCGCCGGCAACGCGTCGATCGACGGCGCCAACGCGGCCACGGTCGAGTATCGCGTGGTCGACGGCGTGCTGACGCGTTCGGTGGTCGGCGTCGACCGGGCGCCGCTGGTCGTGCTCGACGACATCGCGACCCTGGCCATCGAGGCCTGGCAACCGGCACCGCAGGGCGGTGCCTGGGTCAGCGTCAAGGCCGCGGCCAGCGAGCCACCGCCACCGGCTGCCAACGGCACGCCGGGTGCGACGCCCGCTGCGAACGTGAATCCGAACGCCGCCGCTCCGTTGCGCCAGAGCGGCGCACCGAACATCCCGGGTGTCGCGCGCGGCAGCCAGCAGCCGGGCGCGCAGATCGTCTTGGCGGCCACCGGCATCCGGCTGTCGTTCGCGCGCGCCGACGGGGCGCGCGTCGTGCGCATCTTCATGGTCGGAGGCGGCTGATGGCGCGCGCGCAACGCGGGGTCGCGATCATCACCGCACTGGTCGTCGTCGCGGCCGCGACCGTCGCGGTCTCGGCCATGCTGTGGCGCGAGTCGCTCGCGGTCCGCAAGGTCGAGAACCAGGCGGCGCTCAGCGAGGCCCGCTGGCTCGCGCGCTCGGCTATCGAATGGGCCCGCCTCGTGCTGCTGCAGGACGCGCGGACCTCGACGGTCGATCACCTCGGCGAGATCTGGGCGTTGCCGCTCGCCGAGACCCGTGTGACCGACGATCTCGCGGCCGCGCAGCCGGGCACGTCGACCACGGCGGAGACCTCGCTGACGCCGTTCGCCGACAACGATGCCGCCTTCGTGTCGGGTCGCATGCAGGACGCGCAGGCGCGAATCAATCTCAACGGGTTGATCAATGGCGAGCAGCTCGACGAGCAGCGCGTCGGGATGCTCGAGCGGCTGATGACCGTCCTCAATCTCAAGAAGGATCTCGCCAAGGACATCGCCGAGCGCATGGGTCACCTGCCGCGCGTCGCCAACTTCGAGGCGCTCGCGAAGGACATGGCCGACGCGGGCACGATGGATGCGACTTCGGCGCAGCGTCTCGCGCCTTTCGTCGTGATCCTTCCGGTCCCGACGCCGGTGAATCTCAACACGGCGCCACCCGAGGTGCTCGCGGCCTGCTTCGCCGACCTGCAGCTCGATGGCGCACGGGCGCTGGCGCGCAGTCGCTCGCAGGCCTGGTTCACGCAGGTCAGCGATGCGGCGGGGCGCCTGCCGGGTACCAGCGGGCAGAATCCGCCCGGCAACGTCTCGGTCAACACCAATTATTTCGAGGTCGAAGGACGAGTGCGCGTCGGTCGCGCCGACCTGCAGATCGTCGCGCTGATCGAGCGCGATCAGAGTGGGTCGACCCGTGTACGCTCGATGGTCGAACGATGAAACCACTGCACTCAACCCGCATCAGCGATCAGGAACGCAGCACGTGAAAGCCATCCCAGCAAGCAGCCGTCTCCACTGGCCCCGCGTCGGTGTCGCCATCCGCGTCCCGCCGCGTCGTCTCGCCGGCCGGGGAGCGAGCTGCGAGCTGATCGCGTTCTCGGCCGGGCAGGCCGAGTCCTCACGGACGGTGCAGTGGGATGCGCTCGCCGCAGCCTTGCCGCGTGGGATGCCCGTGGTCCTGCTGGTCGCGGCCGAGGACGTGTCGTTCACCACCGCCGACGTGCCCGCGCTGTCGGGGATGCGGCTGCGCGAGGCATTGCCCAACCTGGTCGAGGACAAGACCGTCGGCGACGTCGGCTCGCTGCACGTCGCGCTTGGCTTGCCGGACGCCGAAGGTCGCGGCCGCACGCTTGCGGTGATGGATCGCCTGTGGCTTGCGGCGATCCAGGTGCACATCGTGCGCACCGGCCATCGGGTCGCGGCGATCGTTCCCGAGTCGCTCGCCGTGCCGCTATTGCAGAGCGCTTGGTCACTGGCCTGCGTGGGGGGCGATTCGGTACGTCGCTGGCTGCGCACCGACACCCAGCAGTCGATGCTGCTGCCGGACGATCCGGCGAGTGCGGTGGCGATCGCATCGGCGCTCCTGCGTCAACGCAGCGAGGCCGAGCGGCCGGCACAGCTCGCCGTGTACGCGGAACCCGCGGTCGCCGGGGATGCCCAGGCGTTCGGTGATGCGATGGCTTTGTCGCTTGGACTGAAGGTCACGACCCACGCCAGCGATCCCTTCGCCGCCTGGCTCGCCGGTCAGGGCCCAGACGGTGGCTACGGCGCACCGTTGTCGTTGCTCGCCTTCGACGGCTCGGGCGGCCGCGTGAGCTGGACGCGCTGGCGCTGGGCCGCGATGCTCGCGGTCGCCATCGTCGCCGTTCAGGTCGCGGGCATGCAATGGCAATGGGGTCGGCTGCGCACCGAGGCGAACGGATTGCGGCAGCAGGCCAGCACGATCCTGACCACCGCGTTTCCCGAGACCAAGGTCGTCCTCGACCCGCCGCTGCAGATGTCCCGCGGACTCGCGGGCCTGCGGGCCTCGGCCGGCAATAGCGACCCGGCCGACTTCAGTTCGATGATCGCCGCGTCGGCGCGCATCTTCGCGGCCCTGCCGTCGAACGCGTTGCGCAGCGCCGACTACGAGGCACGTGTGCTGCGGCTGCGCTTCGCGCCGGGCAGCGCGACCGCCGCAGACGATCGCGACCGGCTGGCTGCGCTGGCGTTGCAGGAGGGCTACCTGCTGCGCTTCGATGCGTCGTCCAACGCGGCCGGCGAGGCGACCGCCGTTCTCAAGACCCGAGGAGGTGCCTGATGGATCGCGCAGCGCTCACGGCCTGGTGGCAGGGTCTCGCCACGCGGGAACGGAGGATCCTCGGCTTCGGTGGACTGGTACTCGTGCTGGTGATCGTCTACCTGCTGCTGTGGGAGCCGCCGCAGCAGGGCATCCGCAAGCTGCAGGCCGATCTGCCGGATCTCTATGCGCAGGACGCATCGATGCGGTCGATGGCCGCCGAGGCCGCGAGCCTGCGCGCGTCCAGCGGCAACGTCACCGCGATCGCCCCGGCGGAGCGGATCGCCGCAGTGCGCCGCTCGCTGCAACGCGCGGGCCTTTGGCGCGAGGGCGCCACGCCGACCGCCGCGAAGTCCGCTGAGAGGTCCGCCGACGCCGAAGGCACGACGACGGTTTCGACGCTGTCGGTCTCGGGCACCGTGACGACGGTGGCTTCGGCCACCGCGTCGCGGGCCGAGCCGCCGGAGGTCACGGCCGAGACCAACGATCGGGTCCGCGTCCGCTTCGACAACATCGACTACGGCGTGTGGGTCTCGTGGCTGGCGTCGACCGAAGGCGAGCTCGCCGCTCGCGCCACGAAGGCATCGGTCGTCGCGCTGGCGCCGAAGGCACCGGTCGGCCACGTCAGGACCGAGGCGATCCTCGACTGGACGCAGCCCGCGGCGTCGGGTCCGCGGCCCTGAGCGCGGCCTGATGGCGGGTCTCAACGGGCGAGTGATCGGCGCGACGGCGGTCGTCGCCGTCGTCTGCGTCCTCGCGGTCGTCGTCGCGAACGCGCCCGCGAACTGGCTCGCCGGCTACCTCGAAGCGCGGACGCGCGGAGTCGTGCTGCTCGCCGATGCGCGCGGGACGGTCTGGTCGGGATCGGCGGTGATGGCGCTGGCCGCGCCATCCGCGACCGAGGGATCGGCGCCGGTGGCCGGCCTGGCGTTGCCGGGGCGCGTCATCTGGACGCTGGAAATCGACCGCACGCTGGCGCCGGTCCTCCATCTGACGCACGATGGTGTGCTGCTCCAGCCGCTGACGGCGCGGGTTCGCGAGGGGGGGCTGGTGCTCGAAGCCGGGACCGTCGAATTGCCCGCGTCGATGCTGAGGCTGGTCGGCGCACCGCTCAACACGTTGCTGCCCGAAGGGCGCTGCAGCTTGCAATGGAACGGACTTCGCTTCGAGGGATCCGGTCCGCCGGTGGGCGAGGGAATGCTGCGGATCGCGTCCTTCGCGCTTGCGATCAGCCCGGTCAGGCCGCTCGGCGACTATCTGGTGTCGTGGTCCAGCGGCGCGGCCGGCGTGACCTGGCAACTCGCGACCGAACGCGGTCCGCTGCAGCTGCAGGGCGGCGGCAACCTGGTCGGAAGCCGCGGTCAGGCGCGGGTCGTGGTCACCATCGCGCCGGACGTAGCCGCACCGACCGTCGCGCAATTGAATCCGTTGCTCGATATGCTCGGCCGCCGCGGACCGGGTGAAGCGGTGATCGAGACGGGCGGCAGGTCCTAGGCGGGTCGCCGGAAAAGGTCGTTCGAAAGTTCGAATCAGAGAAAACATGCAGAAACATCACAACAAGCGTGGCGCCCTGGCGCTGACCCTCCTGGCGCTCGCGTGCGCCTCGATCGATCCGGCGTCTGCGCAGACCACGACCAGAACCACGAAGAAGCCGGCCGCCAAGGCGACCGCACCCGAGGATCGCGTCTCGCTCAATTTCGTCAATGCCGACGCCGAGTCCGTGTTGCGCGCGATGGGCCAGTACCTGAAGCGCGACTTCGTACTCGATCCGCGCGTCAAAGGACCGATCACGCTCGCGACCGATCAGCCGGTGACGCGGGCCGAAGCCTATCGCCTGCTGCTCACGTCGTTGCGCTTCTCGGGGTTCACCATCGTCGAGAGCAACGGCGTCTACAAGGTGCTTCCCGAGGCGGACGCCAAGTTCGCCGGTGGTCCGACGCAGGTCGATCGCAACACGCCGCGCAACGACGGCATCCGCGGCGACCAGATCGTCACGCAGATCTTCCGTCTCAACTACGAGTCCGCGTCGAACATGGTCAACATGCTTCGGCCGCTGGTCACGGCGAACAACCCGATCACGGTCAACGCCGGCAACAACTCGATCGTCATCACCGACTACGCCGACAACCTGCAGCGCATCGGTCGCATCATCGCGGGCGTCGACACGCCGCCGTCGGCCGAAGGCGACATCGTGCCGCTGCAATACGCGCTGGCGGTCGATGTCGCGCCGCTGGTCCAGCGCGTCCTGGAGCCGCCGCAGGGCGGCACCGTCGATCCGGGCCAGCGCATCACGGTGCTGGCCGACTCGCGCACCAACACCATCCTGCTGCGTGCCACCAGCGCGGCGCGCATCGCGTCCGCGAAGACGCTGATCACGAAGCTCGACGTGCCGACGGCCACGGCCGGCAACATCCACATCGTCTATCTGAAGAACGCCGAGGCGACCAAGCTGGCACAGACGCTGCGCTCGATCACGTCCGGCGATTCGTCGTCGCTGACGCCGGCCTCGGGTTCGTCGTCGAGTTCCTTCGCGCAGAGCGCGCAAGGCGCGCTGTCGACCGGATCCGGCAGTAACGGCCAGCAGAGCAACCTCCCGGCCGGCTCGCCACCGGGAACGGTGTCGACTGCCTTTGGTGGCGGCGGTGGCGGGGGCGGCGGGTCCACGGCCTCGACGCTGTCGAATCCCTTCGGCTCGACGGGCGCGGCGTCGGGCGGCGGCAACAGCGGCTACATCCAGGCCGACGTCGGCACCAACTCGCTGATCATCACGGCCCCGGACCCGATC
>JANXTA010000170.1 GCA_025356395.1 Betaproteobacteria bacterium
CAACTCGATCAGCCAGTCGGACGCGATCAACGACGCGAAGGACTGGAGCCTCTACACCTTCCACGAGGCGCTCAATCCGCACGTCACGTCGGGCGCGGTGGCGCGCTACGCGTTCCCCAAGTTCGGCAAGAAGATCGTCTATCTGACGGCCGACTATGCCTACGGGCAGGAGATGGTCCGCGGCTTCGAACGCGCCGGCAAGACGATGGGCGCGACGACGCTGGCCGACATCCGCCATCCGCTCGGCACATCCGACTTCTCGGCCTTCCTGCCGCGCATCCAGGCGCTCAAGCCCGACATCCTGGTGCTGGCCAACTTCGGCCGCGACCTGGTCAACTCGGCGAAGCAGGTCACCGACTTCGGCATGAAGAGCAGCATGAAGGTGATCACGCCGGTGCTGCTGTACACGTCGCGCCAGGCCGGTGGTCCCGATGCCTTCGACGGCATCATCGGCGGTACCTCGTACTACTGGGGCATGGAAGACAAGGTCCCGGCCGCGAAGACCTTCAACGACAAATTCCGCAAGGCCTACGGCGGCGCGGTGCCGTCGGACTACGGCGCACTCGGCTATGCCGGCATCCGCAGCGTGTTGCAGGCGGTGATCAACGCGAAGTCGACCGAGTCCGTGCCCGTCTCGATCGCGCTACGTCAGCTCAAGTACAACTGGTACAAGGGCGACCAGTTCTACCGCAAGTGCGATCACCAGTCGGTGCAGTCCGTGATCATCGTCGAGTCGAAGTCGAAGGCGATGAAGGACAAGTACGACGTGTTCAACATCCTGGCTGTAGAGGCGCCGGACGAGGGGAACTTGAGGACGTGCGAGGAAGAGGGTCACAAGATCACGACCTGATGGTCCGCTCCGGCTCGGTCTGCTCCTTCCCCCGCTGGGGGAAGGTTCGGATGGCGTCTCGCCGCAGGCGAGCGACTGTCGCTTGCTTCGCTCACCCCCTCCCCAGCCCTCCCCCAAAGGGGGAGGGAGCCACATCCGGCAATGGCTGAATACACGCCTTCCCTCCTCCTGCTTCAGCTCATGACCGGCATCGCCCTCGGTGCCGTCTACGCCTTGCTCGCGCTCGGGCTCTCGCTGATCTTCGGCATGCTGACCGTCGTCAACTTCGCGCACGGCGCCTTCTTCATGGTCGGCGCGTTCCTCGGCGTCTACTTCCTCGGGCTCACCGGCAGCTTCTGGTTCAGCCTCGTCCTCACGCCACTCGCCGTCGGCGCCATCGGCCTCGTCGTCGAACGCTTCCTCGTGCGGCCGCTCTACGGACGCGGCATCGACTACCCGCTGCTGCTGACCTTCGGCCTGTCGTACGTGATGGTCGAGGCGATGCGGACGATCTTCGGCATCGAGGGCATGCCGACGTCGACGCCCGCCGAACTGCGCGGCGCCGTCAACCTCGGCTTCGGCTACTTCCCGCTCTATCGCCTGTTCCTGATCGGGGCGACGGCGCTGGTCGTGCTCGCGCTGTGGCTGTTCATCGAGAAGACGCGCTACGGCCTGATCATCCGTGCCGGCTCGCGCGATCCGGAGATCGTGCGCGTGCTCGGCATCGACATCTCGCGCGTGTGGCTGCTGGTGTTCGGCATCGGCACCGCCATCGCGGGACTATCCGGCGTGCTCGCCGCACCGACCCGCGCGGTCAATCCCGAGATGGGCATCCCGGTCCTCGCCGAGTCGTTCGTCGTGACCGTCGTGGGCGGCATGGGTTCGCTGCCGGGCGCCGTCATCGCCGGCCTGCTGGTCGGCGTGGTCTACAGCATGACGTCGCTGTTCGCGCCCGACTTCGCCGAGCTGTCGATCTTCGTGCTGATGGCCGTCGTGCTGCTGATCAAGCCGCAGGGCTTCTTCGGCAAAGCGGGATTGATGAGCTGATGAACACGCGAGCCTTCAATCTCGTCGTGCGGCATCGCGTCGGCGCGGTCATCCTCTTCCTGCTGATCTTCCCGCTGGTGATGCCCTACGAGGCGCTGGCGATCAACATCCTGATCTTCGGCCTGTATGCCGTCGGCTTCAATCTGCTCTTCGGCTACACCGGCATGCTGTCCTTCGGGCACGCCGCCTTCCTCGGCACCGGCAGCTATCTGTGCGGCATCGCCATCGTCAGTTTCGGATGGCCG
>JANXTA010000077.1 GCA_025356395.1 Betaproteobacteria bacterium
GGGCTCGATGCCCGCAACGAGACGCGACTACGGCACGAACCGGCGAGGGGCCTCGGCGCAGCCGGGGACCGACACTACCGGAACGGGTCCGGCTCGCGGCGGGCTCAATGCCCGCTGCGGGCCGCGACTACAGCTCGAAAGCGCCCGTAGAGCGGCCCCATCGAAGACGGGGATCAGCACTGCCGTAGACGTTGTTGCCAGGAACCGTCCTTCAACGCAGATGCTTGTCCACGATCTTCTTGAACTCTTTGAACTCATCGGATGAATCCTTGAGTTCGATGGCGATCAACGTGTACTTCGCCCGCATCGCAAGCTCGGCTGGCGTGTACTGACCGGGCAGTCGCGGCATGGAATCCGCCACGATGGCTTCGGGTGCGATGGCTGGCGGCGCGGCGGCCAGTGCCGACGAGAACCAGGCACCGATTCGCACCCCCGCGTAGAGCAACTTCGCCAGCAGGATCGAACAGCCACCACAGAGACAAGCTTCGTAGAACATCTTGTCCGCCAGCTTCCGATTGACGCCGGGTGTCGCACAGGCGACGTCATGGACGATCGAAGCCCGCCGGTAGTCGCCGGTGTAGGGACTGCCGACGGAGGTCCACAGCGCCCTGGGGATGCTCGCACCATCGACGACCGAATTTATCGGCGCACGCCAGAAGCGCCCCCGCGGATCGCGATAGATGAATTCGACGAGCAACTTCATGCGCCGATCGGGACCTGGCTCGGTGAGCCAGATCGCACTCGGTTCGCCGGAAAAACTGTTATTCGCCATTTGCATTCCCTGATCGAATTGCTGTTGCGAAAAAAGTCTCTTCTATATGCTCGGACAGGCACAGTGGACGAATTGAATATCAGGGAAAAATTCAATCCGGAAGTCAATAAGTCACTTTCCATCTGTGAATAAAATACAGCGTCGCTTTCTTTTGCTCGTCCATGCTCCGCCGACACAGTCAAGGGGAATTCGATGCAAAGAGACCTCATCGTCAAAGGGCGCAGCCTCGGCGGCGCTTCGGATCTGACGCTATTGGCTCCGCTCAAACCGGGCTTCATCGAGGCGCTGGAATCAGTCACCCACAAGACCCGGACCAAGCGCGTGCTCGAGACCTTGCACGGCGCACGCATGTCGGTTCACGAGTATCACAACGCCCCATTGCTGTCGGATGCCGTGGAACGCGTGGGCGCCATTCAATCGGTTCGCGTGGCGGTTCTGGAACCCGAAGACAAGGTTCTGCTCGCGGTGACCTTCGACGGCAGCTGGGATTCCTATATCCGCCTGCTGTGGGAAAAGGTCGGTCCCCTTCTCGACCTGATCTTCTGCGACACGATCGACTACGTCTGCTCCGACCGGAGTTTCGAGGAGTGGATGGGATGGGCGCGACGGGTCCAGGTCGAAACCGGCTTGTTCTACGCGCCCGAGTCGACGTCGGTCGACACGTTCTATCACCGCCGTACCGAACTCGTGCGCACGCGGAGCGCCAACTGCGATCTGCCGGTCGTCGCCGACGCCGTGACGGCGAACGAGCTGGACGAAGTCCGCACGGTGATGCCCTCCGCCGAAGAAGTCGTCGAGCGTTTCGTTCGCAACCAGCGCGAGCCCTTGCAGGACGACCCTCCCTACGCGCAGATCCAGGATGTCCGGATGGTGCGCGAGCGAATCCGCAACGGCTTCGAAGGCCTGGCGGCCCTCTACCGGCTCGTCGAGCTCTATCCACCGATCACCGAGGACGGCGCGATCCTGAGGAGTGCTGCGACGAACCTGCTGCGCGAGTTCGTCAACATGAACGACGACAACCTGATCTTTTTCGAGATTCAGAAAGCATCGGTCATCGGATTCAAGCGCTTCCCCCGCCAGGTCGCGTGGTTGTTCCCCGACGGACACTCGGTGGCGCGCCCACGAACCATCCCGCCGTTCCCGAAGAACGATGCCGTGATCCCTCCGAATGACCTGAAGGACATCCAGGGCGGGATCATCGAGGCCTACGATCCGGTCACGCACGGGCTTCTGTTGATGCTCAGCTTCGACACGCCGAAGGTCGCGAAGGACTTTCTGCATTGGGCCGAATCGAACATCACGAAGGCGAGCGATGCGCACGCGGATAGCTCGGTCATCTTTCACAACGTCTACTTCACGCCCGCGGGCCTGCGCGCCATCGGCATGGACGAGGATTCGCTGACCTTCTTTCCCGAAGAGTTCCGGCAAGGCATGGAGGCACGGGCCGGCCTTCTCGGGGACGTGCGCAGCAATCATCCACGGCGCTGGGAACTACCGAAGCGCATCGACGCGCTCAACCGGCCCGGGCGCGAGACGATCGAGATGAACACAGTGCACGCCGTCCTGCAGCTACGCTGCTCGGTCCGCGACGGCGACCGCGGGCGCCACGCCATCGACCTGGCGGACAACGACCATCCGCTTCACAGCGCGGTAGCGCAACTGCGCCGGAAGCTGAGCGCGCTGACGATCCTAGCGATCCAGCCGCTCACGCGTCATGCGCGCACCGTGGGGACCGAACTCACCGCCATCGATCAGTTCGGTTACGCCGACGGCGACAGTCAGCCCGATGTCCTGCCGCGACAGACGGTACCCAGTGCGGGCACGCCTTCCTTCGACCTCAATCGCGCTCATCTCGGAGAGGTCGTCCTCGGCCATCCGAACGCGGCGGACGATGTCCACGATCCCGTCGACCGGCTGCGCTGGCTGCGCAACGGCAGCTTTCTCGTGGCCCGGAAATATCAGCAATTCCCCGACCTGCTGGACCGTGCGGTGAGTGCGACGGCGGCCGTGATGCAGAAGCAGCTGTCCGGGCATCCGTCTCTCGAATATTTGAAGGAGATCGTCTACGGCAAGCTGGTGGGCCGCTCGCGGCTCGACGGAACGCCGCTCGCGCCGCACAAGTTGGGTACCAAGAACAATTTCGTCTACACGAACGACGCGCAAGGTCTCGCTTGCCCGCTTCACGCGCACATCCGCCGCGCCCACCCGCGCAATGCGACGGTGCCGGGCATGCGGCCGCCCCGGCTGGTCCGTCGCAGCATGTCCTACGGTCCGGCGCCGTTGCCGATTCCCGGAACGACGGGTCTGCCCGCCACCAGCACTCGCGCACCGGCCGATCGCGGCACGGTATTCATGGTCTTCAACGCCAGCATCGCCGAGCAATTCGAGGTGGTGCAACGATGGCTGGTCGGCGGCAACAGCACCGGCTCGTCGTCCACGGAAGGCAGCTGTCCAATCGTCGGCGTCCCCGAAAACGGCATCCCCCGCCACTTCCGCTTCGAACACCTAGGACAGGTCTTCAGCGTTCAGCTCGAAGACCAGATGACCCCCTTCGAGACTCCGCCGACGGTGACGCGTCTCGACTGGGGGCTGTACCTGTTCACGCCGTCGATGAGTGCCTTGCGCGCTCTGGAAGCGGTGGCCTCGAGGGCCGCACACGAGTCTCCGCCGGCCACTGTGCCGTGGGAGCTGCAGCGCGGCCGAAGCCTCGTCGCGGCGCTGAAGGAACTCGAGAAGCACCCTTGCCCCGTCACGTCGCGGGACGCATGGAAGGCCGCGATCGAGGACCCGGAGTCGATCGATCGACTCGACGGAGCGGCGATCTGGGCCACCATCCGCGAGGACCACGGCGGCGTGATGAAGACGTCCTATGGAACCCTGGTCGCCAGTCTCGAGCTCGTCGCCGATGTCTTTCTCGACCCCCACGCGCGCTATTCGGTCTGCGGGCAGCTCGAGCGCATGAAGAAGAGCTTCGGCGAGATCTCGCTCGGGATGGATGCCGGGCCGATCTACCAGCAGCAGTCCGGCCCCATCAACGAGGCGATCGAGAAACTGAAGAAGAAAGACACCTTCCGGTACGCGTTTCGCGCCGCGAAGACCAAGATCGACAGCATCGTGAAGGAGGCCGATACCCAGGCCAAGGAGGCACTGGACCCTCGCCTGGCGGTCGCTTTCGATGTGCGGGAGATCGTCGACGAAGTGCTCGCCACGCTTTGCGAAAAGTGGTTCGGTCTGGCCGACGATCCGACCTGCACGAAGGAAGAGACCGACAAGGGCTGCTTCGCACGAGGCAGCACCGACTGGAACTGGCGCCCCGGCCAGCGTCCACTCTATCCCGGCCACTTCACGGCGATGTCGCGCTACATGTTCCAGCCCTATCCCGGCGCGACCGTGGTCGAACTCGGCGAAGCCTACGGCCAGGCGCTGCGGGTCGCGATGAGGACCTTCGTGGCCGCGCATCGCGCCGCGGGAACGAAGCCGAAGGTCGAGCGGGACTCGGCCCAGTACGCGCCGATCGCCCTGGCCACGTTCGACCATCCGCTCGGCCTCCACGACGACGACTTCGTCGCGCGCAACATGGTCGGCGTGCTGATGGGATTTAACCCGACGATCATCGGGGCGGTGCTCAACGTCGTGCGCGAGCTGCAGCGTGAAGGTCGCTTCGCCGCGTTGCGCGTCGCGCTCGCAGGCAACGCGTCGTTCGCCGCTGCGAAGAAGCTAATCCAGCCGATCATGGAGCGTGCAACGCAGATGCGGCCGATGCCCCAGATCGGCTGGCGCACGTCCCTCAAGCCGCATCGACTCGGATCGGATCCCACGCACGCGGTCGATGTCCAGGCGGGCGACCGGATCATCCTCGGCATAGTCTCGGGCACGCAACAATCACTGGCCGATGGCCAACCCGACTGCAAGCTGATGTTCGGGGGCGATCGCTCGAAGAGCCCGCATCCGACGCATGCCTGTCCTGGCTACGAAGCCGCGATCGGCGCGATGCTCGGAACACTGTCGGCCCTGCTGACGCGACCCGAAGCCATCCGTCAGGGACCGGCACTGCTGACCTTCCAGATCGAGGGCCCTTCGAGCTACGTCACGTTGCCTCCCCGTCACCCCGACCCGGGACCACCGACGAAACCCATCCCGCAGATGCCGACCGGGACGCGCGAGAACCTCGTGCTGGCTTGGGGAGACTCGTGGGTCGACTTCCGGATCGCCGGGGGGACGCAGATCGCGAATGACCTGCGCGACTACCTCGAGCATTTCGGCTATCGCATCCCCAACGACTTCTGCCGCTGGACGTCGTGGCCGAAGATCGAGACGATGGCCGCATCACCCGACGCGTTCTGCCAGTTCATTCGCGACCAGGTGCAGACCAGCGACCGGTCCCTCGACGCCATCCTGCTCTCGGCAGGCGGCAACGACTCGACGCAGGGCACGCTGCAATCGCTGATCAACCGAAGAGCTCTGGGGGTGCCGACGCTCGATCCGGTGAAGGTCGCGAACCACATCACGCGCATGGAGGGCCACTACCGCACGGTCATCGCCCGCATCCGGCGCACGCTGGCAGACCTCCGCGTGCGCGACGTACCGATCGTGCTGCACGGGTACGACTATCCCTATTCGCGGGGTACCGGCTACGACGGCTGGCTGCAGAAGCCTTTCGAATACCAGGGCTACAAGGGGCACGAGCGGGAACAGGATGCCGCCATGGTCGTGCTGATCGACGCGCTCAACGCAATGCAGGCCGGCCTCGGCGTCGTGCACGTCGACCTGCGCGGGACGATCCAGCGGCAGTGGCCCGCAAACCCGCTGCTGGCCTGGTACAACGACCTGCATCCGATGGAAGTCGCCTTCCGCGATTTCGCGCTGCAGATCGACGCCGCCATCCAGCAAAACAGGCCATGAGCGATGCCGGTCACAGTCCCCGGGCCAGTGCCTGCGCCTGCGCCAGGTGCCACGCCATCTTCATCGAAGCCAAGTCGTCGCAAACCTTGGCCATCAGTGCCCGCGCTTCGGTCTCGCGGTGGAGGCGTCGCAAGGCCTCGGCCTGTGCGAGACGATTGACGGCACGCTCGCGTGGCGAATCGCGGAACTCGGCGACCCGCTCCGCGCGGGCGAGATACGCCAGGGCCCGACGCTCGTCTCCATGCGTCGCGGCGAGGCAGGCCAGGGCGCGACAGCCCTGAGCCTCGCCATGTCGATCGGCGGCACGGACCCGCGCGAACAGACGCGCCGCGTGGTGGCGGGCGTCGGTCAGGCGACCCAGCGTGATCGCCGCCTCGACCAGCCACCCGTAGTTCAGCGAGGTCGACACCGCGCCGCCACGCATCTCGATCCAGCGGGTCGGCTCCTGGATCGCGAGCAACGATTCGACGCTGCCGTCGAGCGCCCAGCGCGCGCAAGAGCTCAGCGCCTCACCCATCGCGACCAGGTAGCGGCTGCGGCAACGCATCGCGATATCGGCCCCCTGGAGACCGATGGCATGCGCCTCTTCCCATCGGCCCTGCCAGAGGAAGACCGCACACATCAGTTCGCGGATCGACGCCCCGACCGAATGAACGTTGTCGCCCAGCAGTTGCAACGCTTCATCGAAGGCCTCCCAGGCCTCGTCGAAGCGGCCCAGATCTCCGAACGTGTAAGCCATCCGACCCAGTGTGTAGGCCGCGCCGACCGCCGCCCGGTTTCCGGCATGGCTCAGCTGACGCTTGCCTTCCACGGCTTGCGTGAACAGGGGGAGCGCACGATTGTAGAGGCCGGACGATGCGAGGGCCTGCGCGAGCGTGGCACGGACCTGGACCGCCAGTCGCTGATCGCCGCTGGACTCGGCATGCGCGAGGGCGGCCTCTGCGTAGCGGATCGCAAGACGAGGCCGGCCCCGACCGTAGTTAACGTAGGCGAGCCAGTACTGCGCCCGCGCCAGTACGTTGTCGTCCCCGAGGGAGCTCGCCAGCTCGACCGCTCGCTCGAAGAGCACGAAGCCCTGCGCTACATCCAGCGGATCGAACACACAGGTCTGTCCGAGCTTCTGCGCGATCTCGCACCAGCGAAGCTTCATCGCGTGGGCGGGCGCAGGGGACGCGTCGAGGGCGCGCAAGGCGGTGATGTACTGGACACGCGCCCGGTCGAGCGACATCGCCGCCAGCGCCTTGTCGCCCGCAGCCTCTGCGAACGCGGCGGCCTGTCCGCTCATGCCGGCCGCATCGAAGTGATAGGACAGGGCCTCGAGCCATTCGAACGCATCTTCGTTGCCGACCGCCGCTCGCAGGGACTCGGCGACCTGGGCATGCAAGGCGCGCCGACGCGTCGACTCGACCGTGGCATACACGGCATCGCGCGTCAGTACGTGCTTGAATCGCAGCGTGCCCGGCTGGTCGCCCGGCACCAGGAAATCCTCGTTGGCCAGCGATGCCAGCAACTGCAGCACGTCGTAGGTCGGCGTCAACCGCTCCAGCAGCCAGATCGGGAACGTCGTGCCGGCCACGGCAGCGAAGCGCAACAGCTCGGCCTGCTCGGCGGTCAAGCGGTCCAGTCGTGAAGCGACCAGCGTGTTGATCCATGCGACGCCACCGACGCCGCGCGGCGTCGCACGCAGCGTGTCGCCCGCACTGGCCGCATGGCAAAGCTCTTCGATGAACAAGGGGTTGCCGCCCGACAAGGCGACGATCTCCTGAACGACGAAGGGATCGTGATGCGGCATCCATGCGGCCACCGTGGCGTCCGACTCACCGGGTTCGAGCGGACCCAGGCGCAGGAACTCGGCACCGAGCAACGTGTGATCGTCGACGTTGAACGGCCGGGTCGCGATCAGGATGAACAGCGGCAGCTTCCTCGCGCGCAGCATGTCGAGCGCCTGTCGGCTCGCATCGTCCGCCCATTGCCAGTCGTCGAGAACGATGACGACGGTGTGGCGGCTGGCGACGACGGTGATCAGGTCGACGATCGCTGCGATACGGAGCGCGGCGTTGCGCATCGCCGGGATCTCTTCGGAGCCCGCGAGCAACACGCGTGCGATAGCCAGCACCTCCGCCATCTGATCGACACCCAATGCGCCGAGCGCCTCGGCCATCGAGCGCTCGTTCTCTTCGAGGGCGGCGCCGATCCGCCAGGCCAGCGCATCGCGAATCAGCTGCATGAACGGCTGCAAGGGCTCGGCTCCCAGGTAGCCCTCGCAGAATCCACGGAGCACTCGAAACGAGCGAGGATCGAGCCGTTGCCTGAGCTCGTCGACCATGCGGGTCTTGCCGATCCCGGGCTCGCCGATCACGACCAGGATCGAAGCGCGTCCCGCGCGAGCCTGCGTGGCCGTCCCCACCAGTTGGGCGAGCGCGGTCGAACGGCCGACGAAGGCGATGACCCCGCGTCCGGCTGCCGCGTCGATCCGTCGTCGCACGGCGGACCTGCCGTGAATGTGGAGGACATCGAAGGGTTCGATGTAGCCCGGCAATTCCTTCTTCTCGGGCAAGGCCGTGAATTCAAAAAAGTACGCTTGCGGACCGAGCGATTGGGCGCTCACGAAGATCTGGCCGGGACCCGCGAGCTTGCCGAGCCGATTCGCGATATTGGAAACCCCGCTCAGCACGTCGAAGTTCTTTCGCCGACCGACCTCGTCGAGCAGGAAGACCAGGCCGCAGTGAACACCCGAGTGCAGGCGGAAGTCCGTGCCCGTGGACACGACCCGATCGATGCCCCGAGCGACCGTGTCGTGCAGCTCAAGCGCGGCTTCGGTGGCGCGCCGGGCATCGTCCTCACGCGTCGGTTTGTGGCCGAAGGTGGCGAACAGGCCATCGCCTTCGAGCCGGACGATATGTCCGCCATGGCGCTGGATGACCGATTCCGCGACTCGCCTGAAATAGGAAATCAGCCCTGCGTATTCCTCGAGTTCCAGCCGCTGGGCGATGCCGCTCGAATCGCAGATATCGGAGAAGAGCACAGTCACGAAATGCTTCTCGCCGGCGGGTGGATCCGAAGCGCCCTGCGCGATGGTCATGGTGGCATTCGTTCAGAAGCGTCCGGGCGCACTCGCTGCGCAATCGTCCCAATCAACGCGAGTGGGAAGTGACCAACGGTTCGACTCTCCTCGCCGCAAAGTGAAAAATCTTCGCGGTCACATTCTCGACTCCCTTCGACCGATAGTCACGAGCGGCGACCCGCATTGCAACGAAGACTAGAATTCATTTGAAAGCAGCCGGGTCGATCGATGATGATCTTGTGCGTCGAGAAACCAGCATCGAACGAGCATCGGCGGCTGGTCAATCAATCAGGAACGGGTCCCGCCCCAGGTGCCCCATGCCAATGGCAGGTGGGGGCATCTGCCGACTCGAACGGGTCGCGAGACCACTCGGCTGGAGCGACCGGCGTAAGGCAATTTGCTCCGATGACCACCTTCCGAAGTGCCTCGGAAGGTCCGGCTCCCGGTGCGATCGATGGCTCCATCGACCGCACGGAATCCTGGTTGGCGATTCGTGACCGAGGCCTCGTCCCGGTTCAGCGGTAGCCCGACTCACTCGCCGAGTGAATGATCCAGATCAGGTTGCCGCCGGTGTAGTCGCCGATGCCCCCGCCGGCAAAGATCAGCCGGCCCTGGCCCTTGTAGGCCATCTCGAAGCGATGGCGATCGCCACCGAAGTAGAAGGGGATGAACGCCTTGCCGGTGATGTAGGCGCCCTGGTCGGTCGGTGGCCCCGCGAGATCGGTGACCTGCTTCATGCCCATGCCGATCTTGAGCTGGGTGAACTTCGAGCCGGGCGCCGGCTTGCCGGTGATCTCGCCTTCGGTGTCGTTGATGCCCTTGACCTTCGTGCCGAACCCTCCCTCGACCTTGGACGCATCGACCACCTCGCCATTGGCATTCATGCCGGGCGGGATCTTGTTGGTGGCGGCGGCCGGCATGCCGCTGGAAGCGGCAGGCGCGCTGCCGCCGGTCTGGGCACAACCGGTGACGATGACGAAGAGCGCTGCGAGCAGAAGGTTCGATGTACTTTGCATGTGAGAATTTTCCCGATTGAAGTGAATCGTGATGAGCTTGTGGGGTCCGGACCCTGCCATCGCGCAAGGATCAGGCGGGGGGCGCCCCGCGCAATATCCGAGAAGACCGTGGCGTCCGTCAATCGGTTTGTCGGAACGCACGGAGTGCTCGTGAAGGCGGCGGACTCGAAGCGATCGCCCTCGCTGCGTGGCATGGTCCGTTGTTGCAGCGCAGGCCCTTGCTATACTCCCGCGCCCCGGAGAGATGGATGAGTGGTTTAAGTCGCACGCCTGGAAAGCGTGTGTAGGTTCATAGCCTACCCGGGGTTCGAATCCCCGTCTCTCCGCCAGTAGTCCTCTGTCCGCGAAGCGACAGAGCGCCTTCGATCCACAGTCCCACTCGCATCGACTGAGATCCGCCGCGCCGGCTGATTCGCGTGCGTGATCGATAGCTGCACGGCGTGGCGTGACCTGCCCTGATCGCACACGACTGGACAAACTCACTCACGCAGCGGGCGGTCGCCGACCAGCCCCGATATCCGCCCGAACTCTCGCTGCGCCGTCCGTGACCCGTCGTGCTCATGAGGCGAAGGGTCGCCCAACATGCGGCGACATCCTAGCCACGCGGTCGAGCGACGTGTGCAACACTCATCTAGCTGCTGCGTCGAAGGTGAGGCGGCTGTTCCGTCTGATTGCCGGGCGGAGACTGAATCCACGCGAGGAAATTTCGATGAACGACATGACGCAAGACAAAACATTTACCAAGACCTACGAGATGGAAGGCAAGTGTCCTTTCGGCGGTGACCGCGTGGGCGGCGCATTCGGTACGCCCCCCACGCTCGAGAACTGGTACCCCGATCGCCTGCGGGTCGAACTCCTCCATCAGAACGGACTGTCGGCCGATCCGCTCGGTGCGGATTTCGACTACGCCGCCGAGTTCGCGAAGCTCGACTTCGAAGCGCTCAAGCGGGACATCAAGCAATTCCTGACGACCTCGGTCGCCTGGTGGCCTTCCGACTACGACAACTACGGCCCGCAGATGATCCGCATGGCGTGGCACTCGGCGGGTACCTATCGGATCGCGGACGGACGAGGCGGTGCCGGTGCGGCCATGCAGCGCTTCGCCCCGATCAGCAGCTGGTGGGACAACGGCAATACCGACAAGTCGCGCCGCCTCCTGCAACCGATCAAGCACAAGTACGGCAACGGTCTGTCGTGGGCCGACCTCATCGTCCTGACGGGCAATTGCGCGCTCGAGATCATGGGCTTTCCCACCTACGGCTTCGGCGGCGGTCGACTCGACGCCTGGGAGGCGGACAACGCTACCTACTGGGGTCCGGAGATTTGGGACCCAAAGCACGTCGACAGCTTCGACAGCATGGTCACGCGCGACAAGCGCTGGCGCGGCCAGAACGGCGATGCCGATTACGACCTCGAGAATCCGCTCGCGGCCTCGCATCAGGCGCTGATCTACGTGAATCCGGAAGGTCCCTACGCGAGTGGCGATCCGATGGGGTCGGCACGCGATATCCGGGTCACCTTCACGCGCATGGCGATGAACGACGAAGAAACCGTGGCCCTGATCGCGGGCGGCCACGCCTTCGGCAAGAGTCACGGCATGGTGCCGGCAAAAGAAATCGGCCCGCCGCCCGAGATCGCGCCGATCGAAGCCATGGGCCTCGGCTGGCACAACCCCCGGGGTCCTGGGTTCGGGCGGGACACGATGACCAACGGGATCGAAGGCAGCTGGACGCCGAACCCGACACAGTGGGACAACGACTATCTCGAGAACCTGTTCAAATTCGACTGGGAACAGACCAGGAGCCCTGCCGGCGCGTTGCAATGGACCCCGAAGGACCCCAATGCACCCAAGACGCCCGATGCGCACGTCGAGGGTCAGATGAACAATCTGATGATGATGACCAGCGACATCGCGCTCAAGGTCGACCCGGAATATCGGAAGGTCTGCGAGAAATTCCTGGGGGATTTCGAGGCCTTCACCCAGGCGTTTTCGAAGGCCTGGTACAAGCTGACCCACCGCGACATGGGACCCAGGTTTCGCTACCTCGGACCGGAAGTCACGATCGAGGACGGCCTGCTGTGGCAGGACCCGCTTCCCCCGCGTGACTACGAGTTGGTCGGCGAAGCTGAAATCGCCTCGCTGAAGCAGGCCATCGTCGCGACAGGTCTGTCGGTGTCCGACCTGGCCTTCACCGCCTTCTCTTCGGCTGCGCCTTTTCGCGACAGCGACAAGCGTGGCGGCACGAACGGCGGCCGCCTGGCGCTTTCGCCCCAAAAAGATTGGGCGGTCAACCGCCGCGCCGCGCCGGTGATCGAAAAGCTGCGTAGCGTGATGACCGACTTCAACGGCAAGCAGGCGTCGGGTAAGAAGATCTCGCTGGCCGACCTGATCGTGCTGGCGGGCTGCGCTGCCGTCGAAAAGGCTGCGAAAAATGCAGGCGTCGAAACCAAGGTTCCGTTCACGCCGGGCCGCGTGGATACGACGCAGGAGCTCACCGATATCGAAATGTTCGAATGGCTGAGGCCGATCGTCGATGGCTTCCGCAATTTCGTCGGTGACGACTTCAGCCAAGTTTCGCAGGGTGTGGCGCCCGAGGAATTCTTCCTCGACAAGGCCAACCTGATGACGCTCACCGCTCCGGAGTGGACGGTCCTCACCGGCGGGTTGCGGGTGCTCAACGTCAACCACGACGGATCGGACAGCGGCGTCTTCACCGAGAAGGTCGGCGTCCTGACGAACGACTTCTTCGTCAATCTGACCGACACCGACCTAGTCTGGGAGAAGGCCGACGAAGCGGGCATGCGCTTTACCCTCAAGGATCGCGCGAGCGGCAACACGAAGTTCACGGCATCCCGCAACGACCTGGTCTTCGGGTCGAATGCGCAGTTGCGTTCCATCGTCGATGTCTACGCCGGCAGCGACGGCCTGCAGCGCTTCGTCAGGGACTTCATCAAGGCCTGGGACAAGGTGATGATGCTCGATCGCTACGACGTGAAGGGACACAGGCGCTACGGGCCGATGGCCGCCTGAACACAGGCCATTCCGTCCCGCGCCGTATCAAAAACCTTCGTGAGCCTCGTGCCCACGAAGGTTTTTTTTCGTCAGCCACCCTCCTCGAATCGCATGATTCTCACGATTCTCATCGCCAACTTCTTCGCGGGACTGTTCCTCTGCAACGGTGTTCCGCACACCGTGGCGGGTCTGTCCGGCCGCTCCTTTCCAACACCGTTCGCGAAGCCGCCCGGCAAGGGCCTGTCCTCGCCACTCGTGAACTTCCTGTGGGGCAACGCGAACCTGATGGCGGGCCTGCTGTTGCTGCATTGGCGTCCCGTCGGCTGGCAGTTCGGACTCAGCTTCCTGTGCTTCGCCCTCGGTGCGCTGGTGATGGGCGTCATCCTCTCGCAACACTTCGGCAGGGTGATGCGCGACCGGCCGTGACGTCGAACGCGCATCGGCAGGCCTCGATCCATCACGGCGCTCTTCACCCTCGTCGCCGGCGATCTGAGCCGATCGCCGCCAGTCGGCAGTATTTGTGATTGATTGCCATGGCTACCGCATGATGGCCGTCCACATCGGGCCCGCATCGCCAAGGAACCTGACCACGCTGGAGCCCGGTCGCCGCCGAGCGACCGTCGTCCACATGCTTCCAGGGACATGCTTCGTGAACCAGATCAGCCTTCGCGTCATCGGCGTCCTGTTCGTCGCCATCCTGGCCGGCATCGGCCTCGTCGCACCGGCATACGCCGTGCAGACCACGCTCGTCGGATCGAGCACGGGCAGGCTGGTCAAGACCAGCGGCCTGGTGGACACGCGCAACCCCTGCAGCCCGACCAGTCCGCCGGCGCCCGACATCCAGGCCTGGTGGCACGCCATGCAGCCCGCCAATCGCAAGTTCGCCTCAGTGGGCTTCCAGACCTGACGCAACAAGACCGACAGCTGCGCCGAGTCACGCGTCGACGCGTATCGGGCGCTGGTGACGTTCAACATGACATCGGTCGCGGCACTGCGTGGACTGGTGACGAAGGCCGAACTGATCGTCACGACACGCGCACTCCCGGCCAGCGTCGGCTCGACCAGCCCTGCCTGCGACTCGAAGACCGGCGGTGCCCGGGCGCTGTTCCATTTCGGGCCCGCTGCCGCCAACAGCCTTCCGCCGGTCAGTGGCCTCGGCACCCTAACCCGTTTGCCGCCCGTCGCGCCGTTCCCGGTCGGCAACGCCGCGTACACCTTTCTCCGCCCGTGGGCCGCGGGCAACGTCGCCGACGCGGCCAATCCCACCACCACGACCGCCGGCGGCAACGGTGGCGCCGTCTTCTCGACCGACGGCACGAGCCAGGCCATCGCCGCGTTGAACGGCAAGTTCGCGGGCATGAGCTGGATGATCGCCAGCATCTTCGAGGGTCCGCTCGCCGGGCCGGTCACGAACGCGGTCGACTGCCGGACCTCCTGCGACCTACGGCTTCACTCACGCTCCAGCGGTCACGGATTCGGATAGGGCTGGCTGACCGCGAGGTCGGTTGCCAGATCCAGTCCGCCCTCGGTCATGCCGATCTGTCAAAGCGACGTCGGCGCACCGAGCGCCCTCGCCAGTCGCTGCAATCCGGCAGCCGCATGCTGCGTGCCGAGCGCTCGCGCGATGCGCCGCATCGCGTCCGGGGCGTGCGTTGCGTTGTAGGCCAGCGCATGCGGCAGCATCACCGCGGGCACCTCGGCATGCGGCAGGTCGAACGTGCCAGCCAGCGTGTGGCACAACTTGTGATGAAGGCCCATCGACACCGCACCGAGCACGCTGCTGCACATCCACGCGCCGTACAACGCATCACCGCGCGCCGCGAGGTTGTGTGGGTCGTCGTGAAGCGCGCCGAGCGCCGTTGCCATCGCGCGGATGCCTTCCTCGGCCATCAACGCCGTGATCGGATTGCCGTCGTGCGCGTACAGGCCCTCGGCGGCATGCGCGATCACGTTGAGGTCACTCGTCACGGATAGTTGCAACGACAACGATCTCGACAACTCGGGGTCGTAGATCACCGCGCGCGGCAACACCCGCGCATCGCGGCCGGTCTTCTTGATGCCTGCTTCGGTGATCCCGTAGATCGACGTCATCTCGCTACCCGCGCAGGTCGTCGGGATCGCGATGATGGGCAGGCCGGACTCGAGCGCGATGGCCTTGCCGAGACCGGTGGTCGACCCGCCGCCGATCGCCACCGCGCAGTCGGCATCGAAACATCGGGCTTCGTCGCGGGCTTCGCGTGCCGACTCGATCGGCACGTGCATCACGGCCTTCGCGAAGATGCCGAAGTGCGCGAGCGCTGCCGCACGCAGCACCTGGCCGTCGTTGGCCTCGAGCGCGCCCTTCACGGCGAGCACGGTGTTCTGTCCGTCACGCGTGAAGCGCAACTGGTCTGGATGATTCGCGTAGGTGTAGAGCAGCAGCTTGTGACGCGCGAGATCGACCAGCGTCTCGGCCAGGCGGCGCACGGTGATGTTCGAATCGACCTCGTACTCGCGCGTGCGGATCGCCACGTCGATGCCGTTCTCGATCAGGTCGAAGTAACGATTGGCCGTGACGATCTCGACGCGCAGGTCGGGATAGCGCGCGTTGAAGTCGGGCAGCAGCGGTGCCATGTGGATCATGCAGAACGACAGTGACCCGTTGATGCGCAGCAGGCCCGTGGGTTGCAGCACCGCCTCGTTGACCTCGGCCTCGGCCTCGAGCATCTCGGCCAGCAACGGCTTGCAGCGGCGATAGAACGTCTCGCCCACTTCGGTCAGCGCGGGCCGGCGCGTGTTGCGCTGGACCAGTCGCGCCGACAGTCGGGTCTCCAGCGCAGCGAGGTGACGGCTGGCTGCAGCGTTGGACAGCTTCAGCGCCTCGGCGGCGCACGACATGCTGCCGAGCTCGGCGATCTGCACGAAGAGTTCGATTTCGGTCCGTCGATCCATGGCTGCATCTCGTTTACCCGCACTTTTTCGTTGCGCGCAATACTGCTTTCTCGAGTGAGGCTTTCGGGCGCGAGCGGCGAAGTCTAGAGTTCCTCCCTCGCCAGAGACAGGGTGGAAACCCAGGAGAGGAAACCGTGCGGAACATCGACGAGGACACCATCACGCAAGCGGTCCTGGCGCGTCATGCCGGAGCCGCCGATACCCGCATGCGCGACGTGATGACGTCGCTCGTGCAGCATCTGCACGCGTTCGTGCGCGACGTGAAGCTCACCAAGACCGAGTGGTTCGAGGGCATCCGCTTCCTCACCGAGACCGGCCACATCACCGACGAGCGCCGCCAGGAGTTCATCCTGCTGTCGGACGTGCTGGGCGTGTCGATGCTGGTCACCGCACTCAACAATCGCAAGCCGGAAGGCTGCACCGAAGCGACCGTGTTCGGTCCGTTCCACGTGCCGGACGCGCCGGAGTACGCGCTCGGTGACGACGTCGCCAACGGCGCCCGGGGCGAGCCGACCTTCGTGCGCGGCCACGTACGCGGGCTCACAGGCGAAGGCATCCCCGACGCCGAGATCCAGGTCTGGCAAGCCGACCAGGACGGCTTCTACGACGTGCAGCTGCCCGGCGTCGATCAGTACCAGGCACGCGGCATCCTGCGCAGCGCAGCCGACGGCGGCTTCCACTTCCGCAGCATCCTCGCCGAGTCGTATCCGATCCCGCACGACGGACCGGTGGGTCGCTTGCTGGAACAGCTCGGACGTCATCCGTGGCGACCCGCGCACCTGCACTTCATGATCATTGCGCCGGGCTATCGGCAACTGATCACGCACGTGTTCCGCCAAGGCGACCGCTATCTCGATTCGGATGCGGTGTTCGGTGTGCGCTCGTCGCTGATCGCCGACTGGATCCGCCACGAGCCGGGCATCGCGCCAGACGGCAGCACGCTGGCCGAACCCTTCCACACGCTGGACTTCGACTTCGTGCTCGACCGCACCTGACGTGTGCGCCGTCGCTCGCCTGCCGATCGAGACCTTCGTTGCGCCCACTCGCGCGCCGCTGTTCGCCCTGAAGGACATCACCCCGCGCTTCGCCGGCGTGACCGTGCTCGACGACGTGAGCCTCGACCTCCACGCTGGCGAGGTCCACATGCCGATGGGCGAGAACGGCGCGGGCAAGTCGACGCTGATGAAGGTGCCGTGTGGCGCCTATCGTTCCGACAGCGGCAGCTTGGACGCCGACGGACGACCCGTGACCGTGTCCTCCGCAGCCGACGCGCGACGCCTCGAGGTCGCGGTGATCTTTCAGGAATACTCGCTGGTCCCGCATCTCGATCTCGACACGCGTCGCATGGTCGCAGGACTCGGTATCGCGCAGCAGCAGATGGTCGAGATCGCCAAGGCCTTTTCGTAGCAGGCCCGCATCCTGGTGCTCGACGAACCCACCGCGCGCTGTCCGATCGCGAGACCGAACGTCTCTTCGCCGTCATCCGCGACCTGCGTCGTGACGGTGTCGCGATGGCCTACATCTCGCATCACATGGCCGAAGTGTTCACGCTCGGCGACCGCGTCACCGTCCTGCGCAACGACAAGCGCATCGCGTCCATGCCGGCGGGCCAGGCGACCGCCGACGAGCTCGTCACGTTGATGGTGGGACACAAGGTGGACATGAGATATCGACGCGACGATCGTCCGGCACCGGGCGCGCGCAACGGCATCCGCGACGTGTCGCTGCATGTGCGCGTCGGCGAGATCGTCGGCCTCGCGGGCCTGGTCGGATATGGGCGACCCGAGGTCGCACGCGCCATCTTCGGCGCCGACCCCGTCATGTCCGGCACGATCCGCATCGACGATCGGGTCCATCGCGGCGGCCCGGCGCAGACACGTGGTCACGGCCTCGGACTGATCCCGGAGAGTCGCAAGTAGCAGGGCCTCGCACTGTCGCGCACGGTCGGCGACAACCAGCAGAAGGTGGTGATCGGGAAGTGGCTGCTGGCCGGCATGCGCATCGATCTGTTCGACGAGCCCACGCGCGGCATCGACGTGCGTGCGAAGGAAGAGATCTTCCGATTGATCGATCAACTGGTGAAGGACGGCTGCGCGGTCCTGATGATCAGCTCCGAACTGAGCGAGATCGTGCGCGTCTGGGACGGCTTCTACATGATGAAAGAAAAGCGCATCGCGGGCGAGCTGTCGCAGGACGATCTGAGCGAGACCAACCTGCTGCGACTGGCGATGCACCATGAATGAAGCCAGATCGCACAAGCCGCGCATTCCGATCCCCGGCGTGGCCTGGTTGCTCCTCGCATCGATCGTCGGCTTCTCGATCGGCGCACCCGGCTTCGCGTCGGGCGCCAACGTCTCCAACATCACGCAGCAGGGCACGGTCCTGTTGCTGCTGGCGCTGCCGATGACGCTGATCATCATGGCCGAAGGCCTCGACCTGTCGATGGGTTCGAGCCTGTCGCTGTGCACCGTGGTGCTCGCTGCCACCAGCCTCGCCACCGGATCGCTCGCGCTCGGCATCGCGGCAGCCATCGTCACCGCCACGCTGATCGGCGTGCTGAACGGGGCGCCAAAGACGCGCACGAGCTTGGCGGAGGCCAGGTCGGGACCATCGCTGTCGACGATCTCGCAATGCCATGCGAGCATGTCGCGGATCACGCCGTAGGCGACGTTGAGTCCGTGACGCTGGGCGCGTCCGTGGAACAGTCGCGCGCTCGTCGGGGACCGGTCGAGGTGGGCCTCGACCTCGAGCAACAGGCGACTCTTGCCGAGTCCCGCATCCGCCAGGACCGTGACCAGGCGCATCGACCGCTCGGCGCGAGCTTCGTCGAAGAGCTGCGTCAGCTGCGCCACCTCGGCGTCGCGACCCACCATGCCGATCGCCGTCGCGGTGCCGTCGCCCGCGGCCTCGGCACCGCGCGTCGACATGCGAAAGGCACGCGGCTTGGCGCGCTGGACCAGGTAGGCCGCGATCGGCTGATCGACCCTCTTCAGCGCGAGAGGCGGTTGCACCTCGACGTCGAACAGGCCCCGCACGTGGCGATAGGTATCGCGGCTGATGCGCATGCCGCCCGCCGGCGCGGTCTTCTCCATGTGCGAGGCGATCTGCACCGGCAGGCCGCGGACCCGGCCCTCCGCGTCGAGGCCGCCGCCGAGCAGCACGCTGCCGGTATGCACGCCGACGCGCACGTTGAAGCCGTCGTTGCCTTAGAGCCGCCGGACCGATGCGCCCTGTGCGCGGCCTTCCTCGACCAGTGCCAGCCCCGCGCGCACCGCGCGTTCCGCGTCGTCTTCGCGCGCGAGGTCCGCGCCCAAGACGGCGAGCAGGCTGTCACCCGCGTATTGCAGGACACGGCCGCGACGCACCGCGACGATGCTCGTGCAGCGCTCGAGCGTGCCGTCCATCAGCGCGTGGATCTCCTCGGGATCGAGGTGCTGGCTGAGAGCGGTGGATCCGGCCACGTCGAGGAAGAGAATCGTGACCTGCCGCAGCGTCTGGACGGGCGCGTCGTGCAGGGTCGGGGCGACGGCTGCAAGTCGGGCGATCAGCGGCGCGACGGCCAGATCGACCACCGCGCCGCCCAACGACTCACGCTGGGCGGAGAGGGCCTCGATCTGTTGTTGCTCGGTGATCGTCCGGCGAGGATATCCACAATGCACTGCACGCCGACACCCATGAAAAAGCCGGCGCGAGGCCGGCCTTGAGACTGCAGCGGGGGCGCTCAGGCCTTGCGGCGACGTCCTGCGAAAGCCGCCATCACGAGCCCCAATCCCAGTAACGCGACAGTCTCCGGCTCGGGGACCGCGACGACGACGAGCGGGGACGCCGCGGCGCTGACGATCACGTTGTCGAGATAGCCACCAAACGAGTCGCTGATGCCGGTCGCCGCGAACGCGATGCGCGAGGTCGTCCCGGCCGCGAGGATCGTGAAGTCGCGGCTGACCCAGACCGTATCGCTGTTGTTCAGTCCGCTCAGCGCGAGGGTGTCGTACACGACGCCGTTGAACGAGAACTGGATGCCCGTAGACGATGCCGCGATGCCGGGGCGCGGCGAGTAGTTGAAGTGGACCGTGTAGTAGGACCCGGCGGTGGTGACGAAGTCCTGGTACATGCTGCTGTTGGCGTCCGTGTCGAGCTCGACCAGCTGCATGCCCTCGAACGGCGTTCCCGCGGCGTGGTTCTGGATCTCGATGGTTGGTCCGCCGGTCCACCCCTGGATCGAGGAGACGATCGAATAGCTGCCGTATGTGCCGACCGGCGACTCGAAGCCGCCGTTGACGAGCAGGTTGGCCTGCGCCGAACAGGTAGCCGCAATGGCCATCGTCGCAAAGATTGCTTTAAAGATTTTCATGATGCGGATTGAAGATTGGTGAAAGTTGCCTTCCACCGTTTGCAGGTTCCGTGCCTCCGCTGACGCAAAGCACAAGAATCAAATACTTTATTTAAAAACATTTCGCAAAATACTGATTATGTTGATAAAAAATTTAGCGTAGAAAAGCATCGGCGTGTTCGCAAATTGCTCTGCAAAGGATTGGATATCGGCGTTGTAAAGGGACTCGACAGGTCGCAGCAAGCATCGGATATCGCGCCTAGGACGCGACCCCTCGCAGCGGTAGGAAATGCACCAGTTCGCTTCGGATATCAACCGTGAAGAGGACAAGAACGGACCGGTGAGGAACCAAGCCCTGCCCACGATCGCGATCGTGACTGCGACGGTCCGGGCGCCTGAAATCGATGCCGCGCTGGCGCGGTCACCCGCGACAGATTCGATCGATTGTCAACGCAACAAATTAAATAAATGCAGAGGTCTACGGCCGAAAATCTCCTAGCCTCGCAGATGCGCAAGAATTTGATGCGGCGACTTTCTCCTTCACTCGACATGAGCCGGGTCCGGAGGCGCGCGTCGAGCACCCGCCGCTCCGCTGCTGATCCATCGTCGGCCCGACCGTCGCTGCGGTCGACCCTGCGGACCTCGACCGCGGAAGAGCATCGGGCGATCGATCGCACCCTGTCGCATATCGGCCTCGCGGACGCACCCTCGTATGGGCGCTTCCGGCACATCCAGCTCGCCGCGCTGAAGGCGCTTTCGGCTCCGTGGGGCACGAACGATTGCAAAGACCTCGAGAGCCTCATCGGTTGCCTGCACGAGGACTTCGCGATCGAGTACCCGTCACACACCGGCGTCTGCGATCCGATCGCGACGAACACGCCGTTCGACGACGCCGGCATCGCCTATGTCGTGCGCGGCTCCCGACTCGGGGCCGGCGTGCTGCTGCAGCGGGTCCGGCCGGGCCTGCCGACCCGCTACCTGTCCCATCGGCCGACCCTGTCCGGGTCGCAGTTCCTCGCGCGACTGACGGCGCTCGACGAAGGCGCCGGGGTCGAGGCAATCGAGCAGAGCATCGCATCGGCCCGATCGGCGTTCGGCGCCTTCACGCGCGCCGCCGCGGCCGGATCGCCCGCATGAACGTCGCCATGCCGCAAGACATCGACCTGACGGAGTGCGATCGCGAACCGATCACGCGGCTCGAGCACATCCAGGCCTTCGGTTTCCTGCTCGCCCTGTCGAAGGACTGGAATGTGGTGCGCGCCTCCGCCAACCTGGGCGCAATACTCGGCGTCGAGGCCGCGGACGCGATCGGCATGCCGCTCGACCGCCTGATCGATGCCGAGGCACTGCACGACATCCGCAATCGCATCGTGGTCCTGCGCGTCCATCACGGCTCGGAGCGCCTCTACGGCGTGCGACTGCTGGGCACGACGGCGCTGTTCGATCTTGCGCTGCACGACTCCGGGGACCTGCTGGTGCTCGAGGGCGAGCCCTCTGGCGCCAGCGAAGGACCCGACGCCGCGTCGCTGGTCCGCGCGATGGTGAATCGCCTCAACACCAAGAAGACGCTGACCGCCCTGCATCGCGACTGCGCGCGCCAGGTGCGTGCGCTGATCGGGTTCAACCGCGTGATGATCTATCGCTTCGACGACAGTGGCGCCGGAGAGGTCATCGCTGAATCGATCAACGGGATCATGGAAAGCTTCGAGGGCCTGCGCTTTCCGTCGGCCGACATCCCGGTCCAGGCTCGCGCGCTGTACCTGCGCAACCCCTTCCGGATCATCGGCGACGTCGATGCGATCTCGGTGCCGCTGCTGCCGCTGGACACGGCAGAAGCCCTCGACCTTTCGCTCGCCGTGACCCGGGCGGTCTCGCCGATCCACATCGAGTACCTGCGCAACATGCATGTGGCAGCGTCGCTGTCAATCTCGATCATCGTTGAGGGCCGCCTCTGGGGGCTGATCGCCTGCCACAACGAAACCGCGCGGATGCCCGCCTTCGCGAAGCGCAGCGCCAGCGAGCTGTTCGCGCAGATGTATTCGATGATCCTCGAGAGCCGCACCCGACAGGTCGAAGGCGATCGCGAGCGGGTCGCGCGGTCCGAAGTCGACCGCATGATCGGATCGATCGCCAGCGACCGGCGACTGCTGCAGAACCCGGAGTGGCTGTACGACACGCTGCGCGAGATCATGGCTTGCGACGGGGTCGCAGTCGCCGCGCCCGGGCTGCTGGCCACGATCGGCGAGACGCCGTCTGCCGAATCGCTGGCGACTCTCGTCGTCGAACTGGGCCTGATGCCGGCGGCGCAGCTGTTCTCCACGGATCGGCTCGCGAAGCGCTTCCCGCAGGCGGTCGGGGCGGGGGCTCGCGTCGCCGGCATGCTGGCGATCCCGACCTCACTGGGCTCCGAAGGATGGATTTTCCTGTTCCGGCGCGAGCGCGTCAAAGAGGTCAACTGGGGCGGCGATCCGAGCCAGGCCCACACGAAGGTCGAGCCCGGCACGCGCATCTCGCCGCGCCAGAGTTTCCAGGCGTTCGCGATCGTCTCGCGCGACCAATCACCGCCTTTCACGACCGAGGATCTGCGGACCGCCGAGATGATCCGTTCGGCACTGATCGAGATCGTGTCTCGCATGAAGACCGGCAACGTGCTGGACGAGGAGCGCACCGCAGATCGCCAGAACGTGCTGATCGCCGAGTTGAATCATCGAGTGCGCAACATCCTCGCGTTGATCCGCGGCCTGATCAACCAGACCACCACCGGCGAAGGCGATGTCGCCAGCTATGTCGAATCGCTCAACGGACGCGTCCAGGCCCTGGCCCGGGCGCACGACCAGATCACCCGCCAGAACGACTGGGGGCCCGGGCTGCTGTCGACCCTGTTCGAGCACGAGGTCATCGCCTACGTGCCGACGCAGCTCGAGCGTTTCCAGGTGCGTGGACCGGCGGTGTATCTGCTGCCCGAGGCGTTCTCGACGCTGGCCCTGGTGGTCCACGAGCTGTTCACCAATTCGCTCAAGTACGGCGCCCTCTCGGATTCGGGCTGCGTCGAGGTAGCCGTCACGCGGCGCAACGGCGATGGCCTTCATCTGGCGTGGCGCGACATCGACGGACCCCTGGTGCGCGCACCGACGCGCCGCGGCTTCGGCTCGGCGATCATCGAGCGGACCATCCCCTTCGACCTGCAGGGGACGGTGGAAGTGCGTTATCCGCCGACCGGCATCGAGGTCGATCTCTTCGTGCCGGAGCAGTTCATCTGGACTGGCGCGGTCACCCAGGTCGGCACGGCCCTGTCGGAGGTGCCGCTCGCGCACGTCGTCTCGGACCGGCCGCTCGAAGGCATGTCGGTGCTGCTGCTTGAGGACAACATGATCGTGGCCCTGCAGACCGAGGACCTGCTGCGCGACCTGGGTGCGAGCAGCGTCCACGCCGTGCCGACGATCCTCGCCGCCATCGGCGTGCTCGACCGCACGCCGATCGACTTCGCGGTCCTCGACGTCAACGTCGGCAGTGGCACCAGCCTGGACTTCGCCCTGATCTGCGTCGATCGCGCCATCCCGTTCATCTTCGCGTCCGGCTACGGCAGCGACGTCGACCTCGGCAACGACTACCGCTCGGTGCCGATCGTCATCAAGCCCTATTCCATCGGCGACGTCGCCAGGGCGGCCGGTGCGGCCCTGCTGTTGTCACGGCCGCAGCGCACCTCGGGACCGGTCTGCGCAACCGACGGCTCGGTCCTGCACTGATCCGTCGCTCACTGCGAGGCGTGGATCACGTCGCGCACCAGCGGATAGATGTGGTTCTGCCAGCGCTTGCCGCTGAACACGCCGTACTGCCCGACCCCCGGCTGGACGTAGTGCGTCCGCAGATACGGCCGCAGAATGCTGGCCAGGTCCTGCGCCGCCAGCGTCTGCCCCACCGCGCAGATGTCGTCGCGCTCGCCCTCGACGGTCAGCAACGCCGTCTTGCGGATGGCGGCGGGGTCGACGGCGCGGCCCTTGAACTTGAGTTCGCCCCTCGGTAGCGCGTACTGCTGTAACACCGGCGATCCGCCACGGCCATGTACTCCTCGTAGAAGGTCCGCGTGACGGCGGCCTTCTCGACGTTCTCGATCTCGTCCGCGAGGCAGTCGCGGTAGTACGCCCCGAAGGCCTCGACGTGGCGCTTCCGGTTCATGCCGATGAACGCCGACAGTTGCGGGAAGCCGGGATAGAGCCGTCGCCCCCCGCCGCCGTGTCGCGCCAGCACCGTGCTGATCAGCTTGCTCGCGAACCATTCGATCGGCTGCGACGTGGCGAGCTTGTTGACCTCGGTCGGATTGATGCGGCAGTCGATCGGTCCGGCCATCAGCGTCAGGCTCGCCGGCGTCGCGGCATGCCGGTCCTCGGACATCAACGCCACGGCGGCCAGCGCCGCCACGCACGGCTGGCAGACTGCGATGACGTTGGCGTTCGGACCCATCGCCTCCAGGAAGTCGATGACGTGCTGCGTGTATTCGTCGAGGCCGAAGCGCCCGGCTTCGAGCGGCACGTCGCGCACGTTGTGCCAGTCGGTGACGTAGACGTCGTGATCCTGCAGCGTGGTGCGGACCGTGTCGCGCAGCAACGTCGCGAAGTGCCCGGACATTGGCGCCACGACGAGTACCTTGGGCTGCCCCGT
Source organism: Betaproteobacteria bacterium (assembly GCA_025356395.1). Taxonomy (GTDB): domain Bacteria; phylum Pseudomonadota; class Gammaproteobacteria; order Burkholderiales; family Burkholderiaceae_D; genus CAHJXF01. The sequence continues at coordinate 24,688 of JANXTA010000077.1, forward strand.
TACGCCCTCCTTGCGAAAACGCAGCAGCGTCGCGAACGGCGTGGTGGCGACGACTTCCTCTGTGACGGGGCTGGTCTCGCCATGGACGACGATGCCGTCGATGCGCCACGACGGGCGCATGCGGCTGACCTGGGCCAGCGTCAGCACCTTGCAGGCCGCGGCCATCGGCCGCGTGGCGCGGCGGAGCGCCGCACCCCAAGTTGGACCGTCGAGCATCGGAATCGACCTCTTCGCCCAAGTGCGAAGCGGCCAGAGCAGGTCCGTCTGGGCCTGGAATGCCCGATACATCGTGTGTGCTCCCCCTGTGATGACGGGTCGGGGGATGCAATGACCCGCTCCACGACGAGAGCCTCATGCCTGCCATCAGGAGGACCCCAGCGAAGAACTCCGCCCCTCGCAAGACGGTCGCGGTGAAGCAAGCGCCGGAGGCTGCGCTGACCCTGAGCAGCAGGAACTATTCGTCCTGGTCGCTGCGCGGCTGGTTGCTGGCGCGCTTCTCGGGACTCGACTTCGAAGCGGTGATGGTGTCGCCCGACGACGCCGATGTGCGCAAGGAGTTGCTGCTGCTCGCCCCGTCGATCCGCGTGCCCTGCCTGACGCACGATGGCGCGAAGGTGTGGAACACGCTGGGCATCGCGCAGTACCTCAACGAGATCAGGCCCGACGCCGGCTTGCTGCCGGCTTGCTGCCGGCCGACCGCAATACCCGCACGCACTGCCGCTCGATCAGCGGCGAGATGAACTCGGGCTTCGCGAACCTACGTTCGTCGCTGCCGATGAATTTCAAGGCCCAGCACGCGGGCCCCAAGATCTGGGCCGGCACGCAGCCCGACATCGATCGCATCGCCGAAATCTGGACCGGATGCCTCGCGGCCTACGGTGGCCCGTATCTGTTCGGCAGGCACCGCACGATCGCGGACTCGATGTACGCGCCGGTCGTCACCCGCTTCCTCACCTACGACGTCAAGCTGAACAAACCCTGCATCGCCTACTGTCGGACCATCATGGCGATGCCCGAGGTGCAGGAATGGATCGCGGCCGCACGTCTCGAACCCGACGAGATCGAGGGTCTCGAGATGGCGCTCTAGCGTCCGGTCCCGCTTGTTTTGGATGGGGCACTCGGCCACAATGCGCCCGCCGTCGCGCACGCCGTCGTTTCGCGCGCGCGCCTGCCGGCCGACGCAGGCCGGTGCCAACTTCCAGGATCCGCAATGCAAGGTGTTCTGTTCGGTCTCTTCAGCGACCTCGATACCGCCGAGAAGGCGCTGGCCGCGCTGCGCGTGGCCGGCATCTCCGCCGATGCCACCTCCCTCCATCACCAGGACGTGCCGATCGCCGGTGCGCGCGAGGAACGGCCGGGCACGGCAGCGCGCCCCCGCGACGAGCAGGGCATCTTCGCTGGCCTGTTCCATTCGCTGTTCGACAGCAGCGGCGAGATGGACGCCACGAAGAACGTCGCCACCGTTCGCCAGGCGCTGCATCGGGGCGAATACGCCGTGTCGGTCAGCACGCAGGACGCGGGCGAGATGGCCACGGCCGAGCGGGTCTTCACCGAGACCGGCGCCGTGCTGCAACTACACCCCGACGCCTGATCAGGCGTTCTTGTTCCTGCGCATCAGCAGCAGGAAGGGCAGCGCGACCAGGGTCGCGATCATCATCATCCTGAAGTCGTTGATGTACGCGAGGAAGCTCGCCTGCCGCGTGACCTCCTCGTTCAGCGCCGTCATCCCCGCCATGCTGTGCAGGTCGTAGAGCGCCGGTAGCCCGGCAACCACGGCCGGGTTGGCGATGTTGACGTTCTCCACCAGCTGCGTGTGGAACAGCGCGGTGTTGCGCGTCGTCATGGTCGCCATGACCGAGATCCCGATGCTGCTGCCGATGTTGCGGAACAGGCTGAAGATCGCCGTGCCGTCCGGCCGCAGACGGGCATCCAGCGTCGAGAACGCGACCGTCGTCAGCGGCACCGACACGAAGCCCAGGCCCATGCCCTGGACGAAGCCCGACACGACGATGTGCGACTCGTTCATGTCGAAGTTGAAGCCCGACATCTGCCACAGCGACAGCGCGGTGAGGCCGAAGCCGAAGCCGATCATCGCGCGCGGATCGACCTTGCTGACCAGGCGTCCGACGATCAGCATCGTCAGCATCGTGCCGAGGCCGCTCGGCGCCGTGACCACGCCGATGTCGAGCGCGGTGTAGCCCATCAGCGTCTGCAGCATCGGCGGCAGCAGCGCGCGGGTCGCGTACAGCAGCAACCCGACCATGAAGTACAGCCCGATGCCGATTGCGAAGTTCCGGTCCTTCAGCAGGTTGCGGTTGAAGAACGACACCGGCCCGGCCGTCGCGGTCAGCGCGACGAAGAACACGAAAGCGATGCCCGCGCCCAGGGCCTCGACGACGATCTCGGTCGAGCTGAACCAGTCCAGCAGTTCGCCGCGGTCGAGCATCAGCTGGAACAGCCCGATGGCGAGGCTGAGCGTGATGAAGCCGTACAGATCGAACTTCGTCTGCTTCAGGCCGACGGTCTCGCGGATGTAGGTCGTGATGCCGTAGAACGACAGCAGGCCGACCGGCAGGTTGATGAAGAACACCCAGCGCCAACTGAAGTTGTCGGTCAGCCAGCCGCCCAGCGTGGGGCCGAGGATCGGGCCGATCATCACGCCCATGCCCCAGATCGCCATCGCCTGCCCGCGCTTGTCGGGCGCGCTGCTGTCGATCATCACGGCCTGAGACAGCGGAACCAGCGCGGCACCGAAGAGACCCTGCAGCAAGCGGGCGAGGACGATCTGGCCGAGCGTGTCGGAGATGCCGCATAGCGCCGATGCGACCGTGAAGCCCACGACCGAGATCAGGAAGATGCGCTTGCGGCCGAAGCGGGTGCTGAGCCAGCCGGTGAGTGGCGTCGCGATCGCCGCTGAGACGATGTAGGACGTCAGCACCCACGAGATCTGGTCCTGCGAGACCGACAGGTTGCCGGCCATGTGCGGCAGCGCGACGTTGGCGATCGTGCTGTCCAGCGTCTGCATCATCGTCGCCAGCATGATGGAGACGGTGATGAAGCGGCCGTGCTTTCGCTCCTCACGCGTGTCGAGGGCCGAAGGGACGATCAAGGCCGCGCTGGCGCTCATCTCAGCGACCCGACAGGTTGTCACGCATCGACTGCAACGCCGCGTGCAGCGCCGCGAGTTGGGCCTTGCCGAGGTTATTTGCAGCCTGCTTGCGGACGGCGATCACGACCTCATCGATCGCCGCGAGCTGGGGTGCCGCGGCCGCGGTCAGGTAGACCTGGTAGGCGCGCCGGTCCGCCGGATCCGCGCGCCGTTCCACCAGCGCGGCCTGCGCAAGCTGGTCGATCAGGCGGGCCAGCGTCATCGGCTGCACCTCGAGCAGGTCGGCGAGGTCGACCTGGCGGATGCCCTCGTTGCGCGAGACGTAGATCAGTGCACGCGCCTGGGCCAGCGTGAGGGAGCTGCCCTCGATCTGCTTCTGGAACGCGCGCCGCATCAGCCGCGACACGTCCGACACGAGAAAACCGAGACTGTCCTGACGTTGCTTCATCGACCGATCATTTAGTAAGCTGTACTTATGATAAGCAAACCTTACTGCATGCCGCAAATGTCCCTGATCGGTCAGGGCTGTCAAATACAGTGGAACGCGGCGGTTTGGAAACGCAATGCGATCGTTTTCCCGCCTGCGAGCGCCGGGTCGGCGTCGATCAGCGCCCGCAGCCGACGTTCGACGTCCGCGCGCTCGGACGCGGGCAACGCCGCGATCAAGCTGATCGAAAGAGAGCGATCGACGATCACCTGCTCCGCGGTCCCGACGTGCGCATGCTCGAAGACCGTCTCCTGGAGTGGCCCGAAGCCCGGGGCCGGAAACCCCCGCCGCCAGTCGCCTTTGAGGTAGCTCGGCACATCGCCCTCGTGGGGCTGAATGATTTCGGTGAGTGCGCGGACCCACGGCACCGACTCGTCGCGCACGTTCCACACCAGCACCAGCGTGCCGCCGGGTTGCAGGACACGCGCTATCTCGGCAACCGTGGACGGCGTCGCGAACCAGTGGAAGGCCTGCGCGCAGACCACGGTGCGCGCCACTGCGTTGGCCAGCAGCATCGCGTCGGCCGTGCCCGCCCGCGCGTCCACGGCGGGAAAGTCGGCCGCCAGCTGCGCCGGATAGTCGGCACGTCCAAGCGCACAACCGTCCGCGTTGGCCGTGAACCCCGTGCTCGCCGCGTCGTGGACGATGGGCACCGTCTTCTGCTCGCACCGGTGGAGCCGTCGAGGACCATGCGGACCCGGCGCGCCATCTCGTCGAGCTTGTGGGGCTTCTCGATTGCTTAGAACGCGCTGTTACTCTCGGAACCGACACCCAGCACATCTCCCGCGTACCCGGCCGTCAGCAGCACCTTGATGGGGGGCAACTACTGGCGCAGTCGACTCGCGAGCATGAACCCGTTCATCCCGCACGGCATGATGACGTCGCTGAACAGCAGGGCCGGACGAACGTCGGAGCCGAGCGTTTCGACGAGCTGGATCGCATCGACACCGCTGCTGGCGGACAGCACGTCGTAGCCCAGTTCCTCGAGCAGGCTCTTCGCGACATGGAGGATCTCGGGACGATCGTCGACGACCAGGATCGGCTCGCGGCCGCCGCGGTCGCGCGAGCGCGTCGCCGCATGCCCCGCTCGCTCCTCGTCCTCGAGGGCGACCGGAAAATAGAGGTGGATCGTGGTGCCGACACCGACGGCCGGATAGCGGTAAGCGCCGCCGCCCGACTGCTTGGCGAACCCGTGGACCATCGACAGCCCGAGTCCCGTGCCCTTGCCTTCTTCCTTGGTCGTGAAGAAAGGTTCCATCACGCGGTGGATGAGCTCGGGCGGGATGCCCGGTCCCGTGTCGCTGACCGCGATGGCGGCGTAGCGTCCGGGCTCGAGCCCGCTGAACGAGCGCACGTCCTCGGCGTCGACGACGATGTTGCTGGTCCAGATCGTCACGCTGCCCTGCCCGTGCATGGCGTCGTGCGCGTTGATCAGGATGTTGAGCAGCGCGACCTCGAACTGCGTCGGATCGATGCGGCAGTTGCCCAGCTCGGACGCGAGATGCGTGACCATCCGGATGTCCCCGCCCAATGTGCTCGTGGCCAGGTCCGTCAGGTGCCGGTGAGGTTGTTGAGATTGACCAGGCGACTCTCGAGCCGCTGCTTCCTCGCGAACACCAGGAGCTGCTGCGTCAAGGTGGACGCCGTGGCGATGAGCTTCTTGTCGACCACTTCGCCACGCAGCCTGCGGTCGAGCAGGTCCACATGCCCCAGCATCACCTGCAGCAGATTGTTGAAATCGTGCGAGATGCCACCAGTCAACTGGCCGAGCCCTTCCATCTTCTGGGCCTGGCCCAGCGTTTCCTCCGCGTCCCGTCGCCGGCTGACGTCGAGCTGCGACGCGAAGAAGTAGACCAGCTCGCCCTGCTTGTCGAACACCGGAAAGATGAACAGCGCATTCCAGAAGGTCTCGCCGTCCTTCTTGTCGTTGAGGATCTCGGTCGAGATCTCCTCGCGCTTCTCGATGGCATCGCGGATCGCGGCGATCGCCAGCCGGTCAGTCTCCGGACCTTGAAGGAAACGACAGTCGCGACCGATGATCTCCTCGACCGAATAGCCGCTCATCGCCACGAACGCGTGGTTGACGAAAATGATCAGATTGTCCGCGGCATGCGGATCGGTGACGACCATCGGCATGCGCGTCGTCTCGACCGCCGCGAAGAAGATGTCCTCACGGTGCCGGTCGGCTTCGACGCCGACGCGCGCGATGGGGGGGTGGGGAGGGCGGAAATTTTTGTAGGAACTTGATTCACGATCGGCGCAAAAATGAAGATCGAAAGGCACTTCCTAAGATCAATCTTATAATCCACGCATGGCACACCCGACCTCCAGCGACAGGCACCTGGCGATCCGCCTGCGCGCCACCGTCACCCATCTGACGCGACAGTTGCGAGCGCTCGCCACGGCCGAGGGCGCGGGTGCGGCGAAGCTCGGCGTGCTCGGTCAGTTGTATCGACTGGGTCCGATGACGCCGACGCGTCTCGCCCAGTGCGAGCGCGTCCGGATCCAGACGCTGACGCGCCTGATGGCCGAACTGGAGGCGGACCGGCTGATCCGCCGTCGGCCAGATCCGCTCGACGCGCGTCAGACGCTGCTGTCGCTGACGGCGTCGGGCACCCGCGTGCTGACCGAAGACATCCATCGCCGCGAAGCCTCGCTCGCGGCGGTCATCGGAGAACGGCTGACAGCCAGCGAACAGGCGTCGATGCTGGCGTGCTGCCAGCTCATCGATCGTCTCGGCGACGCGCTGGCCGCCCACGCCAACCATCAGGAGACTCCATGAAGATCGGCATCGTCGGCGGCGGACCCGCAGGCCTGTTCTACGCCTACCTGATGCAGCGCGACCGCATCGCCTGCGGCCAGCCGCCGCACGACATCCGCATCGTCGAGCGCGACGCCGAGGACGCGACCTACGGCTGGGGGGTCGTCTTCTCCGACGTCGCGCTGGCATTCGTGCGCGACATCGCGCCCGGGCTCTACGACGCGATGACCGCGAAGCAGGAGGTGTTCGACGAGATGGCCGTCGTGCATCGTGGCGTGCACGTCACGCTCGCACACAACACCTTCCATCGCATGGCGCGCATCGACCTGCTGAAGGCGTTGCATGCCGCGTGCCGTAAGGTCGGTGTGGCCATCGAGTTCGGTCGACGCGTCGACGATCCCGCGGCGTTCGGCGCCTGCGACCTGGTGATCGCGGCCGACGGCGCGAACAGCGCGATCCGCACGCGTTACGCGGAGCATTTCCAGCCGACCCTCGACGAGCGTCCCAACCTGCTCGTGTGGTACGGCACGACCCGGCTGTTCGACGCGTTGTCGCTGATCTTCCGCCAGGTCGACGATGGCCTCGTCATCGCGCACACCTATCGCTACAGCCCGAAGCTCAGCACCTTTCTCGTCGAATGCGATCCCGCGACTTACGTGAAGTCGGGCCTGCACCGCATGAGCGAAGCCGACAGCCTGGCGTACTGCGAGCATGCCTTCGCGGACGACCTGCAGGGCCACAGGCTGCTGTCGAACCGCTCGAGCTGGTTCCGCTACACGATGGTCAGCAACGCACGCTGGCATCACGAGAACATCGTGCTGATCGGCGACGCGCTGCGGACCGGGCATCCGTCGGTGGGCTCGGGCACGCGCCTCGCGATGCAGGACTCGATCGCGTTGTTCCAGGCTTACAAGACCTGTGGTGAGGACGTGCCGACGATGCTCGAGGAGTTCGTGCGGATCCGCCAGCCGGGCTCCGAGAGCCTGCGCAAGGCGGCACTGAAGAGCACCGCGTGGTACGAGGATCTCGGACCCAAGCTGTCGCTGGATCCGGTCGCGTTCGCATACGACTACGTGACGCGCAGCGGGCGGGTCGATCATGCGGAGGTGAGGAAGCGGGATCCGGAGTTGGCCGATGCTTTCGAGCGGATGCATCCGGAAGTATTTGCCGCTCGACCCATCTGATCGGCCCCTCCCCTTCCAGGGAAGGAGCGAGACAAGAAGGAGACCTGCATGCCCTTGCCTTTCACCCCCTGGCCCGCCGACCTCGCCGCCCGCTACCACGAAGCCGGTCTCTGGGAAGGCATCGGTGTCGCCGCGATGGTCGCCCGCACGGCAGCGCGCTTCCCGGGCAAGACCGCCGTCGTCGCAGCCGAACGCCGCCTCACCTACGCCGCGCTGATCGAAGAGGTCGACACCCTCGCCGCCGCCTTCCTCGCGCGCGGCCTGCGGCCCGGCGACCGCGTCGTCGTGCAGTTGCCGAACATCGTCGAGTTCGTCGTCGTGTACCTCGCGCTCAACCGCATCAACGCGATCCCGGTGATGGCGTTGCGCGCGCATCGACACGCCGAGGTGCGCCACTTCCTGCGCGCGAGCGGCGGCGTGGCCTATGTCATCGCCGACGTCGTCGGCCACTTCGACTTCCGGGCGATGGCGAGCGAGATGGCCGCCGAGTTCCCGGCGCTCGCGCAGGTCATCGTGGTCGGTGAGCCTCTCGCGGGACAGGTCGCCCTGCACGCGATGGCGGGCGACGCCCGCTCGATCGCCGCGCTGCAGGTCGACCCGTCGAGCATCAGCACGATGCTGCTGTCCGGCGGCACGACGTCGATGTCGAAGCTGATCCCGCGCACCCACGACGACTACGTGCTCAACGCGCGGCTGTGCGGGGCTGCCGCGGGTTTCGACATGAACACCGTCTTCATGGCCATCCTGCCGCTCGGCCACAACTACAACCTCGCGTCGCCCGGACTGCTCGGAGCCTTCTACTACGGCGGCACGGTCGTCATCGCGCCGTCGACCGACAGCGACGCGGTGTTCGCGCTAGTCGAACGCGAACGGGTCAGCGTCATCGCGGCCGCGGTGCCGCTGATCTCCAACTGGCTCCATGGTGACGTGGCCGACCGCTTCGACCTGTCGTCGCTGGAGGTCGTGCAGAACGGCGGCGCCCGCCTGCCACCCGAACTGCGCAGCCGTCTGCGAGCGGCCTTCCGCTGCACGCCGCAGGAGATCTACGGTACCGCCGAGGGTCTGATCAACATGACCCGCCTCGACGACCCCGACGACGTGCTGCTCGAGAGCTCGGGCTCGCCGGTCAGCACCTGGGACGAAATCAAGGTCGTCGACGACACCGACCGCGAAGTCGAGGACGGCACATCGGGAGAACTGCTGACGCGTGGCCCGTACACGATCCGCGGCTACTACGACGCACCCGACAAAAACAGCGAGGCCTTCACGGCCGACGGCTTCTATCGCATGGGCGACATCGTTCGCAAGCGCGGCCGGCAGATCTATACCGAGGGACGTCGCAAGGACCTGATCAACCGCGGCGGCGAGAAGATCAGCTGCGAGGAAGTGGAGAACCTGATCTTCGCGCACCCCAAGGTGAAGACCGTGGTGCTCGTCGCGATGCCCGATCCGGTGTTCGGCGAGAAGGCCTGCGCGTGCGTGATCGTGAAGCCGGACGAGTCGCTGACCTTCGACGAACTGATCACCTTCCTGCGCGGCAAGCAGATCGCGTCCTTCAAGCTGCCCGAACGCCTCGAGATCATGGACGCCTTTCCGATTAGCCCGGTCGGCAAGATCATGAAGCGCGACCTGCGCGATCTGGTGGCCGCGAAGGTCGCTGCCGCGTAAAGACTTCGCTGCACGCGGCGTTCGTCGGCATCTGGTTGTTCGTCGCGCGACCTGCGTCGCGCTGGCCATCCTGATGCAGGGGCTGTACCGGCTCGGCGTCGATGCCCGGGTCGACACAGTCGCCGCGCGCGTCAACCGAACGCGGCGTGACGCTGATCCACGAGGCGTCCGAGTCAACCTGGATGTTCGATGCCGATCAGATGGCACGGGCGCTCGGCAACCTCGTCATCAACGCCATCCAGCACGCGCCCCGTGGCAGCGGTCGGGTCGAGGTCCATGTCTCGATCGGCGTCGGCGACGATGGGCCGGGCATCGTCGACGAAGCGCTCGACGAGTTGTTCGAGGCCTTCCACACCGCGCGTGCCGAAGGAAGCGGACTCGGCCTGTCGATCGCCCGCGAGATCGTCGAGGCCCACGGTGGTACCCCGCGCGCGCTGTCGCGTGACGAGGCCGCGACGACGGCATTCACGACGCCCGGCGCCCTGTTCCTGATCGATCTGCCATGGCCCGCATCCTGATCGTCGACGACGATCGTTCCTCCCGCGACAGTCTGGGCGAGACCCTCGTCTCCCTCGGCCATGCCGTGCTCGCGGCAGGCGATGGCGCTGCTCGCCGCACAGTCGGTCGACCTCGCGCTGGTCGACCTGCGGATACCGCGACACGCGCGGTCTCGAGGTCCTGCGATCGATCAGGCTTAACGCACACCTTGCGCACATTCCGTGGTCCTGCTGACGGCCCATGCCGATGCGGGCAACACGATCGAGGCGATGAAGCTGGGTGCCTTCGACCCTCTCGCGAAACCGATCGGACGCGCGGACATCGTCGACGTCCTGCGCCGGGCGCTGCCGGCCGACGCGCCATCGCCATGCACGTCGAGCGACGCGCAAGCAAATGCCCAGCCGATGATCCGCGCCAGTTGTACGATGCGGACCATGCAGAAGCCAATCGGTATCGCCGCGTCGAGCGACGCGACCGTGCTGATCCAGGGCGAGACCGGCACCGGCAAGGAACTCGTGGCCCGCGCCGTGCTCGGCTACAGCGATCGCGGCAGGGCCGACAAGCCGTTCGTCGCGATCAACTGCGCCGCAATCGCTGCCGATGCAGGGCAAGTTGCTGCGCGTCCTGCAGGACCGGATGGTTACGCCGGTCGGCGGTACGGCTGCGCGTCATGTCGATGTGCGCGTGCTCGCCGCCACGCACCGCAATCTGATCGCGATGGTCGAGCTGGGCACGTTCCGCGAGGACCTGTTCTATCGCCTCGACGTGTTGCGCATCGATCTGCCCGCACTGCGCGAGCGCGGCTCCGACATCCTGCCGCTGACCGAGCAGCTGATCGAGCGCTACGCGAAGACGCCGAAGCGCTTCACCGCCGAAGCCAACGCAGCGCTCCTCGATCACGGCCGGCCGGGCAACGTCCGCGAGCTCGAGAACGTGATGCAGAAGGTCGCGCTGGTCGTGCGCGGCAACGTCGTGGGTCGCGAGGACCTGCAGCTCGTCGTGACGACTCGGTCGTCGACGACGCCCCCACTCGACCACTGGCTCGCGATGGACTTCGCGGGCGCGATCGTTCGCTTCGAGAAGCTGCTGCTCGAGCGCGCGTTGAGCGCGAGCCGCAACAATCGCTGCGAGGCCGCGCGACGTCTCGGCATGCATCGGCAGTTGCTGTACGCGAAGCTGAAGGAACACGGTATCGAGTAACGCGGCGTCGTGAACCCGGACAGCCTCTGTCCGGAAATCGGACGGTTCCCCGCAAAGCGCCGCCGCTTGCCGACCTTCCGTTCATGGGAGAACCCGCATTGCCGCGGCGCTGGCACGAAACGTGATACCGGAAGGTCTCCCCTTCCGGGAGCGAGCGCTCCATGTCCAAGCCTTGCAGCCCGCGCGATCGACGTTCGCGTGCGCACCGCCTTCCCGCGTTCGCGATCACGCTGGCGGCGACGATGTTCGTCACGACCGCCGCTTGATGCACCGCCGCCATCCGTCGACCGCATCGACGGCATCGTGCGGCTCTATCTGCTCAACGAATTCGGCGACGTCGAAGGCGTGATCGCGCAGGACGGCACGCAGGTGCGCTTCCCACCGCACCTGGGACCCGACCTGGTCCGCACGCTGAAACCCGGCGACCGCTTCGTCGCGCAGGGTCGTGGCCAGAGCGGTCGCGGCTTCCGGGCCTACGCGATCGGCCAGTACGACGCGGCGCCGATCGTGGAGGCGCGACCGAGCGTCGATGCGGGACCTCCCAAGCCCTCGGAAGCCCGTGCGGCAGCGCTCACCGCGATGCGTGTCGAAGGCGTCGTGGCGAACGTGCTGCATGCGCCTCTCGGCGAGGTCGATGGCGTGGTGCCGGGCGACGGCACCATCGTTCGCCTGCCTCCCCGCAACGGCATCGTCGACCCGGCCTCGCTGCGGGTCGGGTCGACGTTGTCGGCGAGCGGCTACGGCACGAAGAACGCTTACGGCCGCAGCCTGCGCGCCGAGAGGGTCGGCATCGACGGTCAGACGATGGTCACCCGGCAACCGCGAGGGCCGGCCGCGCCTCGTCCGCCGACGCGCCCCGAATGACGTATCCGGATCGCGGCCTTCCCGCGATCGACCTCCTCCCGAAACCAACGACAAGGAACACCATGCACTGGCTCGACCCCAACGTACTGCCCAGCGTCAAGGAACGCGTGGCGCACTGCACCCTCAATGCCCGTGGCGATGTCGACGGCGTGCTGCTCGACGACGACCGTCAGATCCACGTCCCGCCGCACATGGGCGCGGCGCTCGAGAAACTCGTCACGCTGTACGCCCCGAAGGGCGAGGTCTGCGGTGCGATGCTCGAGAGCGGGGAGCTGCTGCGCGTCGATCCGAAGGCCGACGTGGAGCTCGCGCCCCGCTTCGCCAAGGGCGCCGAGATCGACGCGTGGGGCGAAGGCCTGAAGCGTCGCGACGTGACGGTGATGGACATCCACGAGATCGCGTTCAGCAGCGATCTGGGGTGACCATCCACTACTCCCCCCCCCCGGAAGGGGAGGGAGCACAGCAAGTCAGGGCTTCACGAACTTCAGCACGAATTCGTCCTTCGGAGTTGGGGGATCGGGTTCATTGCGATCGCGTGGATCGTTCGGGTTGCTCAGGAAAGCCCCGCGCTCCGCGAGTCTGAAACCCGCCGCTTCCACCTCGCGCACCACGAAGTCCGCCTCGACGCGATGCAGCGTCCCCGACTCGGAGATTCCCGTGCCGGGCCGCCCCGCGTGGTCTGCGACCACGTAGATCCCACCCGGCTTCAAGGCCCCGAAAATCGCCCGGTTCATCGAAGCGCGATCGACGCCCATGTGGCCGAAGTCGTGATAGTTGAACATCAGCGTCACGAGGTCGAGGCCGCCGTCGGCCACCTCGGGCGGCACTGGCTGTTCGAATGTCCGGACCACTGGCACGATGTGACCGGTCTGTAGCTGGGTGGCACGGGCCGTCAATGCCGCAGGCGGCATAGCCGGGTCGGTCTGGCTGCCCATCGACGGCGCAACCGACATTGAACCCGATTCACTCTGGGCCGGCGGTGGACGTGCAGTGCGCGGCATGCTTTGGGCGTAAACGCGGCCTTTGGACCCGGCAGCCCGGGCTATCAATTCGGTCGTATAGCCGCCACCGGCACTCAGGTCCAGCGCCACGATGCCTGGACGCACGCCGATGAACTCCAGCATTTGCTGCGGCTTGCGGCGTTCGTCGTTTAACCGATCGGCTGCACTGCGCTCAGGGCTCGCGAGCAGCGCTGCGATGCGGACAGGAGACAAGGGCAACTCTGCACTGGTCGTGGCGGGCGTAGTGCAGCCTGCTGACAACGCCAGCATCGCTGCTGCGGCACCAGCCAACAGGTTGCGTCGTGTATAAAAAGCAAACGATTTCGTGGGTAGAAACGGCATTGAATCCTTGGAAAGTCAGGTCGTAGGGAGATGACACTGACTATAAGTGACATCGCGTAACTACGCTGGATTTCTTGCATACTCGCGGTTTTCATGCTCGGACCCGATT